>NZ_JAIEMO010000009.1 GCF_019752095.1 Nitrosomonas sp.
TGATGCAAAACAAGGCTTAGAAAAATATTTCATGTTCTACAACCAAAATAGACCTCACACCGCGCTTGACGACAAAACGCCAAATGAGTTCTACTTCGATAACCTGCCTGCAATGCAAAATACAGCGTAGGCATTACCGCGAGATTTCCACTTAAGAAATGGGAAAAACTGTCCAATCAAGTGCGGCCACCTCTATTCCCAATACTAACGCTCCACTTTCTTTAAACCTTAAGGGACCAAAGTTAAGCAGCGCCCGAACACTCGGATCTGTATTTCACTTACGTACCCAAGTACGCCAAGTTTCTATCTTCTGAACTATAAATAACTACCGCTGCCCATTCCGATTCATACTCATTCTGGTGTTCATGCGCTAGTCCGTTAGCCCGTTTCAGAACCCTTCGTGATTAATCTCATTTGTTTTTTTAATGCACTATCTACTCAAGAAATAGAGTCTATGGAGAATCCGCGAGATTTGTCCGATTGCCGAAGAAAATTTCACTTTTGAACTGAGCGTCTGACAAAAAATGTGACATCCAGCATATATCGTTCAGGCTGTCGGGACATTTTATCTAATATTTCACAAAAATACCTAAATTTGAGGGGCAAATGACATCTATTTCTTTAAAAGCTATGTTGGTAGAATCGCTCGCAGGTTAAAAAATAAAATATATTTCCTTGGCAGAATAGTAAAAAAATAAAGAGGAGTAAGTATGGCGACTACGAACTATAGTGTCACGAAGAGTGTTGCAGCAGCCTCATTAAATGCTTCAGATATACCTTCAGACATCGTAAACAAGATTTTAAGCAAGCTGGGCTCTACTGTTAAGGTGGTTCAGTTTGATTCTAACCTGCCGCTGACTAGCCCAACGGGAGCCTCGGTGAGTGGAAAAGATCTTGTTTTGATTGATCCAAACGATCCAGTGGATCTTTCTTCCATTTCAAAAGCAGATATTAAAGGAGTGGATGCTTTTATCTTTACTACAAACGAGAATGTTGATTTTACCTTGTCAGGCTCGAATACACGTACTTTTGACGGGGTGGTAGTTACGAATGCTGGCGACGATATAGTTACCCTGAATAGTAAAATTGGAGTTACCGTCTCCTCTGGTGATGGGAATGATAACGTTACAACTGGATCTGGCCATGATTATGTCAATCTTGGTGCGGGCGATGATACGGTTAATACAGGTGCTGGCAATGACACTATTTCTGCAGACGCAGGTAACGACAGTATAAATAGTGGTGCCGGCAATGATGCTATAACGGCTGGATTGGGCAACGATGTCATTTATACGGGTGCGGGCAATGATATTGTGTGGGCTGAAGGAGGTAACGATAGTGTAAATACTGGTTCGGGCAATGACACGGTGTCGGCTGGAGCGGGTGATGACTTAATATTTACCGGCGTAGGCAATGATATCGTAACGACAGGCCCGGGAAATGACAGCGTTTATACGGGGTCGGGGAATGATACTGTTTACCTGGGTTCTGGTAATTCACTCGTTAATACCGGTGCTGACAACGATATTGTTAAGTTGAATTCTGAATATATCGGAACACTTTCTCAACTCAACGGCAGTAGCGGAAGTATTGATAAGCTGGATTTAACCTTGGTAAATATCGATACGGTATCAAGATTCGGTCCGCAATTAACGATTACTCTCGATAATGGTTCTGTTGTTAAAGCAGCTAATTTTGAAAAATTTGTTTATGACAACAATGGAATTGATACCGAAGGAGGAATTGTAATAGTTGGAATTGATCAATTGGATGCTCATTTCTAGCAGTTAGTATCTATCAACGTTAAAAAAGTATTTTATTCTGGGCAAGCTTAAAAAGCTTGCCCAGTTTATTTTAAAACTCTTCGATAGGTCTGGATGAGTCCGAATAACATGAAATCTGTGCCAAGACTTCCTTATACACTTTCTGACTATTTGAGTATTGCGCTTGAGAAACTTGATGACAACGACCTGATCACTGCGTTCCGATATGCTGATCGTGCTTGTAGACTTACTAAACTTCCTGATGCGAATGCTCTGATTGTTCGATCTGCCGTTCTATCCAAAAGGGGCTATCTGACTGATGCTATCAATGATTTAAAGATCGTCAGCTTGATGATGCCGGGAAATCAAAACATTTTTTTCTCGTTGCTTCAATTGTGTTGGTCAGATTTAGAAAATCATCAAAAAATATTTAATCAATCACTTATTTCTTTATTGAGACAAGCGCCAAAACTCTGTTTCAACTCAGAAGTTGTAACCTGGATTGCAGGTGCAGGTATTTCTGCGATGGGCGCTGCGTGGCGCGAAGGTGAATTTATCACTGGTTGGGCTATAAATACAAATGATCCGGAATCAAGCGTGTTGATTGAACTTGATGGTAATTTTTTTTCTGTTGGAATTGGAATGCCCACGCCCTGGCTGGCAACTGCAGGTATAGGAAACGGCCACAATGGATTTCGCTTGAAACTGCCTGATTCGTTCAATTTACTTAGAATAGGCATCTCAGGCAGCAGCCTATGGGGTTGTCCTTTTGTGGGCAATAAACATTTAATCCCCAATCTTCCATCCTCAGTAAGACTCTCAAATATCGTCGATATTATTGTTCCGGTTTTTTTAGGTTGTTCAGAAACACTGGCTTGTCTAGAGGCTATCAAAGCATCGAATATAAGTGTTCCGCATCGAATAGTCGTTGTCGATGATTGCAGCACTGATGAAAATTTGCGCACTGCACTTAGACAAAGAGCTCAACGAAAGGAAATTGTCTTAATTTCGCGTCCCATCAATGCGGGTTTCTCGGGTGCAGTTAATACTGCGCTGACGCTGGATAGTACTCGTGATGTGATTTTGCTCAATGCCGATACGCTGGTTTATGGAGACTGGCTAGATCGGATGCAGGCAGCGGCGTATCAGAGCGATGATATTGCAACAGTTACTCCCTTATCTAATCATGGCGAGCTGGCTAGCTATCCTTTGCCCATGCAAAATAATCCAGTGTTAAGTGCTAAGCATGCAGAGCTGATAGATCAGTTATTTAATTCGATCGGGCCCAAAGAAGCGATTGATGTACCTGTCGGCGTGGGTTTCTGCCTTTACATAAAAAGAAAGGCATTGAACGAGATTGGTCTGCTCAACGAGGGTTCTTTTGGTCGAGGCTATGGTGAAGACACCGATTTTTGTTTGCGTTTACAAACATGCGGCTGGCGCAATGTGTGCGCAGCAAATATTTACGTTGTTCATTGGGGAAGTCGATCTTTCAATGATGAAAAACAATATCTGGTCGCACAAAATTTACCTAAGCTACATGCTGGATATCCGCATCACTCAGACGAATATGAACAGTTCCTCACCGATGATCCACTCTATGCTTTGCGCCGAAATGTCCAGCGTCTTTGGCTAGCCAGGGTTGTGCCACAGTACAAAGGAACTTTACAAATCGGTAACTCCGATTTTAATGAAGGGATAACGTTTACCCTCAGGTCTATCAAGAAGCGGCACGATCAATGGCATGTAAACTTGGCTATTTCCGGCATCACGGGTCTGGACAACATAGACTATGCATGGCCGCAACAATCATTAGAGTTGCGAGAGGATCTTTCAGCCGCAGGCTTTAAGAATCTTGAACTGAAAACATTTGGCGAATGGCCAGCCGATATTATCGATTACTTGACCGATGGTTCTATTCCTTATGATGTGACACTTGAAGACTACAGTGGATATTGTCCTCGAAAATACCGCTTGAAAAGCAATGCTGTCATTTGTGACGATCCTGTTGACACTAACGAATGCGCGCGTTGCATAGCACAGCTCGGGCCGCTGGTTTATAACTTCACAGGCATAGCTCCTTGGCAAGAGCGTACCCAGCATATACTTTCAAAAGCTAATAAAACCAGCGTACTAAATAATGAAATGCGCAATGCTTATATTCGACGATTCCCATCGCTTAGCGATCAGATTGTTACAGGAGCCTCTAATAATTTAGATAATTCATTCTCTACCCGTCAGAATGAGACACCACTAAAATCTCAAGCGACAGTACCGCTTTCCACAGAATTAAAAGAACCGATGAGCATTGCCGTGTTATCGGCTCGTTCCCTTGACGAAGGCTATTTGCAGTTAATAGAACAAGCGAATAAGGCTCTTGAACAACACTTGGCCATTATGTTCATTGTGCTTGGCGACACACTGAATGACGCCAATTTGCAACAGCTTCCCAACATTCACCTTACCGGAATAGTTCCTGAAGCTCAAATTCCTGATGTCCTGCGTTTGCATAATTGCTATGCCATCGGCAATTACTCTCCTTGCGCTCACAGAAGGATACAAGTTGCCAAGGAAGCTCAACGCTATGATCTTCCGCTAGTTCATGGTTGTTTAACCGGATGACGCAAGTTTTAAGTTTTCACCACAAAAACTATGAAGGAGCAGTGCTGGGGCGCTCTGGAAATTTCTTGATAGGATGGGCACGCAATCTGTCCCGGCCGGATGAAATCATCACCATCAATTTGATTGGTGATGATCAGTGGATAGCAACTACCCGTGCTGCACTAACCCTACAACTGGAAAGCTTGCAGCTAATTATGCCTGCCGAGGCTCATGGTCATGCATTTGCATTTAAAATTCAACCCCAGGATTGGCAGTCGATAGCTCGCTTTGAAGCCTGCGTAGCTAATGACGGACATCGTCTCGCCGGCGTAGTGTTCTCGCACCATGACCCACATAATGCAGCTCGAGTGCTTAGTACCCAGGTTGAAAATTATGATGGTTTGCGCTTATGGGGTTGGGCATGGGATATGCTAGATCCCGATGTCACTCAAACAATATATGCCTATGAAGCAGGACGATTACTAGCAGAGTGCAGTGCTGATCAATACTGTGCTGAGCTGGAAAATACTGGATGCGGCTATGCTTATCACGGATTTAGCCTGACATTGCCGATGGAGTTGGCCAATAGCTGCGTTCATCAAATACACGTAACTACCGCTCATGGTCAAATCCTGAATGGAAGTCCTCTTAGTGTAGTTGTCCCTCCGGTAACGCTGACAACCTGGGTGAATGCTTTAGTGTTGCCACAACAAGAACGCAGCTTTCTAACCGCACTTATGCAGCGTTATTCGTTGCATGTACCGCTCTCTATGGATTTTTCCGGTTATCGAAATTGGTTAGATCGGTTTGGCAGCGTCAATTCTTCCCCATGCACCGCAACTTCAATCACGTGTGTTATTGCAGGCGATGACGATGTGGAAACAACCTTGGATAGTCTGATCAGTCAGGCTCATCCACATTGGACTGCACTGGTATGCAGCGCATCAAGTTCGCTGAAGGATACGAGAATCCACCATGTAACACCCACAAAGTGGCTAGAGCATATTCGGACTGCAATCAGTCAAGGTGATGGCATCTTCAGTTTCATCATTGCGGGGGACACTTTACCCACGGATGCACTGTCATCTGTTGTTGCAGCGTTCGACAATCCCTTGGTGCAAATTGCCTTCACCGATTGTGACCAGATACTTGCGGATGGACAATCCCCACACCCTTGGTTCAAACCAGATTGGGATCCGGATTTATTCCTAGCCCAAACCCCGCTGCATCATCTGTTTGCTACACGTGCCTGCAATCTGCCCATCCAAAGCCCTTATATCGCTGAAGCCAATGCCTGGCCTTGGATTGCCGTGCAATCAGTGGGTGACAATCCTGAAGCGATTTATCACATACCCCGGGTTCTTTACCATCGTCGCAATGGCGCTGCATCACCTGCTCATATCGATGCACAGCACAGCTGTGATGCAATACTTGCACCGGGTTTACACCGGACTGTTGCCGATCATGGTGAAATTAGGCTGGTTTGGGAAAGCCCTGTGAAATGGCCAACGGTTAGCTTGATTATTCCCACCCGTGATCACTTCGAATTACTGCAACGCTGTATTGAAAGCTTGCTTAAGACAGATTATCCCAATATGGAAATAATCGTTATCGACAACGATAGCGTCGAACCCGATGCGCTTGCTTACCTTGATCACGTAAAAAGTAAGGGTGTCAATGTTATCCAACATCCCGGTCCGTTCAATTTTTCAGCCATTAATAACCGTGCAGTGCAGCATACCAAGGCTACTCTAATCGGCTTCATCAACAACGATATAGAAGCTATAGATAGCGGATGGCTTAAAGCCATGGTGCGGCATCTGCTCAGACCCAATGTGGGTGCAGTCGGCGCAAAATTATTATGGCCTAATGGCATGGTTCAGCATGCGGGTGTTGTACTCGGTCTTCATGGGCTTGTCGGACATACAGGAAATAATTGGCATAAAGATGACTTCGGTTATTTTGGATATAACCAGATAACGCGTAGTGCTAGTGCAGTCACTGCCGCCTGCCTGCTTTGTAAGCGCGAAGACTATCTTTCAGTAAATGGTCTGGATGAAATTGATTTTCCTGTCAATTTTAATGACGTTGATTTTTGCCTGAAGCTGCGAAGTATGGGCAAGCGCATTGTCTGGACCCCAGAGGCACAATTGATGCATGCCGAGTCGGCAAGTCGAGGGAGTGATGATACGGCACAACGGCGCGGGCGATTGGCGCGCGAGAAAAACCGGCTGATGCAAAAGTGGCATCAATGGATCAATGATGACCCGTTTTATAACCCCAATCTTAATCTTGATGCATATTGTTATGCCGGTCTTGCAATTTCTCCCCGTGGAAGAGCGGCGTTGCAAAGCTCTGGCAATATGAACGATCGTGAAGATTCAATTGAGTTTGCCGGGCCAGCTGAGCGTAACCTGAACTGCACTTCTAAAACAGATCAGCAGTACTCATGAAAATACTGTTCATACACCAGAACTTTCCCGCGCAATTTCGCAATCTTGCTAAGCATTTGGTTACAACGGGCAAACACGAATTATTGGCACTGAAGCAACCACCCAGTGCAGAATTTGACGGTGTAGGCGTAGCCAGTTACAAATTTCTCCGTAACCCGGAGCCAAACACGCATCCATTGCTTAAAGAAATGGAAGCCAAAATATTGCGGGGCGAGGCTGTGGCTGATGCCGCGCGGCGTCTGAAAGCCAAGGGCTACACGCCTGATGTCATTGTTGCCCACCCGGGCTGGGGAGAAGTGCTGTTTATTAAGGATGTATGGCCGAAAATAAAACTAATTTGCTATTTTGAATATTATTACAGTGCAGTGGGGCAGGATTTCGATTTCGATCCGGAGTTTCATGAATCCACATTCACTGGATTGGCACGTTTGCGTTTGAAGAATACCACCATGCAACAAGCCCTTGAAATCTCTGATGCCGGCTGGACGCCCACTCAATGGCAGAAAAAAACTATTCCTGAATGGGCGCACAGCAAAATTGATGTCATTCATGAAGGTATTGATACGGATTACTTCAGACCCAATGCCAAAGCAAGTTTTAATATCGCCAATAAGAATATCAACCTGACTCGCCAGGATGAAGTCATTACCTACGCCGCACGGGCGCTGGAACCAGTCCGGGGCTTTCATGTATTTATGCGCGCACTGCCTGAGTTACTGGCGCGGCGACCAAATGCACATGTCGTCATTATGGGGCACGAAAAATCATCCTACGGACCGGAGCCGGGAGGTAATAGCAGCTGGCTGGAAAAAATGCTGGGCGAAGTCGGTGCAGACCTTGATCCAGATCGAGTTCACGTTGTCGGTTATCTGGCTAGAGAACAATATCGTGCCGTCATGCAAGTTTCCAAAGCACACGTTTACTTGACATATCCTTTTATATTGTCGTGGTCTTTGCTGGAGGCTATGGCCTGCGGTGCGCCCATCGTGGCATCCAATACGGCTCCCATAAAAGAATTTATCAAGCATGGAAAAACAGGCCTCTTATTTGATTTTTTTGATACCCCTGAACTTGTCGAAGCTGTAATAAAACAGCTAGATGCCAAACGAAGTGAATCTTATAAACTTAACCTCACTGCAAGAAACTTAATTAAAAAAAATTTTGAGCAAGCTGCATGTGTTGAACGATTATTAAAATTAATTGAAGCTGAGGCTAGCACTGACAAAGGTGCAAAAGAGTGTATCTGACCGTACGGTCCAAATCCGATGAATTTAGTGAGTAACCATAATAATGGATGAAGAACAAAATAATAAACTGCTTCTGATTGATGCTATAGGAAATGCTTCACTTGAAGATGAAGAGCGCGGCGCACTTGCCCCAGGACAATGGCGACTCGTTCTGAGTCAAAATAACACTCAACTGCCTTTACTTTATCCAGATCAATCCTGGAATGCTGTTATCTGGCGTTTGGGTGATAATGCAATTAATATCAAACTAATGCAGGAAGAAGCTTACCGTTTAATAGGACCAGGTGGGCGGGTAATACTGATTGGCAAACTCAATGCACGTAAGAAGAACAGTGCAATTAACATAGCAGAATCGCTTGCCGGCAATGTGGAGGTAGTAGAGTTAGATGATGGGCGTTCCATCATCGTGTTTAATAAGCAATCGTTAGCCGAGTCCGGCTTTTCTACTACCGCGATCAGTAATGCTACTCTTAATGATTCAAATTGTGTTAGATCTATTATCGATCCTAATGATACAAAAGGATATTATGGTTGTATTGATTTAATTTCAGAGGAAGGAATTTATGGCTGGCTTCTAAATGGTGAAAACCCAACCGCTTCTATAGCTATTTCAATTTTTTTGAATGGAGAACTAATTGGGAATACTTATACAGCAACATTGCGAGAAGATATTTCAAATGTGCTTGAGTATCCTATTAATTGTGGTCTACATTTTAAATGGGCCGAAGCAACATTCCCTCTATGGATTGAGGAATATGATCTGCAAAATGAAGTAAATTTTACCTTTAGCGTAATTGGCAGCGAATTTTATTTGTCTTATCAAAAGGCAATGCCAACGTTTGAAAAATTGCTCAAATGGAGAGCAATGACACAATCGACTCGCACTGATGATAAATTAATAGGTAATGTCGATAATATAAATGGAAAAAAGATCGAAGGATGGGCGATAAGGCTTGATCGCCAAGATATTGCAGCTAGTGTGCAACTGTTTATTGATGGTCTGCTAATTGAAGAAACTAGAGCATCAAAATATCGAGCAGATCTACGTGAAGCTAATATTCGTTCAGGATTTGCAGCTTTTGAATTTAATATTCCAAACGAATTTTTTGACGGAACTGACCATAAATTTAATGTGATAGAAACAAGCAGTAATACTTGCCTTCCAGGAGTCTCAGAGTTTGCTTTTTATGATCCGGCAATAAGTACTACTCGGATGCAGTATTTCTATGAATCCGTTCTAATTAGCATCAATATTACACCTTCAGGTATCGAAGAGCTTAAAACCAAGAAAAAGGTTGCCATAATTTGTTCTTATTTTGAGTCTTCTTTCTTTTCATCATCACATAAGTATTTGTTTCAAAATCTGCGAGATTGTGGATATTGGATACTTTCAGTACATTCTTTGAGCAGTCAATTTTCAAAATTTGAAAAACCCGATGAAGTTGACGGCATTATATTTAAACGAAATTCTGGGTATGATTTTGGATCATGGCTATGTGGTATCTATTACTTGCGAGATCACCTTCCTGAATTAAATCAATTAGTTCTAATAAATGATAGTATTTTTGGTCCTTTATATAATCTTAAACCTATTTTTGAAAAAATGGATTCGGAGTATTCAGATTTCTGGGGTTTAATTGATAGCTTTCAATCTGGATATCACTTACAAAGTTTCTTTCTTGTATTTAATAATAAAGTCTTATCTTCTTCATTTTTTAACGAGTTTGGGAACTCATTTAGCTATTCAGATAATAAAGAGATTGTTATTCAAGAGGGAGAATTATCACTTACAAATAAACTTGTACAAGAAGGATTTATACCTAACGTTGT
Organism: Nitrosomonas sp.; assembly: GCF_019752095.1. Taxonomy (GTDB): domain Bacteria; phylum Pseudomonadota; class Gammaproteobacteria; order Burkholderiales; family Nitrosomonadaceae; genus Nitrosomonas. Next base: position 9,895 of record NZ_JAIEMO010000009.1, read on the forward strand.
TTTTAAATATGAAGATGTAGGTCGGCATTGGCTTACCAAATGGAAAACTTTAACTAATAAACATACCTCTCGATCGAAAAAAATATCAAATAGTGAGATAACTGAGTTATTTGAACAATATATTCAAATGGTGTTCGACGGCATTCCCATGAATCCGACGCACTTATTTTGGGATAGTTTAATAGAACTTGGTTTTCCATTTATTAAACGAGAACTTCTATTTAAGAATCCTATGAATTTGCAAAATCTAAGTTCTGCAAAAAATATCATCCGTAATTGTAAGAGCTATCCTATTGAACATATTGATAATGCAAGTAGATTCTTTCCTATTGAAAGAATATATTTGTAACCATCTAAAAGTAATTGAATATTTATATCTAGATTTTTAAAGGAAAATAAATTATGTATGTATTTAGCAGCGACTCAGAAAAACATCCAAGCAGCATTTGTATATTGGGATGCCCGCGGGGAGGCACATCAATGGTTTCTGGGGTTTTGAGAATACTTGATGTGAGCATGGGAGAAAATATCGACTTAGACAATAATGAGGATATTGATTTTCTTACACATAAAGGGAATCGTAAAATTTTTCGTAATAGATCGAATGAATACGATCAATATATTAATAACTTACAAAAGTTGATAGAAACTCGTAATAACGCTAATAATCTTTGGGGATGGAAGGATCCTTTATCTGGCTACTATATCCAAGATATTTATGAATACCTTCAAAGTCCAATATTTATTTTCATAACTAGAGACCTAGTTGCAATTGCCGAAAGAGAGGCAAAAGAGGAATTTAAAGAACAGTCAACTAACGCGGATAGTTATCTGGCATATATAGATAACGCTCTTGAAATCTACAAATTAGAATTGGATTTTATAGTAAGGAATAAACCACCTACTATGTTTGTAAGTTACGAAAAATCAATACTTAATCCGACTAACTTTGTTTTGGAACTTATAAAATTTATTAATTATTCTTCAGATGATAATTCTAAAATTGAAGCGGCATTAAATTATATTAAGCCAGCTCGTGGAACGGCCAAAATTTAATATTCATATCTAACAAAATCATATCATGCAAACTAATAATTTAGATGTAGCTCATAAGGTTATTTCACTCTTTAAAACTTCACTTGATAAGTTAAACAAATCAGATTTTAATGGCTCCGATGAAGAATGTAATCTGGCAATTTCTCTATTGGCAAAACAAAACGAAATTTTAGGCAAAGGGCCGATTCCTCTATATGTGGCACTTAGAATAGGCATTCCTAACGTTAATGTCTTATCGCTTCCAGATATTATTACGGGTCTATACTATATTAAAGGCATGTTAAATATACACTCTGCCAGATACTTAGAAGCGCGTGAGTATTTCGCAGCAGCTAGTGAATTCGCATATCGCCGGTTGTTATTAAAGGCGAATCCTATTGACACTTCGGAAGTATATTTTTGGCTAGCTATTTTTCATGAGGCGTTAAGCGCAAGAATGTCTGGTGATGTGCAAGGTTTGCTATATGCCCGCAGTTTGATTTTTACATATAAGAATACGTCATTTATTCAAGTAAATAAGTCCTTATTAGCTGGATATAGCAACCTCTCAAAACGTATAGAAAAGGAACTTACGCTTTGATATTTTATATGAACAATCCATTCTTTGAGTACATTTTATAAGATGGCTTCTTTTTTACAAAGATTGAAGTTCGGGAAGATTTGTCGAGTACATTTAAGGAGAATCAAATGATTGATAAACACAAAACATCAGCATCTTCTGATGTTTCTACCCACGTTAATGACGGAGCAGATGATTTTCGTGATACTGGGGTTGCGGCTATTAAGTGTGGCGAGTGGCAAAAAGCACTTGAAAATTTGCTAGAGGCGCATCGACGGCGACCCAATGGTCCTTTCATTCGATTACATCTTGCATGGGTTCTCTTGGAAATGAGTCGTGCTGAAGAAGCGCTTCAGCATTTGGATGCGCTGCTTGCTGAAAATCCGGTTTATTCAGACTTGGAGCCATTACTGAGCGAGCTACGTACTCGTGCAAAGAAAGAATTATTAGTCAATTCCACTACATCGACGAAACTCCAGGACACCTCATTACCGAAGCCTCCAGACGGTTTTATTTCAAGTCTTAAAAAGTTTTTCACAAAACATTGAGGTCCTCCCAACAAATAAAGCTGATTCGATATTTTGTGTGCGAATAAGTGAATGTCGTTAATGATCAGCTTAGTCTTGGTTTTAGTGGGTTCGATAGGGCAATGGCATGATTGCAAAACGGTTATAGAAAATTTTAGACATAATGATTAATAGTAGGCTTAATAAAGAAATAAATATGGGCGCACACTATAAAGGAATTATATTGGCAGGTGGATCTGGTGTCAGATTGCATCCGCTCACTCACTCGGTGAGCAAGCAGTTAATGCCTGTTTATGACAAGCCCATGATCTACTACCCGCTTTCAGTGCTCATGCTCGCAGGAATTCGCGAAATTCTGATTATTACCACGCCTCATGATTTGCCTCAATTTGAGTCACTGCTTGGTGATGGACAAGACTGGGGAATAAGCATTACTTATACGGTACAGCCCAGCCCTGATGGATTGGCACAGGCGTTTATTCTGGGAGAGAAATTTGTTGGCAATGATAATGTGAGCCTTATATTAGGGGATAACATTTTTTATGGTCATGGCATGGGTGAATTGTTGGCAAATGCGGTGGGTAATGACAAAGGCGCCACTATATTTGGTTATCGTGTCAAAGATCCGGAGCGTTATGGCGTAGTGTCGTTTGATACTGATGGCGTAGCCACTGATCTGGAAGAAAAACCGGAGAAACCTAAAAGCAACTATGCCGTAACCGGACTTTATTTTTATGATAATGATGTGATTGAAATTGCAAAAAACATCAGACCTTCTCCTCGTGGCGAGCTTGAGATTACCGATGTTAATAAGGTTTATCTTGAGCGGGGCGATCTCAAAGTGGAGTTGATGGGGCGTGGATTTGCCTGGCTGGATACCGGCACTCATGCGTCATTATTATCTGCCGCCAATTACATGCAGGTTATTGAAGAGCGGCAAGGGTTGAAAGTAGCTTGCCCGGAGGAAATTGCATACCGCAATGGATTCATAAATGCTGAGCAATTGGCGGCACTGGCTTCACCTCTGGAGAAAAATGGCTACGGTCAATACCTAATGGAAATCCTGCAAGATGAAAATCATTGAAACCAGACTTCCCGGCGTGGTGGTTTTTGAACCTAAGGTGTTTAGAGATCAACGAGGTTTTTTTGTAGAAACATTTCGTGAATCGGCATTACTCGAAGCAGCGATTAACGAGACTTTTGTCCAGGATAACCATTCCCGTTCATCCAAAGGTATTTTGCGCGGTCTCCACTATCAGTTATTTCAACCCCAAGGCAAGCTGGTGCGCGTATCGCGCGGAAAGGTCTTTGATGTCGCCGTTGATGTGAGAAAAGATTCACCCACCTTTGGGCAGTGGTTTGGCACTATATTGGACGATGAGAACTTGCGAATGATTTATGTGCCTCCGGGTTATGCGCATGGTTTCGTTGTTTTGTCAGAAGTGGCAGATTTTATCTATCGGTGCACTAACTATTATCATGCAGAATCCGAGCAAAGTATTGCGTGGAATGATCCTGATATCGGGATCGAATGGCCCGTCAGCGATGTTGCGCTCTCAACCAAAGATCAATCTGCGCCTAACCTTTCACAACAAGAGCTAGAGAAGTTGCCAAACTACAGTCCAATCTAAGACAATCTCAGTATTACATGAATAATTCCAGGGAATGAAATCTATTATGACCATATTAATAATAGGTGCAGCAGGTCAATTAGGTACAGAACTTTGTTTGCGCAGCAAAGAGCGTGGCTATAAATTTGTTGGCGTGGATTACAATGAATTGGATATCACCAATGAATCCAGCACCATGGCCTTTGTTGACCAAGTAAAACCAACCGTTATTATCAACGCCGCCGCTTATACTGCCGTCGACCGCGCTGAAACTGATATTGCGTCAGCCTTTGCTGTCAATCGAGAGGGTCCACTATATTTGGCAAGGTCCTGTGTGAAGGCTGATATACCGCTATTGCACGTTTCCACCGACTATGTGTTTGATGGAGAAAAGTCCACTCCCTATCATGAAACAGATGCCCCGAATCCAGGGGGAGTTTATGGTCAGAGTAAGCTGGAGGGTGAGACTGCTGTTGCCAATACGCTGGACAAATTCATAACGCTGCGTACAGCCTGGGTGTTTTCAGCCACCGGCCAGAATTTTGTCAGAACCATATTGCGCCTTGCTCAACAGCGTGACGAACTGAGTGTGGTTGCTGATCAGACGGGTGCGCCAACTTGGGCAGGCGATATCGCTGAAGTCCTGTTGGAAATTGTCGATCGAATACACCAAGGTAAGGCTATTACCTGGGGGTTGTATCATTACACTGGTGTGCCTGTCACTACATGGCACGCTTTTGCCGAAACTATTTGTCAACAGGCTTTTAATCTAGGCATGCTGAGAAAAAAACCGTTTATCAAACCTATCAGCACCTCTGAATATCCCACCGCTGCCAAGCGTCCGCAGAATTCAGCGCTGGCATGTGCGCGCATTCAGGAAGAATTACTCATTTCTCAGGCTGACTGGCGAAAAGGGTTAGAACACGTATTAATCCAATGGAAAAAAAACAATGAATTATCAACCTAAGCATTTATTAGTGACGGGGGGCGCTGGATTTATTGGCAGCAACTTCGTGCATTATTGGTTACGGGAATATCCTGACAGCCAGGTTACCGTGCTGGATGCGCTCACCTATGCCGGAAACTTACAAAATCTAAGAAGTATACAAAACAACAAGGCTTACCGTTTTGTGCACGGCGACATCCTTGATACCGCTTTGGTAGAAAAACTATTGCAAGATGCTTCGATTGATACCCTGGTGCATTTTGCTGCAGAAAGTCATGTGGATCGATCAATCCTCGGCCCAGATGCCTTCCTTAAAACCAATATTGATGGCACTCATTCACTGCTCAAGGCGGCCAAAAAAATATGGCTAGATGGAGGCAACACGTCCCATCGCTTTCACCATGTTTCCACGGACGAAGTGTATGGTACGCTCACGCCTGGCGCCCCTGCATTTACTGAGCAGCATCAATATCTGCCTAATTCGCCCTATGCAGCCAGCAAGGCATCTTCAGATCATATAGTGCGCAGTTACCATCATACTTACGGTCTCAATACTACCATCAGCAACTGTTCGAATAACTACGGCCCCTATCATTTTCCGGAAAAACTGATCCCATTAATTATCGTCAATTGTCTCGAAGGCAAACCCTTGCCTATTTATGGCGATGGTAAACAGATTCGAGACTGGCTCTACGTTGAGGATCATTGTCGTGGTATAGAACGCATTCTCCTGAATGGAAAAGTGGGTGAAGTCTATAATATCGGTGGCAACAATGAATGGACGAATATCGATATTGTTACACTGGTCTGTCAGCTGATGGACATATACCATCCTCATGGCGCACCCCATACCCAATTAATCACTCATGTCACAGATCGTCCCGGACATGATCGCAGATATGCCATTAATGCTGCCAAGATCATGGATCAACTGTCTTACAGGCCAGTGGAAACATTTGAAACCGGTATTCAAAAAACGGTTCAGTGGTATCTCGATAACGAGGACTGGTGGCGTGGCGTTATGGACAATAGTTACAAAAAGTGGCTGGATACGAATTATTCCGATAAAAAAACCCGGTCAGAAGTCGCGGAGTTTTGAAGTAAAGTTAACTGATAAGGCCTCTTGTTAACTGCTTGCTTGATTGACATTCCATCTCAGAGTATTTTCGATTTTCCTGAGAGAAGTTAATTCAGTTTTTGCAATTGTAAAGTTAGATCATCGAGTTTTTTGTTGAAAGTAACCAGGCGCTCTTTTTCTTGTGCGACAACCTGGTGGGGCGCTTGTTTTACAAAACTGGGATTGGAAAGTTTAGTTTGTGCCTTGGATACTTCTGCCTGAATGCGGGTAATTTCCTTGGATAGCCGTTCGCGTTCTGCTTCCACATTTATCTCGATTTTCAGCATTAATTTGAAATCTCTGACAATTGCCACGGGAGCATCTGCAGTGGGTAATCCATCTGATTGAATTTCTACATTTGATAATTTAGCTAATGCAAGCAAATAGGGCGAGAAATTTGACAACGTTTGTGAATTACCACTGGCAAGTAGTGGCACCTTGAGTGCGGGTGATAGTTTCATTTCACCGCGTAGGTTACGGCAGGCATTGATTATTTCTTTAAGTAATAGAATCTCTTCAATGGATTGTTGATTAGTTTTTGTTGTATCCGCAATCGGATATGGCTGACACATAATGCTATCACCTTGTTTGTCTGCCAGCGGTGCGACTTTCTGCCATAGTTCCTCGGTAATGAATGGAATGATAGGATGTGCCAGCCGTAGCATGGCTTCCAACACACGGACTAGCGTTCTGCGTGTTGTTCGTTGTATCGACTCCTGAGGGTTGTTTAATTGCACTTTAGCCAGCTCAACATACCAGTCGCAGTATTCGTCCCAGACCAGCTCGTAGATTTCGCGTGCTAAAAGATCAAAACGATACTGGGTAAATGCCAGTTCAATGGCTTGTTCAGCTTGTTGCAATCGACTGATGATCCATTGATCAGCTGCGGAATAAGTGAGTGGTGACGTTTCATCCAACCCCGTATCTTTTCCTTCACAATTCATGAGTACAAAGCGTGTGGCATTCCAGAGTTTGTTACAGAAGTTTCGATATCCTTCACAGCGTTGCAGATCGAATTTGATATCTCGTCCGTGCGAAGCCAGACTGGCAAATGTGAAACGCAAAGCATCGGTTCCAAAGGATTGAATCCCTTCGGGAAAATGTTTTCTGGTATTTTTCTCAATCGACTCGGCTTGTTTGGGATTCATCAGTCCGATGGTGCGCTTTGCGATCAAATCGGGCAGGGTAATGCCATCGATCAAATCCAGAGGATCCAGTACGTTCCCTTTGGATTTACTCATTTTCTGACCTTCAGCATCGCGAATTAAGCCGGTAATATAAACTTCCTTGAAAGGCACTTGGTTGGTGAAATGTAACGACATCATCACCATGCGTGCCACCCAAAAGAAAATGATGTCGAACCCTGTAATCAGTACTGAAGTGGGCAGAAACGTTTTCAGTTCCGGCGTTTCTTCCGGCCAGCCTAAGGTTGAGAATGGCCAGAGCGCCGATGAAAACCAGGTATCCAGAACATCACCATCTTGTTTTAGATTGCTGTTGCCGGAAAGTTTCTGTGCTTCTTCGAGACTATGCGCAACGGTAATGTTGCCATCTTCGTCATACCAGGCCGGAATACGGTGTCCCCACCATAATTGGCGCGAAATACACCAATCCTGAATGTTCTCCAGCCATTGGTTGTAAACATGCGTCCAGTTGTCCGGCGTGAACTTAACTTCACCAGCGGCAACAACTTCTAATCCTCGCTTGGCCAGACTCTCCATTGCGACATACCATTGATCAGTCAGCATCGGCTCGATGATGGTATTGGTGCGATCGCCTCGTGGGGCCATCAGTTTGTGAGGTTTGGTTTCAACCAGAAAACCTTGCGCGTCCAGATCGGCAATGATTTTTTTTCTGGCCTCAAAACGATCCATGCCTTGATATTCGGTTGGAGCCATATCATTGATTTTTGCGTCCAAGGTGAAAATGTTGATCGGTACCAAATGATGTCTTTGCCCAACCAGATAATCGTTAAAGTCGTGAGCCGGAGTAATTTTTACACAACCGGTACCAAATTCCAGATCGACATAAGAGTCCGCAATAATTGGAATAGTGCGTTCACACAAAGGCAGCCTAAGATGTCGTCCGATTAGGTGTTGATAACGCGAATCCTCGGGATGCACGGCGACGGCCACATCACCCAGCATGGTTTCTGGGCGGGTAGTGGCGACAATTAAAGCATTCGTTTGTTCTATTCCAGAACCATCCGTTTGTTCCAATGGATAGCGAATGTGCCACAATGAGCCATTTTCTTCAGTTGCAACGACTTCCAGATCGGATACGGCAGTTTGCAAAACAGGATCCCAATTCACCAGCCGCTTGCCGCGATAAATCAGTCCTTCACGATATAATCGAACAAATACTTCAGTGACTGCGCGTGATAATGCGTCATCCATGGTAAAACGCTCGCGTGTCCAATCACAAGATGTTCCCAAGCGCCGCATTTGCCGGGTGATGGTAGAACCAGATTCTTCTTTCCATTGCCATACCCGTTCTAAAAATGCTTCCCGGCCCATTTGGCGACGATCGAGATTCTGCTGATCCAGTTGACGCTCAACTACAATCTGCGTGGCAATGCCGGCATGATCAGTGCCCGGTTGCCATAAAGTACTGTACCCTCGCATGCGGTGATAGCGTGTTAGTGCATCCATTAAGGTGTGCTGGAATGCATGCCCCATGTGTAATGTGCCCGTAACATTGGGGGGCGGCAGCATGATGCAATAGGCGGAGCGATCTTCAGTGGCAGTAGGTTTGAAATATCCGGCTGATTCCCATTCGGAATACCAAAAATTTTCAATATGCTTAGGGTCAAAACTTTTTTCGAGATCCATGAAATTTTAAGGGCGTAAGGTAAGTATTGCTAAGAAAATAGCCATTATACTACTGGATGCCATACCTGCGCGTATGACAAGAGGCGCAAGTTATTTAGATGAGGTCGACATATTTATTGCTGCAGTGGGGTGGATATGGCTAACTACTATTTGCAACGGTTATTTGATTTGATTGGTCAATCGAGCTTCCAAAGCGTTTGCCAGTGCTTTTTTGGTCAGAGTATCCATTTCGATATTAGCATCTCTTAACGCGGCATCGAGTATTAGCTGGATTGGTGTTAGGCGTACTGGCTGAAGTTGAATTACGGACGGGTGAAGTACCACCACTTCGCTCAATAGCGGTATTGTACCTGCATCCATGGAGGCTGTTTTGTCGGCATGCTGCGCGCTTGCAGAGAGTGTGACGTTACTTATTGCAGGAGTGATTTTACCTTGACTCTGATATTTGTTGAGTAAGCTACGAAATTTCTCCAGTATTGCGGCATCATCAAAATCGATTTCAGGTTTATTCTCATCCATGATAGAAAAAGTGGCTGTTAGTGTGGATCAAGCTGATCATTTAGATGGTAATGTTGTATCTCATAACCGGCATTTTTATAAAAACGGAAGCGTTCGCGTGCTGCCAGTTTATCCTCATGAGAAGTGCCTGCAATCTCGATTAATCGCTTAAACTGATCCAATAAATTTGGAGGTTGATCATGCAGATTAATCAACACATCAAACGGAGAGCTTGCTTGAATTTGATTACTTAAAATCACCGGTGTTACGCCTACCAGCTGATCATCGTCCAGGATATTGCAATGCGGAATAAAGCTGGTAGGTGAAAACTTCCATAGTAATTCATCTAACTGATCTAGCAATGTTGATTCGGGCGTGTAAATCAATACTTTCATATTTTTCTGTACTGCTTTGGCGCAAAGCCGACACGTTGTTTGTAACTTATCGCTTGATCCCGAGTAGAAGATAATATGTGTCATAAAATCAATGTATTGAATTTAGACTGATAGAACTCTAGCTAGAACCCTTGGATTGTGCAATCAAGAATTGTGTTAATAACGGCACTGGTCGACCGCTTGCTCCTTTATCTTTACCTGATTTCCAGGCTGTTCCTGCAATATCCAGATGCGCCCAGCGGTATTTCTTGGTAAATCGGGATAGGAAGCAAGCAGCCGTGATGGTTCCTGCAGTTCTTCCTCCGATATTCGCGATATCTGCAAAATTGCTTTTCAGTAAATCCTGATATTCATCCCATAAAGGCAGTTGCCAGGCACGATCAGCTGCTTGTTCTCCGGCATCTAACAAATCTTGCGCAAGCTTGTCATCATTACTCATCAGGCCAGTGGTGAGATTGCCTAATGCAATTACGCAAGCGCCTGTCAAGGTGGCGATATCAATTACTATTTTGGGGTTGTAGCGTTCGGCGTAGGTTAATGCATCGCATAAAATCAGGCGTCCCTCCGCGTCGGTATTCAAAATTTCAATGGTCTGGCCGGACATACTGGTTACTACGTCCCCAGGCTTTGTCGCGTTACCGCTGGGCATATTCTCGGTTGCTGGAATGATCACAACCAGGTTGATCGGTAATTTCATTTCGACAACTGCAAGCATCGTTCCTAACACGCTACCGGCTCCGCTCATGTCGAATTTCATTTCATCCATTTCAGCGGCAGGCTTGAGCGAGATGCCACCAGTGTCAAAAGTCACTCCTTTGCCAACTAAAACAATGGGGTGTTCTTTTTTACCCAATCCATAGTATTCCAGCACAATTAGCTTTGCTGGTTGTTCGCTGCCGCGGGCAACAGAGAGAAGAGATCCCATACCTAATTTTTCCATATCTTTTTCATCTAATATGGATGCCTTGAGTTTATACGTTTTGGCAAGATTTTTAGCTTGCGTGGCAAGATAAGTAGGGGTGCAGATATTCGGAGCAAGATTGCCTAAATCTTTTGTAAGGTTCATCCCATGAGCAATAGCTAAACTTTGCTGCATGGTATGTTCACACGCAATGAGTTCTGCTTGAGTATCGATGCAAAATAATATCTTGCGTAATTTGCTCTGATTGTTCTCAGGCTTACTTTTTAGCTGATCAAATCGGTAAATGCTACTGATTGTGGCAATGACAGTTTGGGAGATTTTCCAATCATTTTTGCGCACTTTAATAGGAAAATCAGATAAAAACAGCATGACATCAGCCACTGCTGTTTTGTGCAAGGCATTTAACGTTGAATTGATCACCGCTAAGAAAGTTTTTTCATTAAATTCCTGTTCTTTCCCTAACCCAATTAATAAAATTCTTTTAAACTGCGTACCCGGAACATTATGAAGTAACAGGGAAGTATTCACTTTTCCGTCGATATCGCCCGACGCGAGTATGTTTTTAATATGCCCTTGTGTGGCTATGTCCAATATTTTTGCCGATTCAGTCATTTTTCTTGATTCGAAAATTCCAACCACAGCACAAGCGCCTCGTTGTTTCTCCGGGGTTCCAACTTTAATTCCAAAATCCACGTTTGACTCCTTTAGCAAGAATGTTCTTCCGAACAATTGATTAGATTAGTTTAGTATTTATCCAGTTGATTGTCTTATAACTGCTTTGTTCCAAATAATCAAAACAATTTCTACGATAATGTAATCACATACAATTTGATTAAAAATGAGCCTCTGTTTAGAGCCGAAAAGGTATGGTGCATACTTTCAGAGGTTATAGTAGATAAGATAATTCTCTAGTAATAAAACAAAATGCTGAGTTATGTATTATAATAGAAGTATAATCAGTATGTTACTCAATAGTATATAAGTATTGTATAACAATAAGGGCGATAAGTGATTGATGATGTATTGAAAAGAAAATTAAATTTTTGTGCAACGTTGCCGAGCTTGCCTGCGGTTGCTGTCAAAATAATTGAACTGGCGAATGACCCTGATGCCGATATCGGAGCGGTTTGTCAATATATTTCAATGGATCCGGTACTTTCTGCAAAATTACTTCGTACTGCTAACACGCCATTGTATAAATCCCGTCGGATTGCAACAAATATTCGGCAAGCTGTCAGTATACTTGGTACGCATACCGTACTTGTTATTGCCCTATCTTTTTCCTTATCGAATTCTCTAATAAAAAGTCCTTTGTCGAGCCAGGGCTCCGCTTTTGATAGCAATATCTTCTGGCGTAGGTCGATAGCTACAGCGCTAGCTAGTCGTGCGTTTGGGGAAAAGCTCGAATTGAATTTTCTGGATGATTTATTTCTAGCAGGCTTAATTCAGGAAATTGGCATCCTTGCATTTTGGGTTATTATGCCAGAAGAATATGGGCAGGTTTTTGCATCGACTACTGATCATGATACGTTGCTTAAAAACGAGCGTGAGGCATTTGGGGCTGGACATGATGAATTAGGGTATGCTTTACTCAAAAAATGGCATCTCCCTGATTACATAGCTTTATCCTGCATTAATAGCCATAGCCAGCCGGAACCGAAAAACTTAGGCCCAACCTTGCAGGCATGTTTGGCAGTTTCTCGCTATATGGCGGATTATTTTTTGTACCCTCATGATGCTGATAAAATAGCCGCCTTAAATCAAGCGGCACAAAACTGGCTTGGATTTGATACAAATGTACTCATTGATGTTGTTAAAATTATGGAAGTCGGGTTGAGTGCTGTTGAGGATTTGTTTGAAATGACGTTGCATGATTCGTCAGAAGTCAATGGAATTCTGGCTGAAGCTAAAGAATTGTTGATGATTCACAGTCTATCCAGAATCAGGGACTTGGAGGATAAGTCGCAGCGTGATGGATTGACCGGCGCTTATAATCGTACGTATTTTGACGATACATTACGGCGAGAATTTAATCTGGCAACACAATATAATTTGCCTTTGACGGTTGCAATCATTGATCTTGATCATTTTAAACATGTCAATGATACTTATGGCCATGTTGCGGGGGATTCTCTTTTGGCCGCTGTAGTAAAAACTGTTTTTGACCAAATCCGCCAAGATGATACCTTGAGTCGTTATGGTGGTGAAGAATTTGCTTTGATTCTTCCGGGAACTCCGCTTTCTGCTGCAAGGAACTTAATCGCCCGCCTAAAAGATTCGATTGCCGCAATTTCGTACAAATTTGATAGCAGCAGCATCATTCAGATTACTGCCTCCATAGGGGTTGTTTCATATCATGAAAATGCTGCACATTTTCATGATGCAAAAGACTTAATAAAGGCTGCGGATTCAGCGCTCTATGCGGCTAAACATGCGGGTCGAAATCAAATTATAGAATGGAGTCCTGGCTAGACTGGGGCTGTGCTACTTATGAATCTAATTATCCAAGGGCTGGACGTAAATAACAGCGATTTACGGTCTGTTGCAAAATTATCTCATGCAGATGGAATTGAGCGGATTACCGGTCAAGCATTCCGTTTGACAAATGCGATGCAGTCCAATGATATTCAAGAGTATTGTTCGCACTCGGAATTGGATTGTGCGTTTATAACCCCTGAGCAAAAGCTTTCCGACATTAAATTAATTGTAATGGACATGGATTCCACGTTGCTGGCAATTGAATCCATAGACGAAATTGCGGATATGCAAAATATCAAACCTCAAGTTTCAGCCATAACACAGCAAACGATGAAAGGCGAAATAAGCTTTGAGGAAAGCCTGACACGTCGAACTTGGCTATTGCGAGGTGTGCATCAAGATGCTTTGCAAAAAGTCTATGATGAACGTGTCAGACTTAGTTCCGGTGCCGAGAAAATGTTACAGCAGGCTAAACGATTTGGCATAAAGACAATGGTGCTTTCTGGAGGCTTCACATTTTTTACCGAACGGATTAAAGAAAAACTGGGGCTTGATTTTGCGGCTGCCAATGTACTGGAGATTGAAAATAATAAATTGACCGGAAAAGTGGTGGGAGAAATTATTGGTAGACAAGGAAAGGCGCAAGTATTAAAGCAGGTGCGTGATGCACTTGGATTGAGGCGCGAACAAATCATTGCGATTGGAGATGGTGCAAATGATCTGGACATGATGTCCGAGTCTGGATTTAGTATTGCTTATCATGCCAAACCCATTGTAAAACAGCATGCGACGTATTCGATTAATTATGTGGGTTTGGATGGTGTTATCAATTTATTCACCTGAATCGACAGGTTTTTTAATGCGGTGCGTTATCTAATAATTCGGTTCATACATCAATGACCTTATGTAGCCACTAAGATCCTCTGGAAAACTCAAAGTGGTTAGTTTTTCTTGGATTGCTACTTGGCAGACAATGACCGCGATGGCGTGAGATGCTTCACGTACTCGGGTCAGAGAGGGATAAACTGCGCCACTGAGGATTTCTTGTTCTGAAACAATGCTTGCCAGTACCTCTGCGGCTGCCAGAAACATACTTTGTGTTACAAGTCGCGCGGCACTGGCATAAATACCAAGGCCTATGCCTGGAAAGATATAAGCATTATTACCTTGCGCAGGCTTAAATAACTGACCCTTGAAAGTTACGGTGTCAAATGGGCTACCGCTAGCAAAAATAACTTGTCCATTACTCCAATGATAGGCTTGCTCAGCCGTACATTCCGTATGCGAGGTTGGATTAGATAAGGCTATAATGACAGGACGTTCATTGGCTGTAGACATTTCACGCACAACGGCCTCAGTAAATGTTCCAGCTACCCCGGTAGCGCCAATCAGCACGTCCGGCTTGATTGCACTGATGGCATCAACAAAACTGCAAGCAGCATGATTGTGTGCAAAGGGTTGGATGCGTGGCTTAATATTTTTGTTGTGCGAGGTAACAAGCCCTTTTCTGTCGATAAACCAAAGTCTTTTCTGTGCTTGCGATTGACTTAATCCAGCGGCAAGAAATGCATTTACCACCAGTTCCGCAGTTCCGCTTGCTGCAGACCCCGTACCCAAGAACATAATATTCAGGTCGGTGAATTTTTTCTTGGTAATACGGCATGAGGTATAGATGCCCGCTAGGGTAACTGCGGCGGTTCCCTGTATATCGTCGTTAAAACAACGTACTTCCGGAGCATAGCGATCTAAAAATTCAAATGCATGAGGCGACGAGAAATCTTCAAACTGTATCAATGCATTCGGGTAACGCGATTGCACTGCTTTGACAAATTCATCCACTAATGAACGGTAGGAATCATCGTTCATACGTGGGTAGGGATAACCTAGATAAAATGGATCTTCGCGCAAGGGTATATTGTTGGTGCCTACATCGAGCATGACTGGCATACATTGCGCTGGATGGATTCCGGCACATGCAACATACAGGGCGACTTTGCCGATGGAGATGCCCATGCCATTGGCGCCTAAATCTCCCAAGCCTAGAATCCGTTCCCCATCGGTCACAACAATGACTCGAATATCTTCTTCAGGCCAGTTTTTTAGGATGGTAGCAATTTTGCCATGGTCTTCAGGGGAAATATAAAATCCTTGGGCACTCCTGAAAATATGCGCAAATTCTTTGCAAGCTTCACCAACGGTCGGGGTATAGACTAATGGCATAATTTCTTCGATATGATTAATCATGGTGCGATAATAAAGCCGTTGATTGCGCTCCAGTAAGGCATTCAAAAATATATATTTTTCTATGGCGCTATTTTTGTGGCGCAGGCTGCCGAGAACGCGTTCGATTTGCTTGTCTATGCTTGCAACATTGTAAGGGAGTAATCCTCGCAGGCCGTATAGTTCACGTTCTGCATGTGTGAATCCAGTTGACTTGGTATGAGCTGGATTTGTAAGTAGTGTTCTTCCGCGTAAGTTTTTCATAGTAATTGGGATTTCTTAGAAGGATAGATGATCATACTACTGTCTTGCTATTCTGGATAATTCTGAGTGATTCCAAGTTGGACAATCCAGGCAACGAAAGATAGACTTATTCGTTCCAGTAAAAAATATTTAAGAATTTTATTTTCAGTAATTTGGTAAATTTTTTCAGGATAAATTTAGTCGGATTTGAGTAATCGCAACAAGCTTGGTGAAATTGTGACAACGTATTTTGATGTTTTTCTTTGTATCGCAAGGTAATGCAAAGAAAATTCACACTGTAGTATGCATTAATTTTCCATGACAATAGATTCGATTCAAGTTTGAAAATCCTGTTGTAAAACTATCCTTAGTTAACTTTAATCAATAACCATAATGAGGTAATCAATAGAATTATGAATCAAACACATTTTCCCATGCCTAATCCCAGCTTATATACTGAAGAAGATGTAGCACAATTGGTGCATATTTTTTATGCGAAAGCCAGAAAAGATCCCGCGTTAGGTCCTATTTTTGAGGCGCATGTGATCGACTGGGAAGCGCATTTTGTACAAATGACTAATTTCTGGTCAGCGCAATTACGCGGTACTAGCAGATTTCGTGGGGCGCCGATGCCTAAGCATATTGCACTGCCGGAACTTACTGCCGAATTATTTGAACGATGGCTTCAAATTTTTCGGCAAACGACTGAGGAGCTGGGCAATCCGAATTTACAGCAGCAAGCCAACGCAATCGCATCTTTTATCGCAGGTCGATTGTGGCAGGGCTATCAAATCAGCAATCATCCGGATAAACAACCCGTAGCGCTTCGTACGATGTAACTTATGATCTGATCAAGGTTGAACTTGAATATTAGTAGCAAAATTATTGTTTTCTCTATTCTAGCCACACTGATTCCTGCTGTGGGGCTGGGTATATTGTCGTTTCAGCAAAATGAAACTATGATCAGCGAGAATGTTACGCGTGAATTGCGTGCGCTGGCTAATTATGCTGGCCGGGAGTCGGATTTATGGATTAAAGAGCAAATTTTAATTGCGCGCGATCTTTCGACATCTATTTCAACATCTAAGATTCTTATAGAGGAACTGTCTTTAGAAAATCAATCTCAGGAAAATATATCTGTAGCACATCAAGGAGCTTTGGAACTTTACTTAAAATCAGTGCATAGCCGATTAGAGGATGTATTGGAGTTGACGGTAGTTGATGTAGAGGGTGGAATAGTTGCAAGTAATGTAGCAATACCGTTTTCAGTAACATTGTCACAGGACTGGCCAGAAGATGCTTCTATTCAGGGAGATGTGGTAATTTCTCCAGAATGGAATGAAAATTATGCAACTGCGATCTTAAGTGTCTCGGTGCCCATATTGTCGATCGATGACTATATCTTGGGAGCGCTAATTGTGACGTTTGATATGCGCAGCATTCGATCAAGTTTGAAAGATAAAGTTAAATCTCCTCCAGGCGAAGTTCTACTGTTAGATAAAGCCGGAAATATAATGTTGGCCAGCGATGCCGGGATTCTTAACACAAATGAGTCCAAGTTGTTTGATTCAGGCATGATGAATCGCTTGCAAGAGAAACCGGGAGAGTACGAGATTTTTCTTGGGCCACAGCAAGAAAAAGTGGTTGGTCTGGCGTATGAGTCGGAGAAACCTTCTGTCACAATAATTGCGCTTAGAAACTATCAATCTGTCTATTCGGCTTGGGAACAACAACGCGATTTGTTTGCTGGTCTGATCGGCATAATGATTCTTGTAGTAGCAGCTATTGCATTGCGTATGAGTCATGCCATTGTGACCCCTTTGCAAAAACTAATTAGTGCGACAGAGAAAATTGTAAAAGGTGATCTTAACGTCAAATTGGTTAATGCACAGCACGATGAAATAGGGCAGCTTACGCAAAGATTTAATCAGATGACTGATAAGTTGCGGCAGAATCAGGTCGAAATAAACGCTGCAAGTGATGCTATGCAGAAAAAAAATCAATTATTGGAAACGTTATCGGTTACCGATAGCCTTACGGGTCTTTATAACCGCAATAAACTAAATATGATCATTAGCGATCAGCTAGCTCGATATGAACGGAACAAACGCCCTTTTGCTGCACTGATGATCGATGTTGATTATTTTAAAACTTTAAACGATAACCTTGGACACATAGCTGGTGATGAGGTTATCGCTGCGATAGCGAAAAAGATTTCACAATCAATTCGCAATGTCGATTTCGCGGCTCGTTATGGGGGTGATGAATTTATTATTATTCTGACTGAAACCTCTGTAAATGAGGCAGTGAAAACTGCGGAGCGGATACGAGCGCAAGTGGCTAGTGTGCATTGTAGTTCGCTTAATAAAACGCTGAAAGTTACGCTAAGTATTGGGATCATCCAAAGTGAACCAGAAGATTTATCTTTGACGATGCTGCTATCTCGTGTGGATAGCGCGTTGTACCAAGCAAAGCGTTCTGGACGTAATCAGGTGCACTGCGCAACGCCTATACCTAAAGTAAAGCAGCAGCATAGTTAATACACTATGGGGCGTTGTTTTTTCTTACTTCAAGTCCTGTATTAGAAACCCATCCTTGATCCTGGTCAAATTGGACTCGTAGCCATGAACCTAGGCTAGCATTAGCTGACACCTTTGTATCTTTTTTTAGCATGCTGATTATTTTTGCATTGGCGCTTGGAGACGTGCGCATATTAACATTCGTTTTTGTGTGCAATTGTATCGGCGTATTAAATTCAAAGAAGGAGTTATTTTCATCGGTTGTTTTCTTGCGATTAGGATGGGTAATCAAATCAATTAGCTGCTTTGCCTGTGCAACGTAGTTCATGGCTGCAGAAAATTGATCCTGAGTAAAAAGAACTGAGGCTGTTTCAACAAGATGCTGTGCTTGTACCTCCAGGATTTGGTCGGTTGCCGGAATTTGAGTTTGTTTGAGGCGCTCTAGGATTACTTCAGTTTCTGCTATTGCAGAGGCAGTGCTTGGCTTAGTAGCTAATCGATGCAGTTTTACTTGGGTTCTGGTCACCTCCTTGTTGACTTCTTGTAGTGTTTGAGCCTGATTATCTTGCTTAATCTGCTGATTTTTAATTATTTGATCTTTTTCTACAATTATTTTTTCTAAGCGATCAATTTCCTTTTTTAAGCTTTCATCCTGAGATATAACTACCGGTGCTGGTTTGATATCTGGAATGGGAATCGGTTCTTGGGATGCGCACCCGGTCAAATTTAAGGTTAATAAACATAGGATAACTTGAGTTAATAATGAGCCAAGAAATTTTATATTTTTTATGTCTAATAATTTTGGATCGCTTAGCATAACATTCTTGGTGACATTTATTAATTGACTCATATCCATGTGCTTTAAGGTTGAACTGGTTTAATTGTAGTATGGATGCAAAAATTTTTATTGCTCACTTATACTTCCGTAAATTAATTACAAATCTAAGAAATTAATAAAATAGAGTGTACTGAAGAATTATCTGATTTTACAGGTTTAAGAAGAAATGTCGACAATCGAATGTACTTGAAACTGGGCTTTTATTGCTGCCAGTTTTTTGGTTTTCCCCTTGTGGGAATATACAAGCCGTTCTAATTATTTGATGAAAATTGTTATTACCGTAAGCAATCTTTCTGCATACAGACATTCTTTGGTGAGCTCAACACAATAAACGTCAATTATCAATCCAGATCGCTGCGATGTTCTGAACCAATGATGAATTCAGATTCACTGATCAATTTTCTTTCCTAGGGGATCAAAATAAATTTTTATAATAGGGGCTTTCTATGAAATGGCTTTTCGGGATTATTGTTTTAATCTTGCTTGTAGTATCAGCACGCTTTAGAAAATTTGCAGGTTTTGCTGTTTTGATTTGTATTGTGGGAGGTGCTTTACTTTGGGGGTATCAAGAATATGAGAAAAATAAATCCAAAAGCAGAATTTCTGCTTCAGAAGTAACTTTGAAAAACATATCTTTTGGAACTAGAGACAATAATTATGAATTGACGGGACGCATTGTTAATAATTCAGAAAAATATAATTTGAGTGGTCTCCAGCTAAAAATTACTGTAAAAGATTGCGCGAATAATGATGATATGCGTTGCATCATTTTTGCAGAAAAAAAAGAATACATCTATCTCTCTATTCCTCCCAGGCAGGCTAGAGATTTTAAAAAAGATATTTATTTATACTCAAACCAGAGTATAGAGAATAAGTTAGTATGGGATTACTCGATTGAATATGCGGAGTCAGAATGAAAGAAGTTTGTAAATTTTCTAGTGCTGCTAAACATCAACCGCTAACAAGAATATGGCGTTGTATGAAAAATACAAGAAATAAAAGGTATGTAGGGAAACCTAGAAAATTTGGTGCCGAGAGGGGGAATCGAACCCCCATGATGTCACCATCGCGGGATTTTGAGTCCAGACCCGTATAATTTGCATTCAAATACTTAACTTAGATACTCGTTCCGCAAAAGCATTAGAGCGGCATCTCTGTCAGCCTTTATCCATGCGGGTCATTTTATTTTTGCGGAACAGAATCCCATTACTTTGTGGGTGTAACTTTATCGCCTTTTCTGGCCTTCACATATCGCTCAGTCATCGCAATATTAGAATGTCCCAGTTGCTTTTGAGCTTGCCTGATGTCCCCGCTAGATTCCGTCTTATCCGTTGCCGCCTTGCCGCGCAAATCCCTGAATTGAAATAGTCGCTGATCTATACCTGCGGCTTCACGCGCTCTGAAGAAATGCCCTTGTAATGTCCTGAGCGTGATCCTTTGCCCATTCTCGTCAACAATCAGATTGAAACTGCGAATCTTGTATCCTGCTTTGCGCGTCACGATTCTTTGCAGCAATACGGCAAGTTCTCCTTCGATGCTGATTCTGATCTTTGCTTTGGTTTTATTCTGTGTGACGGTTAGCATGCCGTCCTGTATGTCGTGATCTGTCATTTTGAGCACGTCCGATGGTCTTTGCCCTGTCAGGTATGCCAAATCCATAGCATCTCGCAGTGGTTGGCTTGCTGCCTGGTGCACCGCATTAAATGTGGCGTCGTCAATATAAACGTCTTTGCGGCCTGTCTCTTTGAATCCTTTAATTCCTGAGCATGGGTTTGGTAGGTCGGTATATCCCCATTCCCTGGCTTTGTTCCAGATGTGGCTGAACAGCGCTTTCTCTCGGTTTGCCCGGATTGTTTTGCGCCAGTCGAGATATTGCCTGATATGGATTGGTTTGATTTCGCTCAGTGGCGGCGGGGGATTGCCAAAGAATTTATAGAGTTGATCCAGTTCGCGCAGGTTATCTTTTTGCGTTGCAGGCGCTTTGGTTGGGATGATTTCTTTGATGTATCGATTGGCCGCATACTGAAACGTGATGATTGCCTGGTGACGGTCCGGTTGATCCATTTCGATCTCTGACCATTTCTTAATGGCGATGGCGTAATCACAGCCTAGTGGTATTTCTTTTCTCGGTTTAGCTCCGGTGTCGTAGTAATACCAAGTCTTTGCGCTACGTTTACGCGCGCGCATGCGTTTGGGCAAATTTTTATTTATTGTGGGTGCTCTACCCATGATGATTTAAAATTGATGGTTCCCATGCTGCTTTTGGTTTGTTTGAAATTTCTTTACCTTCGACGGATGCTTTTGGCACTACTGGACGTCCAGAAGGGTTCACAAAAAAGGCTATTCCCATTGTCCGCAATGCTGCAACCTGGCCGGATTTCGTTTTCTTTCCGGTCAGTATAGCAACATCGTCGGGGTCAAGGAATATGCTCATTTTTTGTGATTATCTTAAATGTAATTTATTCCGATTGCCCATTGCATGAGCATAGCCGCCGCTTTGATCTTCAGGGCCTGGATTTTTTAATTGTTCTTTAAAGAATCCGGTAGATGTTACCAGGCCAGTCTGGCGCGTGAATTCGATCTCGGCCTTTGCGGTGTTGATGATGACCTGCGCCGTGTCTCCGATTGCCTTGGCGCGTTCTATATCCATCGGTTTATCTTTATCCTTGAGCTGCCTGATCGTGTCGAACAGGATCGATCTCAGTGTCGTGATGTCGCTTTTTTCTTCGTCCGTAGTAGGTTCCATTTATTCTCCTTGTGAGCGATGTTTTCAAATAGACAACTTCTTTCAATTCTTTTGGCAGCGTATGGACCGTATTCATCTGCATTAGCTGAGCTCTGGTTACCAGTTGAAGGTTTTCGACCTCGCAGTTTTGTTTGTTACCATCTTTAAATATCAGGGCGAATCCTTTGGGAGGATATTTTCCGTGGCGTTTTTTCCAATTTTCCCGGTGCAATAGCCTGAACTTGTGCATTCCACTTTCTACTTTTATCTCGATGTAACCGTCTTTAGAGATTCTTGTTGCTCCAATCGGTCTTTGGTTCGGCGGTATTGTTCCGGGTTTAAATTGCGTTTGCTTTGAACGTCCACCTGCTTCGTAGCTGATGCCCTTGTTCCAAGGTTTCGCGCCTGGTTTTATTCGTCCTGACGGGCAAATGCCATATTTTTCACAGTAAGCCTGGCTCTTCTTGATGCCCATTTTTTTTGCTTTGTGATTGATTGATCTGCGATCAATTGAACCACCAAGCAGCGATTCCATCTCTTGCGGCGTTGAATCAGCATAGTGATCTTTGATGATCTGCTTTTGCTCGTCAGAGAAATGGTGACGTTTTCTTGTGTGCTTGGGCATGATTTCAATTAGAAACTAAAGACAAGGAATCCCAGGCAAACGAAAGTAACAGTACATGAAACGATCATCATGACTGTCGAGTATGATGATTTATCCATTTCGTGGAGTTTATTTATTCTCTCTATCTCAGTCATCTTACGCCAGAATGTGACTTGATCATCTTTATTGCGGTCAATTACCTCGTTTTTCCTTATTGTTCTGTAGCATCTATCCAATTGATTGTTTACTATCATGAATGCATCTTTAATTGCGGTTCGTGAATTTTCTTGGTCTTTGTCTGTAGTTGTCATTTCTTTAAATCCTCAATAAGGTTGTATGTCAGGTGCCCGCTAAAATGGGATATCCAGATCGTCGTCACCAAATCCGCTATTATTACCGCCGTCTGCGCGAGCATTGCTTGGGGTGGATTTGCTTTCAGAATCTGATTCATCTGCGTTTCCAGTTAATTTGTTTCCCAGCATCTTCATATCTTCAGCAACAATCTGCGTGGTGTACCGTTCAATGTTTTGCTTGTCAGTCCATTTCTTGGTTTCAAGGCGCCCTTCGATATAAACTGAACGGCCTTTCTTGAGATATTCACCTGCGATTTCCGCAAGCTTGCGATACATCACTACGCGATGCCATTCGGTTTTGCTCTGCTTCTCACCGTTCTTGTCTTTCCATGTGTCCGTTGTGGCCAGGGTGATTGTAGTAACCGCATCACCGTTGGGCATGTAGCGAGTTTCAGGGTCTTTCCCGAGGTTGCCTATGAGTATTACTTTATTGACTGATGCCATTTGGTGATCTCTTTATTCGTTAGCGTATTTTTTCCGGTCACCGGACTTGTGCACGTAACTTCCGACTGTTTGTGCTCTGTCATCAAGCAGCTCTTTCAGCTCGTCATCGATTCCGGTGTGTTTTTTGGGTTTATTAATCACTTGCGCTGGTTCGATTACATTTGGTTTTGATTCCTGATGCGGACTATTCTCGAGTTGAAGTATTTTATTTTTCAGTACATCTATGACCAGCTTCTTTGCAGCCGCAATTTGATCCGACTTGGCGCCTGATTCGCTGGAATCTTTTTGGTGAAAGTCAAATGCTCGGAGCGCGCGGCAGATGATTTCTTCTTTGTATAAGCGCGTTTGCGCTTTGCCGTCATTGACCTGCCTTACGAGCGACATCGCAGCTACAGACATGCTCTGGAAATCCAGCAGGCACAGTGCGCGGTATTGTTGCATCGCATAATCAGCATCGCCGCCATTAAGGATGGTAATGCAGGCAGCCAGTTTCACTGGCGCGGAGGAGTAAAATACTCTGGCCGTGCCGCAGAATTTTACCAGCTCCTTGGCGACGTCAAACAACCCAGTATTCATGAGTGGGCGCATCTGATCAATCGGTATTGTTCTGCGCTGGTTGTAATATATTTGCCCTGCAGCATTCAGGACGTCGGTTACTCGCTTGTTTTCCGCGAGAATGTCGGACATGTTGCGACGGATGCCAGTGTCGGTGACTTCATAAGCGCTCATTGACAGGCCCATGACGACAGCGCTTCTGATCGTCACTCCGGATTTAACCACGGCCATCAGTCTGTGATGTGCGTCCCTGAGTTGGCCATTTCTATCAATGCCGATGCCCTGGCTTGTGACCCGCCATTCTCCCCTGGCCATCGATCCGGCCAGGATGTCTACATGCCAAGAGCGAATCTTCCTGTTGCCGGGGCTGGTGCTCAGTAAATGCCGGGCAATGTCCGGATTGATATCCATGATGACGGATTCTTCTTGTTGCCTTTCGAAGTCAAACATTTTCAGTGGCTCCTATTATTTAATGCACTGCGCAGCAGCTGCAGCTTGCACTTCATTCAAATATGATTCACGGTCCATCTTGTCCAACCAGCTGAGCAATAACATCAGGGCAATGGCTGCAAGGATGTGAGGCACATATTTGCGTAACCAGCCAGGTTGGTTGGCGCGAAAGTCTTTGGTGTCGTATGGGATCATGATTCCTCCGTTATGGATGGATGCAGAATCAAATTAATTTTCTCGGCCAGCTGATCGATGTCGCAGTCATTGACGATGACAATGTCGCGCTCTTTATCCACGTCCATTAGTTTTGCGCTGGTGTGCGTTGTGTTGATTTCGTACGGGTTGCTCGGTCTGTGGATATGCCAGATCGTGCCGCCCTGGCTGCGGATGTAGTCGTATTCGTTTTGGAATCGCACATCGGTTGCAACGATTCCTTCAATGTAGGCGTTACCGGCTGCTGCGAGCTTGCTTAAATAATCTATTTTTCTGTCTGCAATCTTTACCCAAACGTCGCAATCGACATAATTCCTTCCCCATTCCGTTCCCAGCGTTTGCATTAGTTGCCGTGGAGATTTGTCGCATAATTCCGGTATCTGGATTTCTTTAAGATTGCGGTCAGTGAAATAACTTTTAGATACTCTGAAGCCTGCAACGAGCATATCGATCAGCGGCTCGGCAAAAGATACGCTCCGGAATTCCTGAGTTGCGCAGAGTATTTCCGCGACAGTATCCTTGCCGCAACCTGCGGGACCGTGTAGGCCGATTATTTTGATTGGTGTGTGATCCATAATTTTCCTCAAGCATCCTGATCAGTTCGCGATTATGTGCAAACTGATCAGGGGATGAATTTAATTTGCAGCGCCAAAAAATAGCGGAACGCCTGTCGCAATTTTGATTTTGTTAATCATGTTTTTTGTGGCATCTTCTAGCACTTTGTCGTTGCGTATTAATTCGTACCAGAATATCAAATTCCCTTCTTTAACGCGGTATCGTAGGCGTGCCGTGATCTGATATGCATCGCCATTCCAGAATACGGGTATGCCGATGGCGATTTTTTCAAACAGTTTCATTTGTGAGAGCGTTTGATTATCGTCGTCCTGCACAAAACTCATGTTGACTCCCCCATTTTGCAATCTGATGGCTGATTTAAATCGCATATCCTGATTGGCCTGGAATGATGTTGCCATTTCAAGCAATTGTTGGCCGGTAGGATAGCCATCAACCGCGGCGATATCTTGTAGGTTTTCTTCGATGAATAAAGCCATTGATAATTGACTTAATGGCTCCTTGTTTTTTCCGATCCATCGATCCCATTCTTCTGAGAATTCAGGCTTGTATTTGGCCGTTAGGTCTTTCCAATTTTGCGAATCGATTTCTCCAGTGTTGGGTCCGTGATCGTTAAATATGCAATTGAAATCAATTTTAGATTTGCGGTAGTCTGTGTCACAATAAATAGTTGTGAATTCCTTCTCTTTGTGCCGGTTGATGTATTCGATGAAACTATCAGCATCGTGCATCGTTACTGATCCATTCTTTCTTGCGGGAATCGACATCAGTTTTTCATCGTCACGGTCTTCCAGTTTCCAACCTGGTGGTAGTGCAACGCGGCGTGTGTTATAACGACTTGCTATTTCTATTGGCTGGATTTTAGATGCCAGGTCAACAATAGCCTGTGTTTCGCTGTTCTTGATTTCTAAGTTATCCATGATTATTTATTGACCTCTATTGTTTTTAATGGTTTGGTGGCTTCATCAACAACAGTCAGATTGAGCTTTTGTTGATGCGGGTTATCCGGGGTTAATGTGCCGTCTTCGGTGGCGAATAGCAGTGCTTCCATCGGTTCATCGGCCGGCATGTTGGCTTTGAATTTGCCGGTGATCTGCATGGCGCCATTCTTAACAATTTTCTTGACGCTGATTTTTAGATCGATGCTGCCTGGCTTTCCGGATTCGTTAACCTTTTGCACCAGCTCGGCCAGTTTGTCGCTGGCTGAGCTGATAAAGAATCCGTTTCCGATGTGGTGTAGCGTATCTGTTATGGGTTTGCTCATGATGTTTGTCCTGGTTGTCTGAATTAGTTTGTTGGATTAAGAAGCAATCTCGAACGGCTCAACAACTCTGATTCTTTTCTGTTGTTGCGCGTCTTGTTTTGGTGCGGGTGGTGTGAAGAACATAACGTTTTCTTTGCTGCAGCCGAGTTCACAAAGTGCTTTGATGATCGATGGCGCTGCGTACATTGCGCCGTCGGTTTGTTCCTCTATGCCAAGTTCCAACAGAACCTCATTGAGCGAGAAAATGTCGCCTTTCTTTTCTGCGATAAATTTTTCCAGGCGGTCATGGTATGGGTCTTGCTGTGGGTGGTCGCGGCGCATGGTTCTCAGTATGTGTTCTTGTATTTCAACGAATGCTGCGTTGATGCTGATGAACTGGATGCTGGCATCTTGCCGGTGTGGGGTAAATGGGCCGTCCTCTAGTTTCATGACTGCCAGGGTGTTATTGGGTAATGGAACGTTCAGATCGTGCTCAAATACCAGTCTTCCCGGTTGGTAAAAGTTTTGCAGTGCTTCTACTTCTTCGAGCATGAGTTTATCTTCGTAGTGATAAACGATGATTCCTGGTGAGTTGTTGTTCATGATTCCTCCTTAAACCGGGCAGATGCCCGGTATCGATTCTTGATTAATTACTTGACCGGCACGCACTCAACGTTGCCGATGACCTGAAAATTGCCGAATGTGCCGGAAAATGAGGCGGGTAAAATATTAAGCATGCCGTTTAACGCTAAGTCTTTGGCTGCGTTGCATGCGCTTAGATTATTGAACCTGGCGTTATAGTGGCTGGTGAATGGCACGTGCCATGCTTGGTTGTACATTGATGCATTGACGTGAGTGACTGATCCAATTAGCTGGTGCGGCACCACGGTTGTTGCATTCGCGGCATTAACTAAAAACGATGATGCGATCAGAATTACAAAGATAGGCAATAATTTCATTTTTATAAATCTCCAAAGTTATTTAAGTTTTTATCAACTGTCTCGGTCTAGTGAGTTTTTGTTGATGTGGCAATATTAAACAACTTGTTTAGTAATTGTCAACATAATGTTTAAATTCTGTTTAAAATATTATTCTGAGGTGGTGTTCTTGGTGAAGAAAAGTGATGGGTGTGGTGGTTTGTGGGGGGCTGCTAATTGTTGCAATTATTTATATGTGATTACATCATATGTGGTTAAATATTTGAATTTCTATATCTATAAAAAATGAGAATATATAGAGCTATCTCAGATCCCGTGAGAGACATACTTTCTTACGAAGAACGAATCGAAGGGCCAGATAGAGGGTTAATTAATTCCTGGTATGTGGGGCGGAGACTTGCATTATCTGATCCTGATATATCAGTCAAAGCCAAGAATGGAGAGCTTCCTGTGCTTGCGGTCAAGGGTGGGGTGGAGCGCAAGATTAATCAGAGTAAGATTGGATCATTGTGGTATTTGGCAACATGGCAGGGATTGCGCGGCGATGATCTTGATGTTGATCTGGATGCTGAAGTTGAGATGATGTGTTCGAGAACTGGCGTGAAAGTATTGTTTACTGGTGATATCAAGAAGCTTGGTGATATTTAGCCAATTTCCTGGATTGATTTGATCCAATGTTTTTCGGCGATTATCAGGATGGGGTGATCTTTTTCTTTTAGGCGCATGGCGTGGGCTATTTTGTGGCCGAAAGACTCGTGCACCCATGCAGGAGAACCTATCCCGCCGATGACAAGATAGTTGACCTTCTTGTTCATGGTGTCAGCGGTCATTGCGCCTAATTGTTCCGTAATCTTTTTGCAATAATTCCTGGTTCCTGAGACAAATTCTCCAGTGAAGCAGAATATATTCTGAGTGAATATCAGGGTCGGGGTATCAAACGGTAATTTCATTGTCTCGTGTTGTGCCGATCCGGTGTCAGTGAAGTGGTTTCCTGTGATTTGTTTTAGTGTATCCAATAGATTGTGTCGATCTTCATCGGTGATGATGCCGTCCTCCAGAATATTCCTGACGCGCTTGGAGATAATTGAGCCTGGCCAGACGTTAGACACCGAGTTGTATTCTGTTAGCCAAGTATTCAAGAAGTGCACCTCGTTGTCACTGATGTAATTATCTGCGGCGATTCCTGTGCATATTCCAAGCAGCGTTTGCATTGACTTGGTGAGTTGGCGATTAGCTATACTTTTGAGAGCGGCTGAATCATTTCCTTCGTAGGCCATAATTACCCTTTTTTACATTTGCAAATTTCTATTTCACACCAATCTCTTAGCATTTTGATGTTGTCATTTTTTGCCGTCGGCGGATGCCTTGTTGAGGAGGTAATGAGCAAGATTCTCGCTAACATCTTTAACTTGGCGAAAGTCGTCATCCGGCAGTATTTTTAATAATTCTGTAATTTCAGATATTTCTTGATCTCTCTTGGTGGCTAATTTTGCGGGTTCGTTAAGGTGCATTTCTCCTTTTTTATCTTTTAGCCACCTCGGATTGCAATCATATTTGTCAGATAGCCCGTCAATTTCTTTTGGCGGTATTCCTCGCTTACTCCAGTTGTATAGTACCTGGTGATCCCTTTCCATATGGCGAGCTAAATCGGCTGTCGTCTCTATGGAAGCATACTTTGCGTTGGCCGCAATCATCAATCTTCCGAATTGTGTTTGATCGTTGAATTCCTTCATTACATAAGTCTATTAAGATTAAACAGAATGTTGTTAAACAAATTGTTTGCAAATATTAAACAAACTGTTTAATATATTAACCATGAAGAATAATAATCATCACTCAAAACTAATTGATGATCTCGGCGGGCCAACAGTGCTCGCAGAGAAGCTCGGTTACGATAAAAAAAATGGTGGTGTGCAGCGGGTATCCAATTGGAGATATCGCGGCATACCGGCTGCGGTTATTTTGAAAAATCAGCACATATTTTCGCTAACCGGCAACAGCAATGATCAGACCAAAAACAATCAACACCAAAACCAACTTATCGACACTGCAGGTTAATAACTTTAGAGAGATAACCATGATTACAAAAACAGAAGCTCAATATTCAACAGGTAAAGAGAAAGAATTCATCGAGAGCATTGGCAGTTTTTCCAATTGCGGCAAGACACGAAAGGATTTATTGATTGGATATTTGAAAGCATCTCATAAGCCCAAAGATTGGGGTTCGGTCAATAGAGATGAGGTGATTGCTTTTGCTACACGAAAATTGAGCGTTCTCTGCCTAGATGAGTTTGATCCTATGGTATTTAGGGAGCAAGAAACAGAATCAAGCGTTGCGGCCATCTAGGTTGCTAGAGATCATGAGTTTTCATAGGCCCTCCTTATTTTATGAAAACACCGCACCATCCTGTGCGCAGCGTATCGCGCATAGTCGGAAGGATGGATTAATTCTGTGAATAAAAACAAATCAAAGATTGATTTCAAACTCATTGCCGATGCTGCCTTGGGCAGTGCCAGGCGTTTGCTCAAAGAGTGGATTCCGGGTGGTGATTGGAGTGGGGATGAATACAAGCCGCGGAATCCTACGCGCGATGATAAGCGGCCAGGTTCTTTCGTCATCAATGTTCGCACGGGTAAATGGATTGATAATGCTACCAGTGACGCTGGTGGCGATCTGGTCAGTTTGTATGCGTATATTAATTTTTGCGATCAGATCTCAGCAGCGCGAGCGGTGGCAGTATTCGTCGGCATCCAGATCGATGATGATAATCGTGTAACCCTCCCTCCTAAGCCTAAAAAACCTCCGCAACCAAAGCCAGAGAGCGATATTTCAGAGCATCGCAAGTCGCCTTGGATGCCGGTCATGCCTGTGCCTGATGATGCTCCGGTGCCGCCGGTTGCGCATTATGTTCGTGGTAAGTCGGATGTTGTTTATACCTATCGTGATGTTGATGAGCGTGTGAATGGTTATGTTTATCGATTCACGACATCTGACGGCGGAAAAGAGACTTTGCCTGTTTGTTTTTGCCGCAATCGTGATACAGGTGCCACTGATTGGCGGTGGATGGCTTTTTCTGATCATGCCAGGCCGTTGTATGGTTTGCATCGTTTAGGTGGTCACAAGCTTCCTGTTTTGCTGGTTGAGGGTGAGAAGTGCGTTGATATAGCAGCTGGTGAGCTTAACGAGTTATTCGATGTAATCAGTTGGCAAGGTGGCACGAAGGCGATTCATAAGACGGATTGGCGTCCATTGGTCGGCAGAAAGATATTCGCATGGGCTGATTGTGATTCCAAGCGCAGGAAACTGACTTCGGATGAGAAAGCTGCGGGTGTTGATCCTGATATTGTTCCGTTGTTACCCGAGGCTGATCAGCCAGGGATGCGAGCAATGCGCGAGATTCATAAGCTTTTGCTGGATATTGATCCCAATATTGATTTTAATTTTGTTGATATTCCGAAGCCTGGTGATAAGCCGGATGGTTGGGATATTGCGGATGCGGTTGCTGATGGCATGGATGGCGGTGAGCTTGATTCGTTTATCCGCAATGTTCGAAAGAAGCCTGAGAAGGTAAGTAATTCAAGTTCAAACAATACTTTGTTCGTCAAGAATGGCAGTGTAGTTGCTTGCCATTGGAATATTTACGACATTTTGAGCACCGATGATCGTTGGAGTGGTGTTCTTGCGTTCAATGAGTTTTCTTATGTGGTGAGCAAGCTTAAACCTCCGCCGTATGAAACGGGCAGGGTTGGCGAGTGGGATGATACGGATGATGTGCAAACATCGATGTGGCTCACTCGTGAGTATGGTTTTGCTCCTAAGCCTTTGCAGATACGTGAGGCCGCCGAAGCGCTGGCGCATGCTAATGGATTCCATCCGGTTCGTGATTATTTGCGTTCTTTGAAGTGGGATGGTGTGCCGCGAGCTGATGATTGGATTTGCGATTATATCGGCGCTCCAAAGTCTGCTTATGTGATGCGCGTTTCCCGTTGGTTTTTGATGGGTATGGTGGCGCGCGTTATGGAGCCTGGCGTTAAGTTTGATTGTTGCCTGGTGCTTGAGGGTAGCCAGGGAAGGCGTAAATCGTCGATGTTGCGCGTTTTGGCGGGTGATTGGTTCGGTGATACTGATCTTGATCTGAACAGCAAGGATTCAATGAATTCGATTCGCGGCAAGTGGTTGTATGAATTCGCTGAGCTGGGTTCTCTGGCTCGTGCTGAGGCTACCAGGCAGAAATCTTTTTTATCCCGCCAGGTTGATATATACCGGCCTCCTTTTGGGCGCGGTGATATCCGCAGTGCGCGCCAGCTTGTGTTCGGTGGAACCACCAACGATTGGGCGTGGAACAAGGATGAGACGGGCGGTCGACGATTTTGGCCGATTGAGTGCAAGTCTGATATCGATTGCGATGGTTTGGCTGCTGTGAGGGATCAGTTGTTTGCTGAGGTGTTTGAGTTATACAAGCAGGGCAAGAGGTTCTGGCCGACTTCCGAGGAGCAGCGGGAGATATTTGATCCTGAGCAGATCAAGCGGCATCAGACGGATGGTTATGTCGAGATTCTTTCTGGTTTTGTTAATCAACAGGTTTCTTTATTCAAGATGACGGATGCTGCCGAGTATTTGAAGATCGATGCGGCAAGGTTGTCTCGTGATCATCAGACGCGGATCGGCAAGGCATTGACTGCCTTGGGCTGTGTTCGTGTCGAAAAAAGGGCAAATGTGGTCAGGTTTTGGTATCAGCCGCCGGTTACTCCAGGCGGAACTGGGGACAAGGATGACCATATTGAAGGGGGTGCTGATGGCATCGACTTCTAAAAACTTCCATACCTCACGCGAGGTATGGAACAAGTATGGAACCTGGAAAGGCGCATGGACATTAGTTGTTCCATACCTTCCATACCTTCCATACTTACCCCGCGCACACACGTATGCACACACGCGCGTACGTGCGCGCGCGTATACGTATATTTTAAATTCCAGTATGGAAGGTATGGAAGTATGGAAGTGCCGCATGAATAAAGGCTCTCCAACTTCCACACCTGTTCCATACCTGCATTGAGGTGTGGAAGTCGTGAAAAAGGATGAGGTCAGGCGGTTGTTTCCAGAGTGTGTGGCTTTTGCTGATGTGTGCCGGGAGGTGTTTGGCGATGGAGTGAAGCTGGTCTATGCCGAAGAGAATGGAAGATCGATCGGCAATCGGTCTGAGCATGATCCTGAGTCGGTTGTGAACTTGAAGGATATGGTTTTGGATTCAAGGCCAATGGGCGAGATTATCGCAGAGAGGGATAAACGTCGTGCGAAGTAATGCGGTACCACATTTCTTTTACGGTGATCCGGCTGATGTTGTTGAGCGTTTGCAGTTGAATGATCTTGGGTGCCGTGCTTGTGTGTCGCACAAGGTTGTGTTTGATCGTGTGGTTTGTAGCGACGTAAGGAATGAGCGTCAGGCTGGTGTGCCAAGGATTGGGCATCGTTGCCGATGGTTTAGTGATCAATAACGGAGGATGTGCAATGGATAGATCAAAGTTAGAGATGTTCGATAGTTCTATTGTTACTTCACGATTGGTTCGTTGGGGTGCTTGGAAGTTAAACAGTTGCGTTGCTCTTGGTTATCCGTCGATGTCTACCTTTATGAAAATGACTCCTAGTGCATCGATGTCTACCATCCAGGATGAGATTGATTCTGAGTGCAAACAAACTAACGAGTCTGTGTTGCAGTTGAATGATCTTCATCAATTAATTATAAGAAATGAATATGTGTTGTATTCTGATAGAAAAGCTGTTGAAAGGGCTGCTATTACTGGGTTTAAGAAGCGTCAATACTATGATCATTTGAAGTGTGCTCACATAGAGATTGCAAAGAGATTAAACTTATTGTTGATTAGCCCGCACACTTCTGGTATAAATGTGCTAAGTGTTTCAGAAATGCGTCTAGCATAACTAAATAATTAGGTAAGAAACGAAGCCAGCCATTGCGAGCTGGCTTTTTTTATGTCCAAAGCACGTAAATATGATGATAGAGAATCATCTGCAAAGCGCGGATATGGTTACAAGTGGCAACAGGCAAGGGAAGGTTTCCTTAAGAAACATCCATTGTGTGTTGATCATGAATCACGGGGTCAAGTTGTAGCTGCAAAGATTGTTGATCACATAGTTCCGCATCGCGGCGATATGAAATTGTTTTGGGATAGAAGCAATTGGCAATCTTTGTGCAAGACATGTCATGACAGCCACAAGCAGCGTATAGAGAAATCAGGTGTAGATGCCGGGTGCAACACAAATGGCATGCCGATAGGTAAGAATCACCACTGGAATTTGTGACTGGGGGCGGGTTAAAAGTCTACAGCTTTTACGCTCAAGACCGTTCGCTTAAATTTGTTTGCAGAAAATTGAATTAAAGGTAGGGGGGGTCAAGATTTTGACTCACAATTTATATGAAGCCAGGACCAATACCAAAGAAAAATAACGTCACAGAGCTGAAAACATCAGGAGACAACAAACCAAAATTTGTTGCTCCGGAATGTCCAAGTCATCTGAACGGATCTTCCCGTAAGGAATGGTTGCGGATCATTGTGCTTCTGGAAAAATATAAACTGATTACTGATATCGACACTGCGGCGCTTGCTCTTTATTGTGCATCATATGGACGGTGGCAGGATGCAGAAAAGAAGATTCATGAGATGAAAGAAAAGGGCGGTGATGGGTTGATTGTTAAATCACCATCTGGATATCCGATACAAAACCCTTATCTGTCCATAGCAAATCGAGCGATGGAAGATTGTTATAAATACTTACAGCAATTCGGATTATCACCATCGGCGCGCACACGTGTAACGCCAGGTGTGAATGGCGACTTATTTAATGAACCTGGTCAAAAATACTTCACGTGATCCAGTAACAACATACGCCAGGAAAGTAGTCCAGGGGAAGATCATAGCAGGTGAGCCGGTAAGGGCAGCATGCCAGAGACATTTGGACGATCTTGAAACAGCCGCACAGCGCGGCTTTTTTTTCGACCTGGAAAAGGTCAGGCGGGTTGTTGGATTTTTCCGTGATGTGCTAAAGCTCAATGGCGGTGATTATGAAGGTGAGCCATACAACTTACTAGATTGGCAAGCATTCATCGTTGGTAGTTTGTTCGGATGGGTTGATTCAGAAGGATTGCGTAGATTCAGAGTGGCTTTCATGGAAACCGGGAAAGGTTCCGGAAAATCACCGATGATTGCAGGGATCGGACTATATGGCCTGGTTGCAGATGGTGAGCAGCGCGCGGAAGTTTATGCCGCTGCGACAAAGAAAGATCAGGCAATGGTACTGTTTCGAGATGCGGTTGCCATGGTTAATCAATCGCCGATTCTATCCAAAACGCTCAAGAAAAGCGGATTAGGTGATCAAGTATGGAACCTGTCATATTTAAAGAATAATAGTTTCTTCAAACCGATATCGTCGGATGATGGACAGTCAGGTCCTAGACCGCATATAGGATTGATCGACGAGGTTCACGAACACAAGACTGCACATGCAATAGACATGATGCGCGCAGGTTTCAAGTTCAGAAATCAACCGATGATTGTGATGATCACGAACAGTGGCTCTGACAAGAAAACACCGTGCGGAATACATCACGATTATGCGATAGAAGTCGCAACAGGTAGACGCGTAGATGATGAGTTCTTTGCATATGTTTGTGCGTTGGATGAAGGTGATGATCCGTTCCAGGACAAGAAGTGCTGGCACAAGGTTAATCCAAGTCTGAGGTTTGGGCTTCCCACCAAGCGTTATCTGATGGGTCAAGTCAAAGACGCCAAAGGTATGCCAAGCAAAGAAGCTATTGTGCGGAGGCTGAATTTCTGCCAGTGGACAGAAGCAAAGAGTCCTTGGATATCGCGTGATGTCTGGACGAACGCTCGCAAGGTTTATGACTGGCGCGATTTACAAGGGCGCAAAGCATACGGCGGCCTTGATCTTGGTTCAACCACTGATCTTACTGGATTAGTGTTATGGGTTGAGCCCGTTTCACCAGGAGAACCGTGGCACATTGTTCCATTCGCCTGGTTGCCTGAAGATGGTCTTGGTCAGAAAGAAGAGCTAGATCGCGTGCCATATTTTGCGTGGAAAACAGCAGGATTCTTGGAAACAACGCCAGGAAGAGCGATCAGCAAGCGGTTTATTCTGCAGCGCATTGTTGAATTGCAGGACTGCTTCGATATTCAGTGCATCGCATACGACCGTTGGCGCATGGAAGATCTGATCCAGATGGCATCGGATGACGGCTATAACCTACCTGAATTAGTTCCATTCGGTCAAGGGTACAAGGACATGAGTCCGGCTCTTGAGATGTTCGAGACAGCGTTGCTGAATAATGAAATTGTTCATAACGGACACCCAATCATGACGATGTGTGCAGCCAATTCAGTCACTGCACAAGACCCTGCCGGGAATCGTAAGTTAGACAAGGTAAAGGCAACCGGGCGCATCGATCTGATGGTTGCTGCTGTGATGGGCGCAGGTGTTGCTTTAACAGCTGTTAGAGAAATTGACATAGACGAATTTATAAATAGGCCAATCATCGCATGAGTCCATTCAAAGCTGTATACAGATGGTTTGGATTTGGTGGGAATGCTCTAGGCCAGTCAAATGGCGTTCAGGTTTCATCACCATCAACAAGTTTGGTTGAAGATTCAAAGACCATTGGAACAGATTCTGCGCTGCAAATATCATCGGTATGGAGAGCAGTTGAAATAATAGCAAAGACGGTTGCGACATTGCCTTTGATGGTTTACGAGAGCAAAAAAGGGATGCGCGAATTAGCTCGTGATTCAGATTTATGGAATTTATTCCACGAATCTCCAAATGCTCGCATGACTCCGGCAGAGTTTTGGACGGCCATGATGATGAATCTTTTGTTGCGTGGCAATGCTTATGCCAGGATCGATAGATCGTCTAATGGGAACGCATACGCACTGTGGCCAATGCCAGCAGATCAAGTTGATATGCGCGTTAATGATGATGGAACTGTCTTGTATTACTACAGCGTCAACAATGACCTGGCCGTGCTTTCAGATGAAAGCGTTCTGCATCTTAAAGAGATGGGAAACGGCACTACTGGACTGTCGCGTCTTGAATATATGCGCGCAACAACAACAGAAGCAAGTAATTCTCAATCATCTGCTACCAAGCTATTCACGAACGGCGGAAAGCCTACCGGCATATTGATGGTGGATAAGCTATTGAATAAGGAGCAGAGAGCCGCGATTCAGGGAAATTTTTCCGAAATGGCATCTGGCAGCACATCGAGATTGTTCGTCCTTGAAGCGGATATGAAATATCAGCAGATCAATCTCACTCCTGAAGATATGCAGTTGTTGGATACCAGAAGATATGGCGTAGAGGAAATTGGTCGTTGGTTTGGTGTTCCAGGCGAAATGATGAATGCTGCGAATGTCTCAAAATTTGGCTCGGGAGTTGGGGAAACGATTGAAGGGTTTCATAAATTCACTTTGCGTCCCTGCTTGGTAAGTATCGAGCAAGCCATTAGGAAAAGAATACTGACATCTAAGCAAAGGGTTTCTATGACGGTTGAATTCAATCTGGATGCATTATTAAGGTCTAGTTTGAAAGATCGGATGGAGATATACGCAAAAGGCGCACAGAACGGCATCAAGACACGCAACGAATGCAGACAGTTGGAGAATGATCCGCCGATTCAAGGCGGTGATGGACTAACGGTTCAATCTAACCTGATCGATATCAAAGATATTGGCAAGAATCTAAGAGGAGTACAGCAGAATGTTGGCACACAAGACACTATCGCTCAGTAACTGCCAGATCAAAACTGACGGAGAAGAAGGCTCATTCAGCGGATACGCTTCTGTATTCGGCCTGGTCGATACTTATGGCGACACTATTCTTCCTGGTGCGTACAAAGAAACCCTGCAGAAGAACGGGTTCCCTAAAATGTTTTTGATGCATAACTCGTTCGATCTGCCAATTGGGAAATGGAAATCTGTCAGTGAAGATGATTATGGCCTTCATGTAGAGGGTGAGTTGACGATGGGTATGAGCAGGGCAAATGATGCGTATGCGGCCATGAAACATGGAACCCTTGACGGATTGTCGATTGGATACATGCTTAAGAAAGGTGATTACACGCCATCTGTGGAAGTTGAGGGCGGAAGGATTATCAAGAACGTGTCTTTATTGGGCGAAATCAGCCCGGTTGTTTTCCCTGCTGACAGTTCGGCGCGTATCGATCTGTCGTCAGTGAAGAGCGAAATATCTGAAATTGAAACAATAAGAGATTTTGAATACTTTCTGCGGGATGCAGGGGGGTTCAGTAAAGGGCTGACAAACGCACTGATCAGCCGCGCTCGTGTTTTGTTTGGTCGTCGGGATGACGGTCAAGATGAAATCGACGCGAAATCAGCACAGGTGCTTAATGAAGCGCTCGAACGTATCAAGCGAGCAATCCCAACTACCCTTTAGGAAATAACATGGACCAAGAACAAGTTCAACAATTTATGAAATCTGTCGAGGCAATCGAGAGCAAGATCAGCGCGTTTTCAGAAAAAGCTGATAATGAGATCAAAAGCATCGGCAAAGTATCGCAGGATACTCAAACCGCAATTGATAACCTCGGAATCAAGCAGAGAGAGTTGGCGGACGATATTCTTCAACTGAAACAACGTCAGGTTTTGCCTTCTGATGAACACGGCTCTGACGGATGGGGGAGTCAGTTCACTAAGTCAGATGAATACACAGGACGCTTGCATCTGCTGAAAGGTAATCGTCAGTTCGGATCGATCGGATTTGAAGTGAAAAACACGCTAACTGGATCTGATGCTACTGTTGCTCCTGATCGCAGAGCCGGAATAGTTCCAGGGGCATATGCTCCGCTTACCCTGGAATCATTCTTGCAGAGTTTGCCGACATCGAGCAATGCTATTGAGTTCACGAAAGAAAACGTTTTTACCAATAGTGCAGCAGAGGCAGCAGAAGGCGCTGCTAAGGCAGAAAGTGCACTAACTTGGACTCTGGTTAATATGCCAATTTCAACGGTTGCGCATTGGATCAAAATCAGCCGTCAATTGGCTTCTGATAATGCTGCGTTGGCTGCTTATGTCGATACTCGCATGCGTTATGGTGTAAACCGTAAAGTTGAAACTCAGCTTGTTTCAGGTGATGGTACAGCTCCAAATATCAGCGGTATTCTCGACACTGGCAATTTCACGGCGCATGGTTATGCAGATGCAGCGCTTGGATCGACGTTAAAGAAATTGGTGTTGATTCGTAAGATAATCGGCGATCTACAAGCTGCCGGAGATGATCCAGATGGCATCCTGTTGAATCCTGCTGACTGGGCGACGATTGACATTGATCTGTTCACCACTGCAGCAGGTCAAAGTCTGCGGACTCTGAACGAAGCTGGGCAGCCAATGCTATTCGGCAAACCTGTCATCGTCTCTGTCGGCATGACCGCAGATAATGTTGCTGTTGGTAATTTCGCAATGGCCTGCACAGTATATAACCGCGAAGGTGTGGTGGTTGAAATGTCAGATAGCGATTCTGACAACTTCACCAAAAACTTGATCACTCTGAGAGCTGAAAGACGTCTTGCTCTTGCAACGGAGCGTCCAGCTGCAATTCGCGCCGGTGATCTAACTCCTGCTTAACCATAGCCACTGGTATTGATGCCGCTTTCGGGCGGCATTTTTTTGAGGTCGAATAATGGAACTTGTTAGATTAGAAATTACAGGCACTGTTATAACTGCCAGATATGGAGCGTTGTCACCTGGAGACAAGCTCAATACTGATCTTGAATTCGCGCGTCATTTAGTAGATGAGTGCAAAGCGGCTAGATTTATTGATGACAAGACATCGGCATCCGTTCCTGATAAGAAAAAAACTAAGGGAAGAAGAAATGAACAGGAATAAATCCACTAAAAGCACGATGCAACAAGCTCGCGTTCTAGGTGGATTTAATCTGGATGGTGTTCAGTACAACTCCAACGACATTATAGAAGCTGATCAAAAGATAATTAAGCAGCTTGGTAGCTCTGTTGATGTGGATGGGGGCGCCATCGAGCGTCGTATTAAATTGGATAATTCAGTCATCAAGAAACATGCTGGCGTAGATTCCGAATAACAATCATCACAATCACTCCCATGCCTGAAAAAATCATTACCGCCCCAACATCAGAGCCAGTCACCTTGGCTGAGGCTAAGGCGCAGCTGCGGGTTACAAACAGCTATGAGGATGCGCTGATTGCATCGCTGATTGTTGCCGCTCGTGATTTGTGCGAAGCGGAAACTGGACGGGCATTGATGCCGCAGACGTGGGAATTATCGCTGAATTGTTTCTCGGATGAAATGTGCTTGCAGCATGTCCCGGTTGCCAGCATCACCAGCATAAAATATACCGATGCGGATGGCGCTGAGCAAACGTTGGCGAGCACCGAATATGTTCTGGACACATCGAGCAACTGGAAGTCGCGCGTTGTCCTTGCAGTTGGCAAATCCTGGCCGCAAATATATAGCGGCATTAATAATGTACGCATTCGATACGTGGCAGGTTATCCCAATGCATCAGCAGTGCCGCAATCGCTCAAACAGTGGATGCTGCTACAAATCAGCCATTGGTTTCGCAATCGCGAGTCAGTCAGCATGAATGGTGCGGGTGCCAAGCTTGAATTCGTAGATAACCTGTTGAACGCCTACCGTATTTACAATCTATAACCATGTCAGCACCGGGCGCAGGCCAACTGAATAGACAAATTAGCATCCAGCAACGCAGCCAAACCAAGGACGCGGAGGGCGGAATGGTTGATGCGTGGGTTGATGTATTCCCTGCTGTATTGCTATGGGCTAGAGTGAATAACCTATCTGGCAATGAGAGATCATCGACAAAGCAAGGTGGTCAGGTTTCAGACGCTCGCACAGAATTCACTATTTATTATCTTGCTGGTGTGACCAATGAGATGCGCATCAGCTACAACAGCAAACATTACAACATCCGGCATGTGAATAATTACATGGATTTGAACGAATATTTGATCATCACCTGCGATACGGGCGGGAATCATGGCCGGTAATGCTGAGATTCTTGGCCTGGGTGATCTGGCGCGGAATTTCAAAAACTTAAAGTCTGATATGGTAGTTAAGACATCGCGCAGGATGGTTGCATCAGCTGGCGGTGTTCTGCGTAGAGAAGCAAGGATCATTGCGCAATCACTGGGGTTGAAGAAATCTGGGGCATTAATTCGCAATATTGCAATAAAGCGTGAGCGTAGAGCTCCAGCTGGAACAGAGCAATACAACTTGGGCGTGAGACATGGCCGCGATCTCGGCAATGGAAAGAAAGTCATTAAGTATCTTGAATTAGGCAAATCAGGACGGGTGGTAACTCGCCGTGCAAACGATCCATTTTATTGGAAATTCCTGGAATTCGATATTAAGCACCGGAACGCAACACCATTCATCAGCAAGGCGCTGGACAACAAATCGCAAGAAGCCATCACCGCAATGGAAGATCGGCTGAATAAAGACCTAGAGAAATATAACAAACCATGACCATCGGAGCCACAATCAACACAGCATTGACTGCTGTGCTGGTGAACTCCTGGGCGGTCGAATTGCCACCGGAGCCAACTTTCCCTGCGATCACATTCGAGATCGACAGCACTCCTGAGAGTGACTGGGTGATTGGTGGCGGATACACGCAGCACGTCATAACCGTAACCACGTTCGCTTACACCAAGACAGAGTTGGCGACATACAAAGCATCGATCCAGGCGGCAATGGAAATCATAGATGGATTCATCACCGAAGAAGAATCGGGCGATGCAGCATTCGAGGATTTGCCCGGCGTGTATGCCTATTTTCAAGATTTTAGAATCAGAACTGCAACTTAACAGGAGGCAACAATGGCAGGTAAATTAATGCGCAACGTAGGCTTGGGCATAAAAGAAGAAGTCACCTACGGCACTGACATTGTGCCGACTTCTGCGGATAACTCTATCCTTGCGCGGGTATCAGACGCGCAGCCAGCATCAACCGAGTTTGCCGAGCGGAATATTGTGCGGTCCTATCTCGGGTCTAATGGCCAGGTCGCAGTATCCAACCACTCGGAAATCACGGTTGAATTTGAGCTGGCAGGAACCGCTGCTGCTGGTGATGTTCCAGGATGGGCTCCATTGCTTAAAGCATGCGGATTTGGTGAAACCATTGTCGCAGCGACCAGCGTTACTTATAAGCCGATATCCACTGCATTCAAATCTGTGTCAGTTTATTACTGGCTGGATGGCCTGTTGCATAAAATGGTTGGTTGCATGGGAACGCCAAGTTTCAGCCTG
The DNA here is from genome assembly GCF_019752095.1 of Nitrosomonas sp. Classification (GTDB taxonomy): domain Bacteria; phylum Pseudomonadota; class Gammaproteobacteria; order Burkholderiales; family Nitrosomonadaceae; genus Nitrosomonas. The sequence continues at coordinate 51,101 of NZ_JAIEMO010000009.1, forward strand.
AATTCCAGAGGGATTCCGGTTGTGTCAGTCAAGCTGACCGGGCTTTATTCTGCCGTGTCTGATGTCACGTTGCCGACTGATTTTGATTACTCTGCTTTCCTTGCTCCTAAAGCCGTGAACAAGGTCAACACCACAGCATTCACATTGCATGGCACAACCGCGCCATTTGACACTTTATCAATAGATGGTGGCAATAATGTTGTTTATCGCAACATGCCAGGTCTTGAAGAAGTAATCATCACTGACCGTAAAGTGACCGGATCAATCTCTATCCAGATGACCACAGTTGCTGCAAAAGCCTGGCACGATACGGCGATATCCGGCACCTTAGCAGGATTATCAATGACGCATGGCGCAACAGCAGGTCAGATTTTCACGATCACCGCGCCGAAAGTGCAGCTCACCAATCCACAATATGCAGACAAAGATGGTGTTGTGATGCTTAACCTTGGCCTTGATTTCCAGCCAAACGCTGGCAATGACGAATTGTCGATTGCGATTACATAAGAAAGGCAATAATAATGGCATTCAAAATCACCAAGAAACCAACCTTTTCCGCGCAGGTTGAAGTCTACACGCCGAACGACAAGCGCGGGCATGACTATTCCACGTTTGATGCTGTGTTTAACCGAACATCAACAGACGAGCTGGATGAGTTAAGGAAACTCCCGCAAAAAGATGTTATGAGAAGAAAGCTTGTTGGTTGGGAAGGTTTCAACGACGACCAGAATCAGCCGGTCGAATATAACCAGGAAAATCTTGAAATCCTGATTAGCGTACCAGAAGCATTGCATGGATTGACACTGGCCTATTGGAACTCTTTAGTTAAGGCGCGCGAAAAAAACTAGAAACGGTTGCCCGTTATTGGGCGGGTGACCGTGAACAGAATGCACCGAGTATTGATCAAGATGTCATCGATGGATTGATTGCATGCAATGCACCGCCACACGTTATTGAAACAGCTAAGCGCAACTTCTCGGGATCGCAGGAGAATGATTGCGATGTGTGGGAAGAAAACTGGGAATCCGTCATGCTGTTCCTGGCAATGGGGACGCAGTGGACCGTCAGCGCAACCGGTCACGCTATCGGCATCAATTACGTATCGCTTGAGTCTGCCATGAAGCTTGCGAACATCAAAAAGAAAAAACGCGCATCGTTGTTTATAGATGTGCGCATCATGGAATCAGCGGCACTCGACGTTTATCGGGAGAAGCAAAATTAGCGCACTTGGATCACTCGTTGTCAAACTTGCACTTGAGCACGCTCAGTACACGCAAGGACTGGATAAATCTAGCCAGGGCGCATTGAAGTTTGCAAGAGATACGCAAAAAAGCTTTGATGAGGCGGGCGCTCGTGCCAAGGAATTTATGTCCGGCATTGCTGCCGGTGCTGTTGGCGCGATTGCATCAGTGGTGGGAATACAACAATCGATCCAGAGAGTTGGCGACTCGATTAATCTTCTTGCAAGCATTAATGATGCGGCAGAAAAAACAGGGTCATCGGTCGATGATCTTTCCCGAATTGAGCAAGTTTCCAGAAATTTTGGTGATTCTTTTGTCGCTATAGATACCGCCCTGGGTAGATTATCCAGGGGATTGGCAGAATTTAAAGACCCTAGCAATGAAGCTGTACGCGCTCTGGATTCTATTGGCGTGGCAACTCATGACAGCAATGGCGAGTTACGCAAGGCAGCAGATGTTTACATAGACGTTGCCAGGTCGTTGCAGCAATATGAAGATGGCGCACAAAAAACAGCGGTTGCCAATGCGCTGTTTGGCCGCACTGGGATTGAATTGCTACCAGCAATGAACAATCTTGCAGCTGGTATAGATAATGTCAGAGGGGTATCTGCTGCAACCACATTGGCCGCAGACGACCTGAAAGATGCGATGGCGTTAACCAGGGCAAATGTTGATAATCTGTTTGTGACGATGGCGGCAAATTTATTGCCCACATTGAGCAACATCATTGCGGCTGTCAACGGATCATCCAATGAGATGACCAACCTGTCCAATTCCAGCAGCATTGTTTCGTCCGTTCTAAAAGGGATGGTCATTACTGGATACACCGTGATCGATGTATTCAAGGGCGTTGGCCGAGAGATCGGTGGCCGGGTTGCTCAATTGGCGGCATTGGCCAGGCTTGATTTCAAATCCGCCGGATTTATCGGTGACGAAATAGCCAAGGATTCTATCAAGGCTCGGGAAGAATACGACAAGTTTATCGATACGGTGTTGAGTGGTGAGCAAAAAACCGCGCAGGCAGTAACGAGTGGTGGCACCAAGAAGATTATCGACTTCCAGCAAAGGATGCCGACTGCAATTGATGCGACTACCCGGTCGATTGAAAAACAAACCAAGGCGTTTGATATTGAGGTCGTAAAACTCAAACAATATGAATCCGAAGCCAAGCGCGCACGAGATATCACAGCCAGCGTAGCTACCAAGCAAGAAATCTACAATCAAACACTAGAAGAGCTAGAACGCCTGCGTCCGTACTTGAGCGTTGATGCATACAGTAGGGCATTGCAGAAAGCGCAAGTAGAGCTGCAAGGAACGGCCCAGGTCAACAAGACAGTTACCAGTGAAATGGGTCAGATGTGGATTCAGACTGGCCGCAATATTCAATCTACACTCGCTAACAGCATATTTGATTTCTTCAATGATGGCCTTGATGGCATGTTGAGAAACGTCAAGAATGCAGTCGGTAGAATTGCGTCAGAATTCGCTGCTCTGAAGATTGCTCAATCGATTGGCTTAAGTTCCATTTTCGGCGGCGGTTCTGGTGGAACTGGATCGCAATATGGTGGCAGTAATCTGCTCAATATTGCATCTTTGGGAACCAATGCGCTGTCTTTTGTGCGTGGTGGGTTTGGCATACCTAGTGTTGCTGGAGCAGGTCTTGGTCTTTTTGGAGGCAATGCTGCTGCTTTTGGCGGCGGATTGGCCGGCGATGCTATTGGCGGTCTTGCTGCTGGAGGATTTACATCAAGTGCCGCAAGTGCCGCCAGTCTAGGAGCGTCGGTTGCTTCTTTTGCTGGGCCCGCAATTGTTGTGGCAGCAGTCGATCAAATTGCTCGATTGCTTGCTGGAGACAAAATGCTAGGTGGTGCGGCTGGTAAGATTCTTAATTATGTTCCTGTTTTGGGACCATTAATTAATGGGCTATTCGGTCGCGGTCCACTCAAGCAAAAGTCAACCTCACTTACCGGCAACATTGGAGCTGATGGATTTCAGAGCGGTTTTCTTCAAACCGATTTCGTTGCGAAGGGTGGTTTGTTTCGCAGTGATAAGAACGATTTTGCCAGAATCGATGCGGTTACCGGCGCGATTGAAACTGACAATCGGAAGCTTAATGAATTCGCCGCCGGGCTATCCAAAGTATCTAAAGACGTTATCGGACTGATCAGCGACACGACGGTACAGACATCGGCTGGTCTGAGGAAGATTGGAGTTGATCTTGGTTTGAGTTTGGACGGCATTAATAACTTCAGGCATACGATTGATCTTGTTTCAGAAAAAGGAGAGATGCTATCTGACGAGCAAATCTCAGAAGAAATAGCACGAATTACAGATGGTTTGGCTCGTGGATTGCTGCCTGAAGTTGATAGCCTAGCCAAGCGCGGCGAGACGGCGGTTCAAACCATTAATCGGTTGGGAATGGAATTCAGTTCGCTGGCGGAGGCTGCGCAAAACCTGGGCGCATCGGCTGAATATGCAAAAGGATTAATCGGCAGTCTGTCAATTCAGCAGCGCACCGCATTTCTTGATAATTACGGCGGATCAGAACAATTATTATCCGATTCTGCAAGTTTCAATCAATTATTCTTAACCGAAGCAGAGCGCATGGCTCCGGCGATTAAATTCGTTGAGGATGGCTTAACCAGCCTTGGATTTTCGGCTGATCTTACCAAAGATCAATTCAAGGTGCTTGTGCAGACTTTGTTTCAATCGTCATCGGAGGCCGACATTGCTACAGCGTCTCTGCTGCTACACAATAACGCGCTGTTTGCTTCTGTTGCTGATTATAAAGCAGCGGCCAAACAAGCGTCAGACACTGCTGCAAAGGTTGGCGAGCTGGGTCAAGCGCAGGAAAGCTATATTGACTCTATCATCAGATCAATACGTGCAATGCAATTCGATTCTGCAGCAAACCAGATTGCGTTGATCAACGAAGAAATAAACAAACTGACTAACTTTGCGGATTCACTGAAAAATACGGTTGAGCAAATCAGTCCTCAGAGTCTGGATAGTGCAAAAAATCAGATCATCCAGGCGACACAAGCAGCCAGGGAAGGAAAAGTGACTGATGTTTCAGCCGCTTTAGCCACATTATCAAGTCAAGATAAATCAGGATTCACTGACAGTTTCTCTTTTGCTCGCAGTAAAGCGCAATCGGTTGCGTTAATAGATCAATTGTCTCAGGCAATATCTGGTGCCATCTCGTTTAAACAATCATCCATTGCTGATGATCTTCGGATTGCTTCAAGTAGGGCAAGAATTCCTGCTTTTGCTGATGGTGGTTTTCATCGTGGAGGCTTGCGTATTGTTGGCGAACGCGGACCTGAATTGGAGCGCACTGGCCCTAGCCAGATCACTGGCAATAGCGATCTTAAAAAATCGATTGGGAATGACAAGGTGATCGAGGAGCTTGGAAAATTAGTGAAAATACTTAGCTCTGTGACTCAGGGCGGAACGGCATTCAGAACCAAGGCGCAAGCATGAGGGCATTTATTCCGATCACAATCATTGATTCGATGCTGATCAGCAGCACGGTTGCGGAGCCAGATGCATCAGAACCTGCCTATGATGTTGCCACGACTTATGCCGAGTTAGATCAGGTTAGCGTGGTGACGACAGACAGTCACTTGGTTTATGAGTCGCTGGTTGCCGGGAATGTCGGTAATCCGGTCACGGATGAAACGAAGTGGATTCTGAAGGGCAATACCAACCGATTCAGAATGTTTGATTACAATCAGGGCATGCCAAGTATCGGCACTTCTCCGATGACTGTTGTATTGCGTCCAGGTCGGCGGATTGATTCTTTGATGCTTGATGGATTGAAAGCATCGCTGCTTGATATCACCGTGCGCAATGGAATTGATGGGGATGCAGCTTACACGCTGGATGGATATCTTCTTTCTAGGGCGGTTACAACGTGGTATGAGTATTTCTTCGCGCCGTTTATTTACACCAAGACCGTCGCCACGTTCCAGATTCCTCCGGTTGCTGATCCGGTTATTTATTTAACTCTGTCCGATCCGTCTGGATTGGTGGAACTGGGGCGGTATGCAACAGGCCAATCGATCCACATCGGAGATATTGAATGGAATCCGATTGTAGATTCAGACAACTACAGCGAAATTACCTGGGATGAATTCGGAAAAGCAACGCTGACTCCTGTTCCAAGTATTCCAACCAACGAGCACAAGATTTTGACCAAGAAATCCAGGTTAAATGCCGTGCGTCAGTTCAGGGACACGGCGAATGCCAAGGCTGTTGTTTGGTCTGGTCTGGATGACATGACCAGTCCTTACCAAGAATCTTTGGTTTTGTTCGGGGTTTATAGAAATTTCCAGATTGATATCAGCAACCAGGCTGAAGCTGTAATAAATTTATCTCTCAAAGGTATCTAACATGGTCACACAAGTCACGCCTTTCTCAACGCCGCTGCCCGACACATTCAACCAAACTGCGGAAGAATTTGAAGCTTCTGCTAATACGCTGGTTAGTGAATTGAATCCCAGGTTCACGCAGATGAATTCAGCTATTTTGGAGATGAATGAATTGGCGTTGAATGCAGAGACTGCCGCCGGAGAGTTGGCTAATACAGTTTGGGTGTCCGGCACAACGTACACGGCTGGCCAGGTTAGATATAGCCCGGTTGATTTTTATAGTTATCGCAGAAAAACGAATGGCGCCGGGACAACTGATCCAAGCCTTGATTTAACCAACTGGGCATTGCAAACCAAAACCACATTTGGCAACTCTGACACCGCATCGAGCGCGGTTGATGTGACGTTAACATCATCAAGTGGTCGATTGCAGATTATCAGCATGACTGCTGCCGACAAAAAACTGAACTTGCCATCAGCCACAACACTGGCTAAAGGCGCTCCATTGTTCGTGGTGAACAATAAAGGGCTATATCGTTTCTCTGTGCATAGAAGCGGCGGCACTTTCCTGTGCTACGTTAACCCAGGCCAAGTGCTTGCATTTGGTTGCTCAGATATCTCCACTGCTGCCGGTGTGTGGTCAATCAGTGGCAGTGATGCTGAAAAGATTTACAGCGGCAATACAGCGGAAGTTTTAAACTCGGTTGACTCTCGCTTTATTGCGGTATCAATGTTGTCTGCAACCAAAGCGATCTGCGGGTACAAGAATAATGCTACCGGGATCGCATACGCCGTCATTTTGAATTATGGATCAGCATCAGGAACTCCGGTCATTGTTAATGCTGATTCAATAAGAAACATCAGCATAGCTGCTCTATCAAGTTCCAAGGCCGTCATGGTCTACCAGCAGACAGCGAATAGCAACATCAAAGGATGTGTCCTTGATGTGTCTGGCAATTCAATAACGCCAGGGACAGAAAAAACCATAATCACCATAGCAAGCGCGAGCGGAGCGAATGGAACATCTCTGGCCGTTCTATCAGCTACCAAATTATTGCTTGCATACATGTACGGCGGCGCGTCATCAATATCAGAAAAAGTTCTCGATATCTCAGGCAGCACGATTGTTGATGGCACTGAGACCGTGGCCGATGCGTCATCATTCAATGTGGCATCTACGCCTTATTTGGTCACGAAGCCAATGGGATCGACAAAGGCTATCGTGGTCTTTTTAGGATCGTCGTTCCAAACAAACATAAGATTGCAGTCAATCTCCGGCGCGACGCCATCACCAACGGGGACGGTTTTATCAATACCATCTCCTGGTGTCACGCCATCGGCTGGCACCACTTTCGCTGTGTGTGCGATGAATGCGAATAGAACTGTGATTATCAGATCAGTTGATAGAAAATTTGGCGACATAATCGCATATCTAATCGATACATCGGGCACCACTCCAATCTTAGTCAGTAGCAAAAATATACCGCTCAGCTATAAAGATGACAATCTGCATCTTTCTGCTGCCAAGATTGATGCAGATAAAATCTACATTACATTCCCTGGCGGTTATAGCCTGGGTGCTGACTCTCTTGTTTTGACCGTCAGTAGCGATGATCGTATGTATGTCGGTAACGTTTCTGAGAGACTGGAGCCAGGAATAACAGCCGCAGCAGGTTATGTTGCTTGTGATGCCCTGGATTCTTCTCATGTGATGCAAGTGTGCCGCAATGCTTCAACTTTTTTGAGCGCAAAGACAATAGAAATATCATAACAAAAATAATTCACGAACCTTACAGGCCGCCATTGAGCGGCTTTTTTGTTTTTAAAAGGTTGCCAATGCTTCGTCGAAAATATGATGGGTGTCCGTATCTCACTCCGGAGGATCTGGAAAAAATAGCTGAACTGGCTGCCGAGAAAGCTGTGATCAAGATGACAGATCACGCATACAAATCAATTGGGAAAAGTGTTGTGAGTAGATTTCTTTGGGCAGTCGGGGTCGTCACGGTTGCTTTTGCTGCCTGGCTGCATTCAAAAGGGATGATTGGATGAACTGGTTCGGCAGGCAGCTTGAAGAACATCATTTGTTCCGGCGCTTAGTGATCGTTTTCTTTTTGTTCGTTTATCTGGAAGTGACGCGCGAATCATTCAGCTACGCCTATTTCGCAGCAGAGCTCGGCATATCAGCAACGGACACAGTTTTGGTTCTCGGCTCACTGCAAACACTCATGACACTGCTCATGGGGTACGCATTCAAAATTTACTCAAATTCAAGACTCAAGGATTGACATGGCGCTTTCACCTTATTTCTGGCTCGGCCTTCTGGTCGTGCTGTTGACCACGTTCGGCACCGGCTACTACACAGGATCAAAGCACACCAGAAACAGCATCGAAGCAGATCAGCTGCATGCTCAGTTAGAAGCCGAAGATGCGGCGGAAGAACAGGCTGAAAAGGACAACGTAACAGCGCAGGTATTTGAAAAAGAACGCGAAGTGATCAGAACGGTTTACATAAAAGTGAAGGAAAGGGTTGATGAAAACATTGATAAAAATACTGGTTATTCTGAGTGCGGTTTGGATGATGACGGCTTGCGGATCTACAACGAAAATCCAAGAAATAAAACGGATTCCACCGGCAAATTTAATCCAGCCATGCCCTGACCTACCAAAGGCAGCGAACGGTAAATTATCAACGATTCTGCGCAACAGCGTGCAGCGATCAGAGATGTACTACGAATGCCAGGCGCGGCATGAGGGATTAATAGATTGGGCGATCAACATCAAGGAGAGCAAATAGCATGGCCACACTTTTAGAAAACGTAATCCGCAAAATACTGCAAGAAGATTTTGTTCGCCTTTTGGGCGGCGCTTTAGTTGACGGAGACGGGAACCCGATTGATCTTGGAATTGGTTCTGGTAGCGGTATGGTTCCTTTTTATGCCTACGCTTCTGATCAAAACGGCACAGGGTTTACCTTAGCGAATAGCACTGAGCTTGAGTATGTGGCGGTCAAGGTTGCGGCTCCTGATGCAGTTCTGACCGTTGCTGATTTTGCTGGATTATGGTTTCACAGAAAGGGATTGCCTGGTACGAGCATACCTGGTGCGGATGGATTGGACGGAAAGAATGGGGGTTTCTCTGTTGTTTACAGTTCAGATACGGCAGCAACAGACCCAGGACAGGGGATTGTAAAATTTAATAATGCAAACCCGGCGCTTGCAACTGCAATGTATATCAGCGCACTTTCTCCATCCGGCACTGATTTGACTGGATTGATTAGCACCATACCAAGCGGCGCTAAGTTTGTATTAGAAATTGACTCTCCGGTCTCTGGTGCTCTTGCGGTTTTTCAGTTTACTAGTGTGCCGACGGACAATACAGATTGGTTCACGGTATCAATAACCAATCTATCAATGTCGTCGTCATCATTCACGCAAGATGATACCTGCGTGTTCCAGATTATGGGATTCAGCAATATAGCGATCGATCCAGTAACCGGCAGATTAATGGTTGATGGTGTCGACAAATCTGGCACAACTGAGGTTGCCACTTTTTCTGTATTGCCTGATCCTACCACGGTCCCGCTCAATGTTTATTACGTTGCAGCGCAGGATTGTTTTGTTTATGCAAACGGCTCGGAATGGTGGCCGGTAAACCGCAGGGCTATTGTTTACAGATCAGGCAATCCAACTACTGTCATCGCTCCGGCTTCGCTGGCTAGTGCAATCGCAGATAATGGATCGGGTAAGGTGCGCGTTACTGCTGCGGCACATGGATTAACGTCTGGCCAGAATAACGGCAAAATTTACATATCAGGCGGAGGCACATGGACAGCCGGTTTGTATAGATTCACTTATGTCAGCGCAAGCACTTATGATCTTCAAGATGTTACGTATGGTGCCGGTCTTGGAGTACCAACAGTAGCTAGAGGCAACGCAACCGATGAAATTGTAGTGCAGACAATACACATCCCACCACTGACCACGCAATCATCCATCGAACTGTTAATTGCCAGCCTTTACAACGACAGCACTGAAACCAAGCGAACGATAATTGACTGGGAAGGTGTCCGGTTTTATAACAGGAATGACAATACATCTGGTAATGACGCGTCTTTTCATGGCCCAACGATCATTAATCTGAATAGCAACACATTGAGGAAGTCTACGCTTGGCCTAGCGTTTGTTGGTGGAAAATCTACGAGCGGATCTGTTCCTATTGAGGGTACGTTTAATACCGCTGTTGGAACAACCATGATATTAAAAGCCCTGCTTGGTAATTCTACAACGCCAATTGGCACTGAATCAATCACATTCAACGACATTCGAGCAGTGTGGGAGTCGTAAGATGAATCCTTTTTCTCAATCTTACGTCAAGCTACCAACATCGATAGCGGCGCAGCCTTTGAAATGGCATCCTGGACATGGTATTTGGATGGCACCTGGTATGTGGTCAAGCAATCAAAGCCGTGATCAGTTATTTAATATTGACATCCCGGCAATTGTTGCGGCAGGTGCTCCGGCTCCACATATCCAACTGGAGATTCAGTGGAACGATTTAGAGACGGCTCCCGGCGTATACAACTGGGCAGTGATCGACAATAAAGCTGCAATAGCGATTGCTGCTGGTTGTAAGGTCATCATTAAGATCATATGCCGCACTTACGGTGGGTTCAGTCCATCGGTTCCTGCCTACATGACATCTGCTGCCGGGACTGATTACGCCGGAACAACGGGTGAAGATATTCTCAATGGTGGCACAGGTGAGTCACAAAACGGAGAATATAAAGGCGCTAATTTAACTAATGCTCAGGGTGTTATTACCGGAAAGCAATTCCAGGCTAAGTTATGGGTGAAAAGCGTTGCTGATAAGTATAGAGATATGCTAATTGCAGTTGGCCAGCGGTACGATCCAGATCCAAACTTTGTCGGCATTATCATTAACGAGACATCACAGCTGGCCGGTGTCGGCACGGGCATGACTACTGTGGACCCTAAAACTAGCGTCCCTTTAGTCGATGCTTTTTTTCGGAGATGGCTCAATGCAATTATTGAAGCTAAGCCTTATTTCTCGACAACTCCGCTCACGTGGATGACGAACTTTCCTGCTGCGGGGATTCTGAGTATTTTTGACCAGGCTGAATTTAATCCTACGGTGCAATCAGAAATGCTGAAATATGGCATCGGTGGACATGAGCAGGATTTTTACCGGCGGTCAGGAATTGTCGGACAGACGCTTAACACCAGTTATGACGCATTTGACGCTATGGTAGGAATCACGCCGCGCGTCACGAACATGTCAAACGGCGGCTCTCTATTTTCCAGCAACGGCGATAAGCAAAATCCAACGCCACCAGGAACAGCGTCACAACTCGCACAAGAAGCCAGGGCAAGGGGAGTGAACATAATTCTTTGGCATGTGGTTGCCACAGTGTCGGGAACTGGTGGCGCCACGTGGCGGGATAGGATATTGCCTTTGCTGTTGGCCAATAGAACCTCTGAGCGCCCGATGGATACTTTCCCTTCGTTTTATTTGTAGAGGCTAAGATGATTAATTATTCATCGTTACGAGGTGTAATTCCTGAATCTGTTTTTGATGAATTGCTGGATACAGCAACCAGGTTTGGCTTGAATAATCGACTCCGCTTGGCGCATTTCCTGGCACAAGTAGCCCACGAATCAAACTACTTCTCAGATCGTGAAGAAAATCTCAATTATTCTGAGGATGGTTTAAAGAGAGTATTCAGGAAATATTTCCCCGATGATCTGGCTAAATTATATGCGCGCCATCCGCAGAAAATAGCTAGCAGGGTGTATGCAAACAGGATGGGAAATGGCAGTGAAGCAACCGGAGAAGGTTGGATATATCGCGGCAGAGGATACATTCAGTTGACCGGGAAAGATAATTACGCTGCGTTCCAGTTGGCGGTTCCAGACAATGTGATTGTCAATCCTGACTTGGTGGCTACAAAGTATCCGTTATTTAGCGCGGGATGGTTCTGGAATTCCAATCGACTCAATGATCTAGCAGACAAGGGCGATGACCAGATGGTTGTCACTGAAATCACCAAGAAAATTAATGGTGGTTACAACGGACTGGAAGATCGTCTAAATAAATTTCACCATTTCAATGGCCTGCTAAAAAATGATAATAAGTAAAGTCAGTTTCAGAACTGGGAACTATAAATATCAGTTGACCGAGCGGGTGTTTGTGCAGACTTCGATCCGTCTGGATGTGGACATCATTACAGAGTACGTGTCGTTGCTAAAAAACGGTCTGATGATTCTTGAAAAGGGATACGCATGGAACGGACCTAACTTCCCGGCGATACATACCGAGCGCAGCATTATTGCGTCTTTGCCGCACGATGGTGGGTATCAGTTGATTACGCTCGGTTTGTTGGATGTTAAGTTCCGTATCAATCTGGATTGGTTGCTGGGTGATCTTGTGTCGCAACCGGCCGCAGGAAAATCACTGAAAATATTTTTGCTCAATCACTGGCGCAAGATTCGTGGAGGTTACTATTTTACTGTGGTGGATTTGTTTGGCGCTAGATATGCGCATCAGGGAAATAGCTTGCCCGGCATTGGAGAAAAGATATGTCGGATTTAAACGGTCAGGAAGGCGAGCTTAAATTTAGATTAAAGATAACTCGAGCGGCCACCGGAAATGTTGAGATGTATGATGTGGTTGGAAAAATCAGTGATAATTTAGGAGAACAGCATGGCAGTAACACACTCGACAGCAGCGCGCAATGCGGCAACGGATGCGGTAACAGCCCTGATAGGGGTATCGGGTAATTTAAAATTAAGACTGGCTGGCAATATCGGTGCGCCTGGCACGGTGGTTGCAACTTTGCCATTGTCAGAGGATGCATTCGGCGATGCATCAAGCGGAACGGCTACGGCGAATGCAATCACATCAGACACCAATGCGGCCGGAAATGCATCGGAGGTAGCTAATGCAACGCTTGAAACTTCGGGTGGTACCGTGGTTATTCACTGCGCAGTCGGTGCATCCGGATCGGATATCAATATGACTGGTGGGCTAACGATTGCGGCAGGTGATACGGTCGAAGTATCTAGTCTTACTTATACTGCATTGTCTGCATAGAGAAAATCGGTGGCAATAACTGAATTAACAGCGCAGCGCAATAGCGTAGGCGCTGGTCAGTCAACAACTGTCACATTCAATTATCCGAATACTCCGACGCAAGGTAATCTGCTTGTTGCTGGGTTTTGTTGGCGTGGCGATGTAACGGTAACCGGTGCGCCGTCCGGCTGGAATCTTGCTGCGAGTACAGGCAATGGCACCAATATTGACGGCGCCATTTATTACAAGATTGCCGGGTCATCAGAACCAACCGCAGCACAATTCACTTTATCTGGAAGTCAGAAAGCGAGTGGGGTGGCAAGCGAATGGTCGGGCATACATGCGACGCCTCTGGATAAAGCAAACGGATCAAGTGGTGTCGCTGGTATAACATTAAATACCGGGGCAACCGGCACGTTATCGCAAGCAAACGAGCTTGTGATTAACCTGTTCAGTTCGCGAGACACAGTTAATTTTACCGTATTCGGCCAGAGTCAAAGCACGATTGGTACAGCGCAATCGACCGGCGGCACAACGGCATCCAGAAACACTACCGTACTGGCTGCCCAGGTTGCAAACGCAGCCACATCGGTTGATTACACCGCGCAAATTGATAGTGCGCAAACCTGGGTTGCTGCTGTCGCCACATTCAAGCAAGCGGCCGTAACACACGCAGCGAGCGGATCACTAGCTGGCCAGGTTGCAGTCGTTGCCGGAATAGCTACGCATAGAGCCAAGCATACAATAAGCGGCACTTTATCCGGACAGGGTTCCCAGTTATCCGGTGTATCAGAACGATACAGGCATCATGACGCATCCGGTAATCTGGTAGCGAGCGGAAGTAATATCAGTGGTGATGTTGCACGGTATCGATCGCATGAATCAAATGCTGACCTAATCGGGCAAGGCTCAGTCGTAGACGGAGTTGCAGTAAGATACCGGTCGTATCATGCGGATGGCGATCTGGTCGGGCAGGGCGCACTATTAAGCGGTGATGCTGACCGATCTGACTCGGTTGCTATTCACAGCGCCGCTGGTGATTTATTCGGTCAAGGATCAAGTATCTCGGGCAGATCGAGAAACGGTGAGATTGTTGCATCAGGAATAATCGTTGCAACTTATCAAACGCAATCAATCAATGCCACGCTTCCTCATCATGAAATATCAGCAACATACGAATCGTATACAATACAGGCCACTATATGAGCATAAAAATATTTAAGAATACGGACGTTGATTTAACTATAAACGTGACCGGAATAGATGTTGCTGATATTACTGCTATGTCGATTTCTTTGGAACCTCAATCTGGGGCTGCAATAACCTTCACGCTTGCTGATGGCAGTATCACGAAGGTTGGGGATAGTGTTAATCTTCGGATTGAGGATAACTTGCTTTCCGTGACCGGCTCTTATGCGCTTAGAATAACCGCCACAGAGAGTGGTAATATTCGCGGTCTTACATCGAATCCCGAATATATTTTGGTGGTATAGAAAACGATGTCATTATTTTATTCAGAAAGAGAATTGGTTGATCTAACCGGCAATGTATTGCCTTCAAAGCAAATAAAGTGGCTAAAAGAAAATAATATCCGATTTATCATAAACGGGTCAAAGAAGCCGGTTGTATTTAAAACCCAGGTTGAAGATAGTACGAATGATGATGACGGACTACTTACTAGAGTTCAGATCATAAGAAGATCAAAGCCTGTTAAGCCATTGTGCGGAATATACTTTTTATTGTGTGGTTCGGAAATTGTATATGTTGGGCAGTCGATAAATTTAGTTGAAAGAATAGGAAATCATTTGAGAAATGATGAAATGTTATTTGATTCCTATTATTATCTTGAAGTTAAAAGAGAAAATATGCTGCTAATGGAGAGGAAATATATAGAGAAGTTGTTTCCAAGAATGAATAAGAAAAAATTAAAAAAAGGGCTTAAGCCAAATTTGTGCGGTCAACTAATTGTGGAATGGCGGAACGTTCCGCAAAAGAGTTTTTTGAATGGCTTATTTATTTCTTAAAAATGACATGCAACTATTTGATTTTACTTGGTGCCGAGAGGGGGAATCGAACCCCCATGATGTCACCATCGCGGGATTTTGAGTCCCGTGCGTCTACCAATTCCGCCATCTCGGCCCAGCTATTTGACTGTTCTTGAGTGCTTGAAGAAACAGAAGGCGCAATTATCACTGAAAACCTGGCGTACAGCAAGCAGCATGGGCGGAAAACCAATCGCGCCGGTATAATATGTAGCATGAAGACTCAGGATTTTGATTTTTATCTGCCCCCCGAACTGATTGCACAATTTCCCGCTGAACAACGTAGTGGCAGTCGCTTACTCTATCTGGATAGTATCAAAAATCATTGGCAGGATGCTTTGTTTGCGAATCTTTCCAATTTCTTGCGAGCTGGGGATGTTTTGGTTTTTAACGATACGCAAGTGATCAAAGCGCGTCTGCTGGGTAAAAAAGCCAGTGGGGGCAAAGTGGAAGTAATGGTGGAGCGCGTGTTGGACGACCGTCATGCTGTGGCAACAATCCGCGCCAGTCATGCGCCGAAACTGGATTCGCAACTCATTCTGGCTGATGCGATTCCATTAACCGTAATTGCACGTGAGCAAGAATTTTATACGTTACGCTTTGATCATGAAAAAACCGTTGTAGAATTATTGGATTGTTATGGTCGATTACCGCTGCCTCCCTATATTGCACGTCCCGCTACAATGACTGATGAGGCACGATATCAAACGGTTTATGCCAAAAACTCCGGAGCTGTTGCGGCACCAACTGCCGGTTTGCATTTCGATATCGATATGCTGGCACAATTGCGAACTATCGGTGTAATCATTGCCTATGTCACTTTGCATGTGGGCGCAGGAACATTTCAGCCGGTGCGTGTTGAAAATATTGCCGATCACACGATGCACAGTGAAACTTATCACATTCCACAAACCACTGTTGAGGCAATCCAGCATGCCAAATTGTCAGGCAGACGTATTCTCGCGGTTGGCACGACATCTCTGAGAGCACTGGAAGCCTGCGCTTCCCTTCATCAGGGTGGGTTAGTTTCGGGTTATGGCGATACGCGTATTTTTATCACGCCGGGATATCGCTTCCAAATAATTGATCGATTATTAACTAATTTTCACCTGCCATGTTCAACTTTACTTATGTTGGTTTCGGCTTTTGCCGGTATGGAGAATATTCGCCATGCCTATCAACATGCGATTAAAGAGCAATATCGTTTTTTTAGTTATGGAGACGTCATGCTGATTGAGAAAGACTCATGAAATTTCAGCTGCATTCCACCGATCAAGCAGCCCGCCGGGGCACACTGACTTTGGCGCATGGCACAATCGAGACACCAGTTTTTATGCCCGTGGGGACATATGGTGCGGTCAAAAGCATGTCGCCCGCGGCGTTGCAAGCAATTCATGCGCAGATCATTCTAGGCAATACGTTTCATTTATGGTTGCGGCCCGGATTAGAGGTTATCGAGGCGCATCAAGGGTTACATAACTTTATCGATTGGCATAGTCCAATATTAACCGACTCAGGTGGATTCCAAGTATATAGTCTAGGAGAGTTGCGCAAAATCACCGAACAGGGTGTCCATTTCAAATCACCGGTCAATGGCGATAGTTGTTTCTTGTCTCCGGAAGAATCGATGCGAATCCAGCGCATCTTAGATTCTGATATTGTAATGATTTTTGATGAATGCACACCGTATCCAGCCGATGAGAACGCTACTAAACTATCGATGGAGTTGAGCCTGCGCTGGGCGGAGCGTTCCAAACAAGCACACGATGAAAATCTAAATGCATTGTTTGGCATCGTGCAGGGAGGCATGTATGAGCATTTGCGCGAGCATTCGCTTGCCGGTTTGAACCAAATTGGTTTTGACGGTTACGCCATCGGTGGATTATCCGTCGGCGAGCCCAAAGCAGATATGCAGCGGATTTTAAAACACACTACACCGCTGTTGCCAACTGATAAACCACGCTATTTGATGGGCGTAGGAACCCCTGCGGATATTGTTCATGCAGTGGCGCAAGGTATCGATATGTTTGATTGCGTGCTGCCAACCCGCAACGCCCGCAACGGCTGGCTGTATACGCGCAATGGTATCATCAAATTGCGTAATAGCCGTTATCGCTTGGATACATCACCTCCCGATGAACATTGTGACTGCTATACTTGCCAGAATTTTAGTCGCGCCTATCTGCATCATCTGCAGCGTATCAATGAAATGCTCGGCGCACACCTGAATACTGTTCATAACCTATTTTATTATCAGCAGCTTATGTCTGAAATTCGCGATGCTATTGAAAATCAGCGATTTGAAGAATTTGCACAAGAATTTATGGCATAAGCGGTCATCATGCTAATATGTGCCCTTTTAATAAAGGGAGAATATGATGCTGATTAATGATGCATTTGCACAGGCTGCTTCTTCGACAGCCCAAAGTGATGCCGGCTGGGTCACTTTATTACCGATGATCGGTATACTCGTCTTATTTTATTTTCTGCTCATTCGTCCACAAGCCAAACGAGCCAAAGAACATAAGTTAATGGTGGAAGAGTTGCAAAGAGGCGATGAGGTCATTACCAATGGTGGTATTTTGGGGCAAATACTCAATGTCAGCGAAGCTTATGTCATTATCGAAATTGCTCCAGCTATGGAGGTCACTGTACTGAAATCCTCGGTGCAAACTTTACTACCCAAAGGAACGCTGAAGAGTATTGAGCCTAAAAGTAAAACACCTAGAACAAAAACAAAATCAGCTGCGTCAGAAGGTAATAAAGCTGAAGCTGCTGACGAATCTACAGAAGCCATTGCCGCTGAAGCTGATCAAAATATCGAAAAGAAATAATTACGTTTGACAAGGAAGGAATTAGCTATTTAACTTCCTGCCTTTGTTTGTTTTTTACTCATTACTTAATACTTAACTGATACCCATGAACCGCTACGGACTTTGGCAGTACCTCATTATTGCGGTTTCACTGCTACTTGGCTTGCTTTACACTTTGCCGAATTTTTACGGCGAATCTCCGGCAATACAGATTTCTCCTTTACGGATTTCTACAAGCTCTGATACCGCATTGTTGCAACGAGTTGAAGAAACATTGAAACAAGCCGACCTTGAAATGAATGGAATTTTACTTGAGGAAGGCAGTATTAAGGTTCGTTTTGCCGATACCGATTTGCAGATGAAGGCGAAAGACTTACTTGAATCTGTGCTGGGTAACGAATATATAATTGCCTTGAACCTGCTGCCCAATTCTCCGCAATGGCTGACAAACCTTGGTGCTTTGCCCATGTATCTGGGATTAGATCTGCGTGGCGGAGTACATTTCATGCTTGCGGTTGATATGGAGGGAGCGCTTGAGAAATCACTCGATCGTTATAGCATCGATATTCGCAGTACATTACGCGAAAAAAAGATTTCGTACACCGGACTTGAGAAGCAAGCTAAGAAACTGATCATAAAGTTTCGCGATGTTGAATCACGTTCAAAAGCAGAAGCAGAATTAAAATCAAATTTTGCGGATTTCGCATTAAGTACAGAGGAAGCTGATAATCGCTATCATCTGATAGCTGAAATCAAGCCTGAGGTTCAAATACGCATGCAGGATTCGGCTGTGATGCAAAACATCACAACATTGCGCAATCGTGTCAATGAATTAGGTGTTGCTGAACCTATCATACAAAAGGCTGGTGCAGATCGCGTGATTGTTCAATTGCCGGGTGTGCAAGATACCGCCAAAGCAAAAGATATTTTGGGGCGAACAGCTACGCTGGAAGTGCGTATGGTCGACGATGAACATGACCTTGATGCGGCTTTGCGTGGCAGAATTCCAGCTGGAACAGAGCTGCACCAAGAGCGTGGCGGAAGTCCGATTCTCGTTAAAAAACAGGTTTTGCTCACGGGTGAACGCATTACTGATGCACAACCAGGATTTGATAAGGATAATCAACCGGCAGTTCACGTCAGCCTGGATAACAATGGATCGCGTATTTTTAAACAATTAACGCGTGAGAATGTTGGTAGAAGAATGGCGATTCTGCTGATTGAGAAAAATACAGCCGAAGTAGTTACCGCACCGGTTATTCGTGAGGAAATCGGTGGCGGACGCGTGCAGATCAGTGGACGCATGACCAGTTTGGAAGCGCGGGATGTCGCGCTATTATTACGTGCGGGTGCATTGGCGGCACCTATGGATATTATCGAGGAACGCACTGTTGGCCCCAGCCTGGGTGCGGACAATATTACCCGAGGGTTTAATTCAACTCTTTATGGATTTATCGCTGTTGCCATTTTTATAGCGGCCTATTACACAGCATTTGGCGTTATTTCTGTCATTGCGCTTGCATTCAACTTGCTGCTGCTGGTTGGTTTGTTATCCATCATGCAAGCAACATTGACATTACCTGGAATGGCGGCTCTGGCTCTAACAGTAGGCATGGCAATCGATGCTAATGTACTTATTAATGAGCGTATTAGGGATGAGTTACGTGCGGGCGCTTCCCCGCAACTTGCCATTCACTCAGGATATGAACGCGCATTTGGCACCATTCTGGATTCTAACATTACCACCTTGATTGCCGGCATTGCCTTATTTGCGTTCGGTTCGGGGCCGGTTAAGGGCTTTGCGGTAGTGCTATGCCTGGGTATTATGACATCCGTGTTTACGGCAATTTTTGTGTCAAGGGGTATGGTTAATTTTATGTACGGAAGCCTTCGCAAACTCGACAATATTCCCATCGGGATAACCTGGGTGCCGGAACCTAGTTTAGTGACTGGAAAATCCGATCTTCTTTCCGAAAATGAAATTACTAAAACTACAGGTAGTACAGAACCTAAACGCAGTGAACAGACTAAAGAGAGTAGTATAAAGCCGGATATCGTCAGTCAAACATCAGTCATAAACGAAGATGAAAGCGTAGTAGAAGATTCGGCGAAAGCCAGAGCGATAGCTAAAAATAAAGCTAAAAGCAAACGTAAATCAGCTGACACCAAAAAAACCAAACAGTAATAACCCGCATTAAGGAATACCATTATGGAATTATTTAGATTTGAGCGTGACATCCCCTTCATGAAATGGAGGCGAGCGGGGGCAATCGCTTCAATCGTAACATTTATTCTTGCAATCTTTTTTATCTCGACAAAAGGACTCAATTTGGGAGTGGATTTTACGGGTGGGACAGTGCTTGAAGTTGGCTATACTCAAACAGCAGACTTGGAAAAAATACGCGGTGTATTAGTCGGTCTTGAGATGCCGGATGCGAGCGTGCAAAACTTTGGCACCTCGCGGGAAGTTTTAATACGATTGCCCATTAAGCCAGAGTTTTCCAGTGCCCAATTATCGGAAATTGTTTTAGATGCACTGCGAGAAGCTGATTCTTCAGTTGAAATGAGACGGGTAGAATTTGTGGGTCCGCAGGTAGGACAGGAATTATTGGAAAATGGCGCTCTCGCCTTGTTATTCGTTTCATTAGGCATCGTGGCATACTTGGCGATACGATTTGAATGGAAGTTTGGCATAGCCGGTATTATTGCTAATTTGCATGATGTGATTATCATTCTCGGTTTTTTTTCATTTTTTCAATGGGAGTTTTCATTGACTGTCCTCGCTGCGGTTTTGGCAATACTGGGCTACTCAGTGAACGAATCGGTTGTCATTTTTGACCGTATTCGAGAAAATTTCCGTAAGCTTCGCAAATCTTCAGTGACACAAGTAATTGATAGTGCGATCACGCAAACCATGTCGCGTACAATCATCACGCATGGCAGTACACAAATGGTTGTAATCGCAATGCTTTTATTTGGCGGTGAAGTGCTTTATTATTTCTCGTTAGCTTTGACAATCGGTATACTATTTGGAATTTATTCTTCAATTATGGTGGGCAGCTCTATCATCGTGCTTCTTGGTGTCAAGCGCGAAGATCTAGTTAAGCTAGAGAAAAAGCCACTGGAAAATGACGGAGCAGTCGTATAAGAAAGTTTCCTCGCTTGTCGCCCCGAATAAGCTTGTAATAGGCTGAGATAGTTGGGAATATTTTTATTATCTGTTCATAATTGATTGCTACTCAATTCTTTCTGTGTCTTTTTGATTAGAAAAATTGATAGCAGATGTTAAATGCAAGATCGCAAACCGTAGCTTCCACCAGTAGAGGCTGCGGTCCATATTTCCTCGTTTTTTTGTTGCATAATCTCGCTATTCCCCGCAAAATCACAACCATCTGCACACGTTATTCTGCATGACTCGCTACATTTTCTTGAGTCGGGCAGGCGGCTGTTAACAACCAAGAGAGAGAAAAGAAAATATGTCCACAACGAATAATGCTGCACCGGAGAAGAAAAATATTTGGCCTAAACTGATTACATTTTCATTGATATTGCTGGTGATCTTCATTGCAGTGAGCTTATTGCCACGAAGTTTTTCACAGGATCTTTCGGTCATAGGCCAGGGGACTAACGTGGTTGTATTGGTGCATGACGGCAATATACTTCAAAGCACTGACACCATGGCTGCCATGAATGTAGTCAGAGATGATTTCGAAGAGCGTGTTGCATTTATTGTGGCTGATATCAATACGCCAGAAGGCAAACGGTTTGCGGACAGTCATGGGTTCGGTCAGGCGGCTTTGGCATTTTTTGCAGCGAATGGTGAACGATTACAAGTGTTATATTCAGAACAAACGGGTGAGTCCTTGAGACAGCATTTGAATACAATCTTTAACTATAACTATTAACCTAATTTCATCAGATTAATTGATGGCCTGTAAATAAATTTCATACGGAAATTATTAAAAGTGTTACAAAATGCGATCATAGGAATTCCTATGCGAGAATTGCACCACTTGTTTTTTGTATTTGCATTTATCGATAGGCTAATTAGCCAATTTGGGTAGTCCATATTAGGAGACGGGCAACATCATGTTTAAAGGCAATAGCAACTTTCAACTAAAAATTAACAACACAAGTTTGGAATCTTTTATCGTTCCTGGTCAGCTTGGTTTCTATACAGCTAATAAAAGAACGACGAACCCTGTATGGATGCATTTTTTTCTGATGGCTTTGCTTATGAGCGTTTTTATTTTATTTGCATCGGATGCATTTTCGATGGCGGGTGCAACTGCACCCATTAAAAAAATGCTCAAAGTGCAAACGAATGAACACAGATGGATCAGTTTAGGTGCAGGGTATCGTGGCTCAGGCGTATGGGTGGAAAATCCAAATTCCGGGAATTTGAGAGATGGTGCCTACAGCAACGACAATGCGCGTCTTTATCTCAATGGACAGTTTAATGAGCATTTCAAATTCGAGGTCAATACCGAATGTTTTTTCTGTAACAATACGGCTTCGGGTGAAAATCCAAGAATGTCGTATAACATCCTCGATGCAATAGCTAAATTCGAATACAACCGCTATTTCAATATTTGGGGAGGCCGTATGTTGGCACCCACAGAGCGGGGGGAATTAAGCGGTCCTTTCTTTCAGGCCACCCATGATGCATTCAAAACACCATTCTTTTCTCAAGATTTCAGTGTCAAATTTGGCGATGGTGGCGCAGGCCGTTATGGTCGTGACGACGGTGTAACGTTTTGGGGTAATCTAGAGCCTGGCATTATTCCTGGTACACTTGGTTATGCAATGGGGGTTTTTCGTGGTTTGGAATCCTCGAAAACTGCGGGCCCGAATCCGGGCGGCACTATACTGACAGCTGCGCGCGTTACTTATAATTTTCTGAATCCGGAAAAAAATCCAGGCTACTACACTTCCAGTACGTATTATGGTAAAGCTGGTGATATTTTAGCATTGGCGTTTGGTATGTCTTACCAAAAGAATGGCGCAGGATCGTTTGCAAATCGTAGTGATTTTCTTGGTTTTACAGGTGACTTATTGTTTGAAAAAGTATTACCTAAAAATATGGGTGTTACTACTGTAAATGCTGAATACAAACAATTTTACGCGAATTATTCGACCGCCGCATTTTCTGATCGTGATTGTTTCTGCATGTTCGATGGCAAGTCGTGGACAGTAACAGGTCTTTATATGTTTCCGACTAAAATTGGCGTAGGACACTTTCAGCCTTACGGTAGATTTACCAGCATTCAGCCTAATCAGAGCAGTAATAGAGAAGAAATTGAAGCGGGTCTGAATTACATTATCGACGGATTTAATGCACGTATATCAGCGTATTATCAGCATGGAGATCTGCTGAGGAAAGGATTAAATTACGCACCCGGAGTTTCAGGTCCAACGCAAGATGTTTTCAAAATCTCTTTTCAACTACAGATTTAGTGACTATCTACAACCATTTCTCATAAATTCTGAAAAAATTATGCTGCTATCCACTTATCCAGAAGAATCAGCAATCAAACAACGGAGTTCTCCAATTCTGAATAATCCCCAGCAGGCAACGGATGCTGCTATATCCGATTCAATTGTGAATTCGGATCACAAGCCACTTCAAGCGAGATTGTCGCTTAAGTTTTCTGAGATTGATGGAACAACGCGTCTCGTGGAACGGGATCATTTCGGCCCTTTGTTGGTACAGAAACCTTTTTACCCAGAAAGCAAAAAGATTTGTCATGTGGTAATTATTCATCCACCGGGCGGAGTCGTAGGAGGTGATCAATTACAAATTTCGGCTCAAGTTGGTGCGTCCGCAAGTGCGCAAATAACCACACCCGGTGCTGCGAAATGGTACAAAGCAAATGGTCGCGTTTCACATCAAAAAATTAGAGTCAGCGTAAGCAAAGGTGGCTCTCTTGAATGGGTGCCACAGGAAACTATTTTTTACAACAATGCTAACGTCGACGTCGATCATCAAGTAATTCTGGAAGATGATGCAATTTATGTGGGCTGTGAAATATTATGCTTTGGTCGTACCGCATACGGTGAAACATTCAATAGCGGACAAATCAAGCAGCGCACTAGCATTCAACGAAATGGAAAGATGATTTGGCTTGAGCAAATACGTCTCCTGGGCGAGAGCTCTGCCATGAGTGGCCCTTTGACATTATCTGGGAAAACAGTCTGTGCTACACTCATTTTGACTGGAAAAGCGCTGCCTCAGTCTTTAATAGATTTGGCACGTGAAGAGGCAATGATAGTTACAAAAAGTGTGGGCCAAGTTGGTATATCCCAACTGAAATCGGTAATTGCGGTTCGCTATTTAGGTGATTCGAGTGAGATTGCACGGCACGTCATGCTGCGTGTGTGGGGTTTGTTCCGTCCAGAAATTCTTGGGTGCGCTGGAATTGTTCCGCGTATGTGGAATACTTGATTCAATGTATCATTGAATTGTTGTGTTTTTCTAAAAGAGTCATTCGGTTGCAGTAACTTAAGAAAATTGAAATGTTATTTTATTCAGGAGAAAAACTATGGACTTAACACCTAGAGAAAAAGACAAGCTACAGATATTCACTGCCGGATTAATCGCTGAAAGGCGTAAGGCACGTGGCCTAAGGCTAAATTATCCAGAAGCAGTTGCACTGATTACCTGCGCAGTATTGGAAGGTGCTAGAGATGGGCGAACGGTTGCGGAGATGATGACAGCCGGTCAAAAAATACTGACTCGTGCTGATGTCATGGAGGGTGTTCCCGAAATGATTCCGGATATTCAGGTTGAAGCAACGTTTCCGGATGGAACTAAATTGGTTACTGTGCATAATCCGATAGTTTAATCCTCAAAAATAGGAGATCGTCATGAGAGTACCAATGATTCCAGGAGAAGTGTTCACTGAATCGCGTGAAATTGAATTAAATGCCGGCAGAAATACTAAAACTATAACCGTTTCCAACGGCGGAGATCGCCCCATACAAATAGGTTCCCATTTTCATTTTTTTGAAGTTAATTCTGCCATGAAATTTGATCGGGAGGCTGCCTACGGTATGCGCCTAAATATTATGGCCGGGACAGCTATCCGTTTTGAACCAGGACAAGAAAGAACCATTGAGCTCGTTGATCTTGCGGGAGACCGAATTGTTTATGGGTTTAACCAAAAAGTGATGGGCAAACTTAAATAGTTTGTATCGCAATAATTTTACAGGAGTAGAAAATGAGCGTAAAAATTTCCCGTAAATCCTACGTTGATATGATGGGTCCAACGACTGGTGATCGCGTCCGTTTAGCCGATACGGAGCTTTTTATAGAAATTGAAAAAGATTTCACCACCTACGGCGAAGAAGTGAAATTTGGCGGTGGCAAAGTAATTCGAGACGGCATGGGCCAGTCACAACGTAATCATGCTGATGTCATGGATACTGTTATTACCAATGCAATTATTATTGATCATTGGGGCATTGTTAAAGCGGACATTGGTATCAAGAATGGCAGAATCGCGGGCATTGGCAAATCTGGGAACCCGGATATTCAACCTGACGTTACCATTGCTATAGGGGCAGCTACTGAGATTATTGCTGGCGAGGGACAAATCGTTACTGCGGGTGCGCTGGATGTGCATATACATTTCATTTGTCCGCAACAAGCAGAAGATGCCATGATGAACGGAATAACGACCATGCTTGGTGGTGGTACAGGTCCGGCTGTAGGTACGGCGGCAACTACCTGTACCCCAGGGCCCTGGCACATTCATTCAATGTTACAAGCCTCAGATGGCTTGGTAATGAACACAGGGTTTTTTGGTAAAGGTAATGTTAGTCTACCAACACCTTTAGAAGAACAAGTGCTTGCCGGCGCTTGCGGTTTAAAGCTGCATGAAGACTGGGGCACAACTTATGCTGCCATTGATAATTGTTTGAATGTTGCGGACAAATATGATGTGCAAGTCGCTATCCATACCGACACCATCAATGAGGGCGGTTATTTGGAAAACTCCATCGCTGCGATGAAAGATCGTACCATTCATACCTTTCATACAGAAGGTGCGGGCGGTGGCCATGCGCCGGATATTATCGCAGTCGTGGGCCAAGAAAATGTTTTGCCGTCATCGACTAATCCAACTCGTCCCTATACCGTTAATACCCTTGATGAGCATTTGGATATGCTGATGGTGTGTCATCATTTACATGCCAATATTCCAGAAGATGTTGCCTTTGCAGAGTCACGTATCCGTAAAGAAACGATTGCCGCTGAAGATATTTTGCATGACATGGGTGCAATCTCCATGATGTCTTCGGATTCACAAGCAATGGGGCGTATCGGTGAAGTTGTGCTGCGTACATGGCAAACTGCGCATAAAATGAAGATACAACGTGGCACATTGCAAGAAGATACCTCAAGAAATGATAATTTTCGCGTAAAAAGATATATTGCCAAATATACAATCAATCCGGCTATTACTCATGGTGTTGCACATGCGATTGGATCCATAGAGACTGGAAAATATGCGGATCTGGTGCTGTGGAGACCGGCGTTCTTTGGTGTAAAACCATCCATGATCTTAAAGGGTGGGATGATCGCTGCAGCATTAATGGGTGATCCCAACGCATCGATTCCAACGCCTCAACCCATGCATTATCGTTATATGTTTGGTGGCTATGGTGGTGGGATAAAAACATCATGTTTCACTTTTGCTTCGCAGGCAGCGTTAAATGCTGGGTTGGTTGATCAATTAAAACTAGACAAAGATATCATAGGGGTTAAAGATACCCGAAACCTGCGCAAGAAAGATATGATTCACAATGGCGCAACGCCTAAGATGGAAGTTGATCCGGAAACCTATGAAGTACGTGCTGATGGGCAATTATTGACCTGTGGTGCTGAAGACGTACTGCCGATGGCACAACGCTACTTCCTATTTTAAGTAATTATATTTTTTGCTTCGCCCTGTTAGGCGGGTATCACACAGGCAAAATGTTTTTTTCATTTTTTATAGTAGCTATCACAGTTTTTTTGCAGTGATAGTTACTATAAAACTAATAACTGATCATAATTATAAAATGCTTACGCTGAATACTAAAATAGATCATGCAGACTCAGTGTTTGCACAATTGGTTTTACCCTATGAAATGCGCGAGAACAGTCGGCTAAGGACGGTGCTTGCATCCGGTGAGGAGGTGGCAATTTTTACTTTGCGAGGCACAATACTGCGGAATAATGACTTACTCAAGAGCGATGACGGGCGTGTAGTGCAGATCATTGCCGCTCGTGAGCCTACTTATCGAGTCACTTGTAAGACACCACATGATTTATTGCGTTGTGCCTTTCATCTTGGTAATCGACATACGCAAACCCAGGTTGGCGAAGCTTTTCTGCGGATTCATCAAGATAGTGTCTTAAAGCAAATGTTGGAAGGACTAGGTGCTTCTGTCATAGAAGAAGATGAACAATTCGAGCCAGAATCAGGCGCTTATGGAGGAGGAGGGCACCATCATCATGACGATGGTCATTACCATGCACATGGTCCGCTTGCGCCCATACCAGCACGTCAAAAGATTCACAGACCATCCGACTCGCAATCTTAGGAGTCATTCATTGTGCAATCTGTTTTATTACTTCGCTTACTGCAACTAGCAAGTCCCTCGCTGCCAATTGGTGCATACACGTACTCGCAAGGTTTGGAGTCCGCCATTGAAAACGGTACCGTGCATGATGAAAGCTCTGCGCGTGCATGGATTTCAGAAGCATTGAATATCATTGCGGATTTTGAAGCGCCGATCGTATGGCGCTTGCTTAATGCATTTGCCGAGCGCGATTTGGCAGCTGTCAGTTACTGGACTGAATGCTTTGTTGCAGCACGCGATACCACGGAGTTTCGCGCGGAAACAATACAAATGGGATATTCTTTAGGAAAACTCGTCACAGATCTAAAGATTGCGGACGATTCCCTGAGTGCAATATTAGCAAATCAATCCGAAATACCTTTACCTACTGCGTTTGCATGTGCCGCAGAAGCACTTGGGGTGCCACATGAGTCGGCACTGCTTGGCATGTTGTTCTCAATGGTCGAGAATCAAGTGTTAGTTTGCGTCAAATCAGTGCCACTGGGGCAGGTTTCCGGGCAGAGTCTTTTATTGTCGTTGCATGCAACAATCGAAAAAGTATCGCTACATGCACAGCAGCTCAATGATGACGAACTATCGAATTGGGCGCCAGGATTGTCATTGTTGTCGATGCAACACGAAACACAATATAGCCGAGTTTATCGGTCATAATTTTTGAGGTATTACACGTGAGTAAACAATCAAATCCGCTTCGAGTAGGTATCGGTGGTCCGGTAGGATCAGGAAAAACGGCCTTATGTGAGGCACTGAGCAAAAAAATGCGCGATCGTTACGAAATGGCGGTTATTACGAATGACATCTATACCAAGGAAGATATGGAGATTTTATTACGCGCTAATGCGTTACCTCCAGAACGTCTGATGGGTGTGGAAACAGGCGGATGCCCGCATACGGCTATCCGTGAAGATGCATCCATTAATCTTGAAGCCATAGCGCGCATGACAGCCGATTTTCCCAATCTTGACCTTATTCTGGTTGAGTCCGGCGGCGACAATCTAGCTTCTACCTTCAGCCCCGAGCTTTCCGATTTAACTATTTATGTTATTGACGTCGCGGCTGGCGAAAAAATACCGCGTAAAGGTGGTCCTGGCATTACGCGTTCAGCGCTGCTGATTATTAACAAAATTGATCTGGCTCCTTATGTTGGAGCAAGTTTGGAAGTAATGGCACGAGATGCAAAAAAAATGCGTGGCGATCGACCATTTGTGTTCACCAACTTGCAAACGGGTGAAGGTGTCGATCAGGTCGTTGAATTCATTGTGAAACAAGGATTGCTTGAAGAAGTGAAACAACGAGCAGGTTGAGAATATCTTTGCACAAATTTAATTTTTAACCCTAAGCTGAATGATTAAGTAGATTGTAGTGTTAGTTACCGTGGTTTCTTTTTTTCATACAAACTTTAGGAGCTAATCATCATGGATTGGTCTTTATCAATTGACAAGGCAATGCCGAAACCTTTGCGTGTAATATTCAGAGGTGTCGGTCAAGTATTTTTTTGCTGCAACGCAGTCACGGGTCTTATTTTCCTAATCGCCTTATATGTAGGTGGGATTACTGCAGGGCTCGCTGCGACTATAGGCGTAATCAGCAGTACAGTCGCCGCTTATTTATTAGGGTTTTCAGACGATGATATTGATGCAGGGCTGTACGGATTTAACGGCACTCTGGTAGGTCCCTGCTTATTTCTGTTCATGGAGAATACTCCGCAACTCTGGTTGTATGTGGTACTTGCTTCAGTTTTGTCTACGGTGGTGTTGGCTGCATTGATGCGGATCTTGCAACCTTATAACATTCCCGCATCTACGTCCCCGTTTGTTTTGACCTGCTGGATGTTTATGGTGGCCGTGTTTTCATTTGATGCGTTTTCGCGCGGCCCAGTGCTGCCCGCACCGGGAATTCCTATCGACATTGCCGCTGCCTCAGTAGTCGCGGCAGAGTATGCTACCTTTACGCAAGAAGCGGCTGAGGCTTGGTATACAGCCGTTACCAAAGGTGTTGGCGAAGTGATGTTCGCCGATAGCGTCATAGTAGGTATTTTGTTCTTGATTGGTATTGCAATAACCTCACTGCGTGGGGCATCAATGGCGCTGGCCGGCGCAATTGTCGGGGTTGCTTTGCCGATCTGCCTGGGTGCCGATAAAACGCTGATCGAAATGGGGCTTTATGCTTTTAATCCGGTGCTGACCATGATGGCGATCGGCTGGGTTTTTCTTAAACCTAGCACAGGCACTGCAATTCTTGCCTTACTGGCGGGTATTTTGACGGTTATTTGTCAGGCTGGATTGGCTAATTTCCTCGCGCCGATTGGCTTGCCGACGCTGACGTTTCCTTTTGTTCTGGTGATGTGGATGTTTTTATTTGCTGCTGGAAGATCTAAATATTGGGGTAATTTACACTAAAATTAGTTGTTTTTTGAGATTAAGCCCCGTTTAGAAGCGGGGCTTTTTATTGGTAGTGACAACACTGGAGATCATTAGGTGAGCGGACTGCAATGCGTATGAGGAGTCGCAGAATGTGGATGAAGCTCTTCTGATAGCTCGATCGGCACAATATGCAATTTGCCGTGACGCACGCCATTGGTGGCGATCATTTGATTGGCAAAGCGCCTAACATCTTGAATTGTGCCACGCAGAATAGTGGTTTCGAGACAGTTATCATGATCCATATGAACATGCATACTGGATAAAGATAAATCATGATGGTGATGGTGCGCAGAAGTTACCTGGCTGGCTAGGTCTCTTTGGTGGTGATTATAAATATAACTGAGTGTCGCAATACAGTAGCCTTTATTATCTTTTTCCAGGCGTGTGGTTTCCAGATAATCCCGAATGAGATCACGAATAGCTTCCGAGCGATTATCGTAACCGCGTGCATGGGAAACTTTATCAAATTGCTCAAAAAGCTGGTCATCCATCGAAATAGTAAAGCGCTCCATAAAATCTCCTTTGGGATTATCACTCAAAATCATTAATCTAAATACTGAATATACCATTACAAATTTATTGTATTGATCAAAAATTAGCGACTAAATTAACACGAATTGAGCGGCTTTCTATCGGATGAAAATGTAAGTCACTCACGCCGGCGGCGGGCTCACCCGGAAGTCGCGAAGTATAATAATAATCTATCGCATGCGCTTGTGTGTTGAGCAGATTAAATCCTTGTACGATTACGCGCACACTGTTACCGATCTTATAGCCAATTTGGCCATTGAGCGTAATGGTGTGATTGGACTGTACGCTGTTATCTTCGATCAAAGAACGTTTGCCGAAATAGCGAAACTGCATACTGCCAAATAAAGGGCCTATATTATCCACCGCTACTGCTAATTTTCCTACGCCTCGTATTGCTCCAGGTATTTGGTTGCCACTTGGATCAGCATCGCTGAAACGTGCGCGCGCCAACGCGTAATCCAGATCAACCATCAACCAATCTGTCGGCATATAAAACAGTGAAACTTCAACTCCTTCCCGCTTACTCGGACGGCTGGCCTCAGTTGTTCCGGCATCACCCACAAATAATAATTCCGAATCAAAATCCAGTCGAAACGCGGCAAAAGAAGCCTGCAAGCCTGGAACGATGGCGGTGCGAACTCCAAATTCATAACCCGTCGAGCGCACCAGAGGATTGACTCTGTTAATGGGATCTCCTGACTTTGGATCAACGGTAGAAGTCGCTCCACGTGCGTCATTGCTATGAAATCCGCTGCCATAGTTAAAATAGAGTTCGGTTTGCACCCAAGGTCCTAAAATTAGGCTGAGCTTGGGATTGGTCATGCTATCGTAACGGTTTCCCGAGTTAGCATTGATATTGCTATTGACATCAAACCAGTAATAATCCGAGCGCACGCCGGCTACGCTGCGGAATTTTTCCAGCCACTGTATGCTGTTTTGATAATAAATTCCTATACTGTTCTGATTTATATGATCTTTGCGGGTAGTCGATAAGGTTTGGCGTTCTTTGGTACTGAGCAATCCATTGTCAATGACATCATTCTGAAATTGAACGCCCACCATACTCTCGATCTCGATTCCACTAATATTGTTGGTCCAAAGATGATTTGCATTCATCGCCGATTGAAAGCGTTTATCAATCTGAGAGAATTGGTCTCCATTCACTGGGTCATCGAGAAAATAGGTGAAATTTGAGAATAATGCCAAATTACTATGCAGCGTATACAGATTCAACTGAGTGATGCCATAGCGACTGACATGCTGTAGTGCACTGGAGAGACTAAAGCGGTGAGATTCACCGCCAGAACTGGGATCAATGGCGCCCAGTCGTGGAACAAAACCGCTGGCTACACCTCTTTGCGGGATTTGATCGGTTGAGTTCCAGTTTCCACCATACCCCATTGCTGTTACGTTAAATTTAGTCGGGCCACTATCTTGGCTATAACGCAGTACCGCGTTAAATTTCTTGAAATCCTCATGTTTAACCCATGGCCCATCTTTTGTCAGTAGCTCCACTGCATACAATACATTGCCCGCGCCTACTTCATGTGATTTTGCCAGCAATCCCCGCATAAAGCCCTGTTGTCCAAGTCCATAGCTGGCAATGCCCTTCGGTAATTTGTCAACGTAGCTCATACTGACAGCGCCCGCTGAGGAAAAATCGCCTTGATTGGCGTAATAAGGGCCTTTTAAGTACAGTACATTGCCTGCCAATTCAGGAATGATAAAGTTAGTATCCGCCCAGCCTTGTCCGTGCCCATGCGAACGTTGATTGACCAGCATTCCATCTACTGAAATGCGTAAATCCGTGCCATGATCCAGATTAAAGCCGCGCAGAAAGTATTGGTTGGCTTTCCCCTCACCGCTATGCTGGGTAACAATTAATCCCGGTACTGTTTCCAGTAATTCTCCCGGACGATAAACGGTGCGTGAATCAAGTTGTTGCTTGATTACCGTACCTTCATTGGCGGAGTTGGCCGTGCCGATTAGCTCTCGCGCATTGGCGCGGATAATCATTTCCTTAAGGGTTGGAACTCCCGCAGCGTTGACTATTAATGGTATGCAACTAATTGATATAAAACTGCTACCTCCGATAAGCCACTGCAGTGTGATAGCCAGCTTAGTTTTTATTTTCACGTTCTTTTTATCCTAAAACTACGTGTCATTTTCTTAAAAGCCGCATGAACACTCATAATAAATCAAAATGTATGATAAATTGTTTTTTTTTCATAAAATCTAGCGCATTAATTGGGAGAAATTTTGTTATGAAACTAGCAACCTTAAGAATTGCAAAGTTTTTTTTATGTTTATTACCACTGTTCTTACAAAACCCTATACTCGCGGCAATTGCTGACAAGAAGACTGAAATTGTTACAACTGTTTCACCGATCACGAATATTGTTCAGAATGTTGGCGGAAAGCACATTAAAGTAACCGGTATCGTGCCAGATGGAACCGATTCCCATACCTTTGAGCCCATCCCTTCGGATGTAAAAATATTACAAGCAGCCGACATGATTATCGTGAATGGCCTTGACCTGGAATTACCGACATTAAACTTAGCGAAAAAAGTAAAAAGACCTGAAACTCCGATTCTGCAATTGGGAAACCTCACTCTTAAAGAAGCGGACTGGCAGTATGATTTTAGTTTTCCACGTGAACACGGGCATCCTAATCCTCATTTATGGCTGAACATTGAGCTGGTCATGCGTTACGCAGAAATAATTAGAGACAATCTGATTATGCTTGATGCGGCGAATAAGGTGAGCTACCAGGAAAATACCGCAGCATATTTGGCTAAACTAAAGAAATTGGATCAGGCAATTTTCAAGTGTGTTGAGACAATTCCTGAAACAAATCGTAAGTTAGTCACGTATCATGATTCTTTTGCCTATTTCGCACCGCGTTATGGCATGGTAGTCATTGCAGCGGTACAACCCTCTGATTTCTCCGAGCCGGGTCCCCAGGAAGTCATCAGTATTATTAAACAAATTAGAGAAACCGGGGTGCCGGCAATATTTGGTTCAGAAGTGTTTCCCAGTAAAGTGATGAAGCAAATTGCCCGAGAAGCAAAGGCCCAATTTATTGATCAACTTGCGGATGATGAGCTTCCAGCCGCGCCTAATAATTCTTTCATCGGTATGATGGCCAGTAACATGGTCACCATGACCAAAGCACTGGGCGGTAATTCAGCCTGTATGGCCAATATCGATGCCAGCAACATTGCATTCTGATTCACCTTTAGTTCCTGCGGTAAAGCTAACCGGCGTCACCGCGCGTTATGAACAAAACGTGGTATTTGACGATCTTTGTCTGGAAATTGCTGCGGGTCAGTTTGCCGGAATTGTCGGTCCCACGGCTTGCGGTAAGTCGACGTTGCTGAAAATTGTTTTAGGAATCCACGCGGTTAGTGCGGGTCAGGTGGAACTCTACAACTATCCAGTCAACAAGGTGAGGCCAGGCACGATTGGTTATGTACCGCAGCTTGGCAGTGTCGACTGGAATTTTCCGGTAACGGTTGAAGAAGTAATTTCCATGGGACTTTATACCAATGGACGTATATGGCCTTGGCTCAGTAAACAGGAGCGCACTTGCATTCAAGATCTTGCGCATCGATTAGGCGTTGATGATTGTCTGAAAAGCCACATTAGCGATATATCAGGCGGTCAACGGCAACGCACGTTTCTGGCGCGCGCCTTGATCAACAATCCCAAGCTTCTGATACTCGATGAGCCGACTTCTGGCGTTGATATCAAGACTCAGCATGAGGTATTGCATTTGCTGAGTGATATCAATAGAGGAGGCATCACCATATTATTAACCACGCATGATTTAAATGCGGTGGCTTCTCATTTGCCCTGGGTGATTTGTTTTAATCGCGGTGTTATTGCCCAAGGTCGACCGAATACTATCTTTACCAATGAAATCCTGACTAAAACATATGGAGGTGATATTGTCATTGTTAAATCCGAAGGACATCTCCTGATTGCTAACAGTACCCCTCTCAAATTTATTGATGAGACCCCCTGATGGAGTTTCTACTTGAACCGATCGAATATGAGTTTTTTCGTCATGCTTTACTTGCAGCGTTGATGGTAGGTGCGTCCGGCGGTTTAATCGGAGTATATGTAGTGCTGCGCGGCATGAGTTATGTTGGCCACGGATTGTCTCATGCGGCAATTGGCGGCGCAGTGATCGGCATTACACTGAATTTGAATTTTTATGCGGGCGCATGCGCGATGGGATTACTCGCCGCATTCATCATCAACAAAATTACTAAAAATAACAAAATCAAACTGGATGCGGCTATCGGGATTGTAACCACGGCTATGTTCGCCTTGGGTGTGGCCATTGTCAGCAAGATGCGTAATTTTAAACAAAACTTCGAAGCTGCCTTATTTGGCAATATTCTTGGAATCACCGAGCAAGATCTGATGATCATCGGATTGGTCGCTCTCTTTACACTGATTACCATGTTCATCACATACCGTACCTTACTTTTCTCAACGTTCGATAATGAAGCGGCGCGCGTATTCGGTATTAAAACTGACTCTGTGCAATTGCTGTTTTCATTATTGCTCACATTCTCGGTCATTGCATCCCTGAATGTCATTGGCGTCACGATGGTCGCCGCCACGCTCATTGCCCCAGCCATGACTGCGAGAATGCTGACGGATCGTTTTAGCCGCATGATTATTTATTCAACTATCATCGGTGCGGTGACTGGTGTAATTGGTATGTACTTAAGTTACATTTTTAATGTCGCTTCGGGTACAACCATAGTGTTGTTTAGCGTATTGGTGTTTGCCTTATCAATGCTGGTGAGACCCTTACGAAACCTCTATCGATCACGACAATATTGAATTGGCGCAGATAGTCAGTTTTTAGTCAGCTGCAAAATCCGAGATAATTCAGGCTGTGGAACGAGAGCTGTCCATCGGAATCTGTAGTTACCAAGGCACTATCTGCCCGTCAAAGGCGTAAAACTTTCCGGAATCTTCGAATGTTAAGTTGCTGATCACGCGACGCATGCCAGTGACGCTTTGCTCGGTTGAGATCAATCCATTCGGCCCACCCATGTCTGTTTTGACCCAACCGGGGTGCAATAGCACCGTAGTGATTTGTTGGGGACTCAAATCTATCGACAAGCTTTTCATCACGATATTGACACCTGCTTTACTGGAACGGTAGATGTAACTGCCACCGCCTCGGTTATCTGCAATACTGCCCATTTTGCTGGTAATGGTGACAATGGTTTTTAGATTGCTACGGGCAATAGGCCGCAGAAACGCTTCAGCCATTTTCAGCGGTGCCATGGTGTTAATTGCAAAAGTATGCGCCCACGCCTCGTAATCCGTCATGCCGAAAGCATCGCCCGATTTTGGCGGATAAACGCCGGCGTTATTGATTAATAAATCAATGGTCTCACCGGATAACGTTTGCGCCAGCTGTTCAATCTGCGAATAATTGGCAACATCCAGCGAAAAAATGCTGATTCGGTCTGGATGTTGCGCAACTAAACGGTTCAAAGCATCGGCAGACGTCGGATTGCGGCAGCAAGCAATGACACGCCAATCATCCAAAGCGTATTGGCGCACAAATTCCAATCCAATGCCACGGTTAGCGCCTGTGATGAGTACTGTTTTCATAGTATCTTGCCTGGAAATGAGAAGTTTTACGTTTCAATGATACCGCGATTCAACAAAAATAGACTTAATACATTAGGAAATTACATTAAGAAAAAACCTAAAGACATGATAAAGCCGACAGCCACGATAAAGACTTGCAATACCTGTTTAGAAAAACGGTATGCGAAAGCCGCGCCTGCATAGCCTCCGACAATCGCAGCGGCGCCCATGATCAGCAGTTGTTCACTCGCTATGACGCCACCAATGGCATAGATTACAACTGCAATAAATGTAATTAGAGACGAGACGAGGTTCTTTAATCCATTCATCCCGTGTAAATTCGTTTGGCCCATTAGTCCAAGTACAGCGAGTAAGATTATACCCAGACCACCATTGAAATAACCGCCATAGACGCACACGGAAAACAGGCAAAAAATCGCTATTGTCTTTCGGTTGCAATATCCTGAGCGGGTAATAAGCGGTTTTTTTGATGAAAGAACTCCACTGTCAAGCAAACGAGGGCCGATGAAAAACATGATCGTGGCGAACAGGATTAACCAGGGTATCAAGATCGAGAATACCTGCTCATTGGTATGCAGCAGAATGCTCGCACCTATGCAACCACCGAGAATAGTAATCAACACAAGAGTCGCGAAATTTAAGCCGGTAGGCAATTCAATCTCACGCCTGAACCGCCAGGTGCTGGCAATATATCCCGGTAGCAGTGCTGCGGTGCCGGTTGCATTTGCTGATACCGGCGGCACTCCTACCAAAATCAGAGCCGGAAGCGTGATAAAGCTGCCGCCTCCGGCCACAGCGTTGAGCATTCCACCAAGGATTCCGGCCGCAATCATTATGACCCATTGAGTTATTTCCAAAATTTTAATTCCACATAATTACAGGAAGCGCTTGCTTCGCCCGATATTTAAGTTATTAAATATCAATGAATTAAAGAATGGCGCATTAATTTGTGAAAATTATTATTTTATTTGGACTTCGACAACCCTGGATCCGCCTATAATGCGTCGGATTTCCGCCAGCTCTTCGGATGTTATCGGCTTGTCGGGTTGAGATGCTGCTCTTTTCTGAATGGCTCTAAATTCTTCAACTAGCTCAGGGCTATCCATGAAGAAAACAACCACTAATGGCAATGAGTTCTTCAGATTCTCAATTTTGTGAGCTACTCCTGCGGGCACGAAAATAACATCGCCCGCACTAATTTCTTTGATAGTAGTACCGAGCGTTGCTAAACCATTCCCAGAAACGACATAAAATAATTCATCTCCCTGGTCATGGATATGCAACCCGGTGGTACTCCCCTTCTGGAAAGTCTGCTCCACTAAGATTGAGTTGGATGTTCCAGTTGATGGAGATGCTTTAATGACCATTCCATTCATTACTGCTTCGCCTTCACCTGCTTTTAAGACAAATCCATCAGAACCGTATACCGTGTTGAAGAAAAAGGTAAATAAAAGAGTAAGAAGACATATAGTGATGATCTTTCTCATTCGTGTCCCCCAGAATTTATGACTATTAAAAACCAAAAAGTGATAAGTCTTGCAATGTAATGCTTGTCATTTCTTATAAAGCTAAGGGGCGACGCCATTAGTCGGTTGTTTTTGATTATATGGGTTGTGAGATAATGATTCATGGCAGTTAATGGTCATGATTTTCATCACTGGATAAATCTCTCGAATTCTTCGAAGATGTATCTGTCTTTACAAATGCAGCAGCATGACGTACGACCGCTAAATCTTGTGCCAGGTTTAGCGCGAGTCGTGCACGTTCCAGCGCCAGCCGTGCGTGATGCTTGGCGGCTTCCTTCATCGGCGCATCGCCAATCAAAGCCAGAGATTGAAGCGCCTTTTGCAGCCGAACCATTACTTCCACCGTGCCGGCGCCGTCACGAGCGATTCCAGTGAAGGCGTCATCGAACATGTCTCGCACCAAGATCTCAGGCACTTCCACGCGGT
This sequence comes from Nitrosomonas sp., assembly GCF_019752095.1. GTDB lineage: Bacteria > Pseudomonadota > Gammaproteobacteria > Burkholderiales > Nitrosomonadaceae > Nitrosomonas. The sequence goes on from NZ_JAIEMO010000009.1 coordinate 88,840, forward strand.
CATATTTTGGGATATGTTCGTCTGCTGCCTCAGCCTTTGCAGGCTCATTCCATAGAACAAAAAGCCGCACTAACGTTCCAATAATATTGATAGCCGTGCCGGGATCGTTAACCGCGGGCGACAGCGCGCGACAGGCAATCTCCGACAAGACCACGAGGCCAAATCTTGGATCATCGTCGAAAATTCGATCATTCCCGATTTGAAACGATTGAATAATTTGTTCGCGGTCACTCTCTGCTATTTCTCCTGAGCGGGAGCTGATGCAAGCCAATTCCCGCCCGGGTGCGGCAAATGTGCCTGGTAAGGCCGCGATCATGACTCGGCCATCAGTTTTTTCCGCCCATGCTTGCAGTGCTGCAAGGTCAATATGCTGGACGTAACCTACACTGGGCGCGAATACCGCCCATCCATGAGCTTGTGGCAGCACCGGTACACCATGGAGGGTTGGTGCATCCTTGCGACGCATCAAAGCCTGGGTGGTTGCTTGCTCAACCTTGGTGATGGTTGTTCCAATGCGGCCAAGGCGGGCGATGCTGTCCACCCAGCGCACAAACGTTATGATTACAACGCCGAACGCAATGGCCGTAAGAACGAAGAGCGTAAAATGTCCCGCTGCTTTGAAATAACCATTCTTCAGCGCTGTCAATGCCACGATACTGTATATAAATGCGCCAATGAACGTCGATAGCGCGTTCTGTGACTTATCATCGCCGATAATTAGCGAGAACGACCGCGGTGTTGCTGTGCTGCTTGCGGAGGCATAGGCCGATACCATGGATGACACTGCAAAGGTGGCAATGACCAGCATGCTGGCAGCCATGATGGAGAGCATGGTTTCAACAGGCTCGGGTTTAATGGCTGGAAGAATTGCCCCTAGTTCAGTGCCGTCTGCGAGTTTAGCCGCGAGCGCCGCAGCGATCGACAGCAGGCAAGCCGCCAATGGCCTTACCCAAAGCCGTTCGTTCAGCCGATTGATAAAAAACCTAAGTCTCTGTGTTGAAATGAAAGATGGCATTTTGTGCTCCCTGACGCCGCCACACAATGTTGTAGATAAGCCTGATTATTGCTTGGTTTGTATTTGTATACAAATAGAATGCATTATAACGCCGATAGCCTTGGATCTTTGAAAGTTGGTTGTTACTGTGAAATACAATCGAAAATTTCAATATAAAGACTTCAGCGTTCTCTGTGTTTTCAAGATAGTGGCGGTGGTTGGTTGTAATTGTGAATAACATCAAATCTTGCCTTGGCCGCGTGTCATACGATGAGGAAATCAAGACGTATAAAGTGTAAGGCCAGACCCAAAGATTGAGTAATGGCAGTTGGAATCATTGAGGTGATTACATTCGGCAAGACCAGATAGTCACTACTTTGAATAAATCTCCGATAATCTAGCCAAATAAAATGAGAGGGCAGTACAATCATAATCTTCATATCTGTATATCGTTTCATTTAGGATGATATATAGTTAGTTGTGGCAGCTTGCAAACATAACAGTTAGCATAAAGGCAGCAATTCCAGTATTTTTGTGCCGTTTAAAAATTAACTTCGCAATACCAAAAAAAACAGATAATTCCCCCAATTAAGATCAATCCGTCGTTGGCAGCCGCTAAAAACATCAAGAAGAAAAATGTTTAAAACGCTTCCGGTTGCAGCGCACGACTCTGGAAACTATTCAATGGAAATCAAAGTTAATTTTCTCGACAATCTCAGACTTGAAGCTAAGTTTGATGACTTTACTGTCATCACCGATCAGCCTATTCGCTACAAAGGTGATGGCTCAGCACCAAGTCCTTTTGATTATTTTTTGGCTTCATCGGCTCTTTGTGCGGGCTATTTTGTGCGAGTGTATTGTTTGTCCCGTGACATTCCTACTGAAAACATCAGGCTGTCGCAGAACAATATTATTGATCCTGAAAATCGTTATAACCAAATCTTTCAAATTCAGGTGGAGCTGCCAGAAAGTATTTCTGATAAAGATCGCCAAGGCATCTTAAGATCAATTGACCGTTGTACAGTAAAGAAAGTAGTGCAAACTGGCCCTGAGTTTAAAATCGAGTCGGTTAAAAACCTCGACGAAGACGCACAGGTCATGCTTATGGGTCAGTTGGAAGGCAACTCCAGCACTTACATCTTAGGTAAAGACCTGTCACTTGAACAAACCATCACGAACATGACTGGCATTTTGGCCGACCTTGGCATGAAGATTGAGATTGCTTCCTGGCGCAATATCGTACCCAATGTATGGTCACTGCATATACGCGATGCAGCTTCGCCTACGTGTTATACCAACGGTAAAGGTTCCACCAAAGAGAGCGCACTTTGTTCGGCGCTAGGTGAGTTTATCGAGCGCCTTAACTGCAATTTATTTTACAACGATCAGTATTTTGGCGAAGAGATCGCCAGCAGAGATTTTGTGCATTATCCCAATGAAAAATGGTTTAAGCCGGGGCCAAATGACGAGCTGCCAGCAGGCATTTTGGATGAATATTGTTTAGATATCTACAATGAAGACGGTGAACTGTGTGGCTCAAATCTTATTGATACCAACTCGGGGTTGGTTGAGCGTGGCATATGCGCTATTCCCTATGTGCGTCATTCCGATGGAGAAACCGTGTATTTCCCATCCAATCTGATTGAGAACTTATTCGTAAGTAACGGTATGAGTGCGGGCAATAACCGGTATGAAGCGCAAGTGCAATGTCTATCGGAAATCTTCGAGCGTGCGGTAAAAAAACAAATTATTGAAGAAGAAATTGTCTTGCCAGACGTACCGCAACACGTGCTTGAGAAGTACCCCGGCATCTTAGAGGGCATTAATGCTCTGGAAAAGAATGGATTCCCTGTGGTGATCAAAGATGCTTCATTAGGCGGTCAATTTCCGGTGATGTGTGTGACGTTAATGAACCCCAAAACGGGTGGCGTATTTGCATCATTCGGCGCCCACCCAAGCTTTGAAGTGGCGCTGGAGCGCAGCCTGACTGAATTACTACAAGGGCGCAGCTTTGAAGGTTTAAATGATGTGCCGCGACCAACTTTTAATAGCCTGGCGGTGAAGGAACCAGAAAACTTTGTTGAGCACTTTATTGATTCAATGGGTGTTATCTCTTGGCGCTTTTTTAGTAGCCAGCATGATTATGAATTCTGCGAGTGGGATTTTTCCGGATCAAACAAAGAAGAAAAAGAGTACTTAATGGGTATTTTAAAGAATCTGGGCAAAGAAGTTTATATTGCCGAATTTTCCGACCTGGGTGCCATTGCTTGTCGCATCCTAGTGCCGGGTTATTCAGAAGTGTATCCAATTGAGGACCTTATTTGGGACAATACCAACAAGGCGCTGGATTACCGCGAAGATATCTTGAACATTCATTCTCTGAGTGATGACGCTTTGGTGAGTTTGGTCAATCGTTTAGAAGAAAGCCAGCTAGATAACTACATGGATATTAGAACCCTGATTGGCATTGAGTTCGATGAAAATACTGTTTGGGGACAGCTGACCATTCTTGAGCTGAAAATTCTTATCACCCTTGCCTTAGGCAAGCTTGATGAGGCCATTGAGTTAGTAGAAGCATTCTTGCAGTACAACGACAATACTGTCGAGCGTGGCTTGTTCTATCAAGCGGTTCATGCAGTACTTGAGATCACTCTGGACAAAGAATTAGCGCTTGATCATTTTGTCGCCAACCTAAATAAAATGTTCGGTAAAAAAACCATGGGCAATGTGATCGGTTCTGTAACCGGAGAAGTGAAATTCTTTGGCTTAACCAAAACTAGCATGAAGCTAGAAGGCTTAGACAAACACCTAAGGCTAATCAGAAGCTACAAAAAGCTTCATCAAGCCCGCGAGGCGAATAAAGCATAACGGGTCAAGTGACTTGAAATTCCTGGGATACAATACTTAATTGTGCTGAAATTCAATCAAACTCAAAACAGATGGGATCAGTTGCAGAATAGCGGATATAGATTACAAAACAAGAATTCATGCAATCCATCGAAAATATTCTTAATTCTAGACCTGTCTCCATGTTTCTCCGGTGCGGTCAAAAAACATGACTAATGCATCGGTGGAATTCTCAATTCGCGACCTGCCCCCAATTCTTTTTGTGACCCCAATTCTTTGCAATTCTTTGTGAAAAAGCAATAGAAATTGCAGATCAGGCATTTGAGCGATTCGAGCTGGTAATGCGTTACATCATTGGCAATACAACATCTCGATTTGAAGTTGGTGTACTAAATTACCAAGGTTGGAGGCATCGAAGAGCATATATTTTTTCTGATGATGGCCAAGCATCAAGTTCAGCGAGCAATCATGGTTCCTTTGAACCAATACCACTAGATAATCCATATTTCTTAAATGAAGAGGCTGGTTATAAATACGCTTGGAGTATTGCAAGCAGCAATAACCTAAATCAATTTTAAAAACGAATACTTTTAGCAATTGAGTGGATAGGGCAATCAATTGCTGATCCATTACCTCAAAGTGCATTTCTTAAATCAGCAATAGCACTAGAAATTATCTTCACATATAGTGAAAAAAACATCATCACTCCATCAATTCTTAATCAAATATCAGAGGGTGTTGCACTTATTCTTGGTAACGAAGTTAATGAAAGACTAGAAATTGAAACAAAGGTTAAGAGGCTATATGGGCTACGTTCCGCGATTGTGCATTCAGGGAACAAGAATATAAGTGAATCCGATCATCAGCATATGCTGGGAATATCGCGCGCTGTGGTTGCCAAGATTCTAACATCGGAAGCACTTATAAAAATTGGATCTGTTGAAAAATTGTATGATTTACTTAAAAGCACAAAGTATTCAGGAAATGCAATATAACAAACGCCTCAAACATCGTTCGCTTCACTCACTGGACTTGCGACAAGCCGAAAGCCGTTTAGGCGGGCGTTAAATAATGATTAGCACAATTCAGTTATAATGCGGGTTATTAAATAATTTTGTAAAAAAGCAGGATACGGAAGGTTGTTGAATATTAAATTTAAGAGGAGAAATAAGGCATGAGTACAGGTACAGTAAAGTGGTTCAATGCAAGTAAAGGTTTCGGTTTTATTACCCCAGATGATGGAGGAAAGGATCTGTTTGTTCATCATTCTGAAATCCAAAGTGGGGGTGGTTATGCGACACTCAACGATGGTCAGAAAGTGGAATATGAAGCTGGGCAAGGCCAGAAAGGTCCATGCGCTAATAAGGTTGTGCCTGTATAATCCCTTAAATTACATCTGCTTGGTCAGGTTTTTACACATAACAAGTCGTATCGGCTCGGACAGCTCGCCGCGGTTTTTGGATCATGCTCTGGGCTGACGGTTATGCTGAACGTTATCTCTGATAAAATGAAATTTGCACTATCTCACCGTCTACTTCGGGTCGCGTCGAGCCTAATTGTTCGTTACAATTCCGCTCTCCCACACGCCGTAGACTAAGAATATTCTCGCAACGCACGCCTAGATGCCTGATCTACCAAACCAAATAGTCTATCGATCTCATCTTTCTTGCTGGATGCTTGGTGGCCTACTATCTTAACTAATTCGCAATTTAGCCTGGCGGTCAATCGGTAAAATTCCTGGTATAGCTCATAATTATTCAGCGGTCTGTTTTTGCTCGAAAAATAATTGCTTTGTTCAAGACGGGCCCGCCTTCCTGGCAGACCAATAATATTTTGAGAATCTGTATACACCGTCAAGGCAATATCGCACCCGTTAGCCAAAGCAATCATCTCATTCAGTGACCACAATAGCGTTTGCAATTCCAATTTAGTCGAACTGGTTTGTTCGAAACGTTTCACTTTCACCCTGTATTTAAGCGAGTCTATAGATACTTTCAAATCAGACACAACAAGATAAGCGCCATACCCTACCTTTAACTGAGTATTAACACTACCGTCAGTAAAAATCCGTAAATGAAGCATTTTTTAAAATCCGTTCAAAACCAAGATGCCGTTTCATCATGATCGATCAATCACTTAGTTCTACACTACTGATTCCATAATCCGAAATAAGGAATCAAGCTATGATGAATACTACACAAATTCGGAACCATAGAGAACCTTGGAACAAATGCAAACCTGTGAGGCAGAAGGCTCCGCTTAAACTAAGGGTTCGAGATGTTTCCCAGGGTAGTCAAATGTTAAGTCGAGCTATGGTTGAACAACAAAAAACTCACGAGCCAGTGCAATTTGAGATCACCGAACTGACTAGCAGGCTGTTGAAAAACGTTTTCGAAGCAGCTGATCCAAGGCAAAAGCAGGTGAAAAAGCGCAATGCCTAATAAATGAGCATTTTGAACCTGTTTTTAACACCGCAGCGTCAATGCAGATAGTTTTTCAACAGCCTGCTAGGGATGCTGTATCAGATTGGATCAACCACGCTAGGCTTAAAAACGAGAATTATCTATTGCCGAGTAGAATCAAATTATCACCACACTTATCTACGCGGCAATATGCGAGGATTGCCCACTCCTGGATAAAACTGATTGGACTTGAATCTGCCGCCTACGGTACGCATTCGATGCGACGAACCAAAGCTTCACTGATTTAGAAAAAAACCAAGAATCTAAGAGCCGTCCAGCTTTTATTAGGCCACACAAAACTGGAGAGTACTTTCGGTATTTAGGAATTGAGGTCGATGATGCATTGGAAATGGCCGAACAAACTGAAGTATAACTTTGGATATCAGCGGCCACTTTGTGGTGGTAGTTGTTCGGCCGAATTCAGTCAGTCAAATTCAATTCAGATTAATTTCTAAAGCTGTCAGCTTAAATTTTAGCTAATACAACTTACCCCACCACAATCTCAATCAACACTTCATTCGGATTCACCGATTCGCCTTTCACCACATGCACGGCTTTGATGGTTCCAGCAATCGGTGCGGTGATTTCCGTTTCCATTTTCATGGCTTCGGTGATTAAGACAGGTTGTCCGGCGTTGACTTTTTGGCCGACTTTGACTAACACGTCCAGAACATTGCACGGCATGCTCACAACGACATCGCCTTCGCCAGCAGGACGCTGGCGTTTGCTGGCGATGTTGCTTTTGACAGCGCCTTGCGTGCCGCCGTCCAGCACGATTTCATCGAGCGTTTCGACGACAACTTCTTCCGGGACGCCGTCCACCATAAAATAAAAATGGCGCAAGGTTTCATTTTTAGGGCTGGTGCCGGTGACTCTGATGTGGTACGACTCGCCATGCAGCGCTACGTTGAATTCGGTCGGCGCTTTTTGCTCGCCACCGACCGTTGTTGAAGCTGTTTCCAAAGGTTCAGGTATCAGATGGCCGGTTGAACGGAGTTCCAGGAATTGTTTGCCGACTTCCGGGAACATGGCGTAGCTGAGAACGTCTTCATCATTATTCGCCAGATGGCCGATTTCCCGGCGTAGCTGTTCAAATTCCGGTTTCAATAGATCTGCGGGGCGGCAATCGATAATATCTTCCTTGCCAATTGCGCGTTTTTGCAAGTTGGCATTCATTGGTGCCGGTGCTTTGCCGTAGCCGCCTTGCAAATAGCGCTTTACTTCGTTGGTGATGGTGGAATAGCGTTTTCCAGTCAGGACATTGAGTGCTGCTTGCGAACCGACGATCTGCGATGTCGGCGTGACCAAAGGCGGATAGCCCAGATCTTTGCGCACGCGGGGGATTTCTTCGTAGACTTGATTGATCCGATCCAGAGCGTTTTGTTCTTGCAATTGATTGGCTAAATTCGAAATCATTCCGCCTGGAACCTGAAACACGTGAACCCGGGTGTCGACGCCGGTGAACTCGCTTTCAAAGCGGTGGTATTTTTTGCGAATCTGTACAAAATAATCGTTCACTTCCTGTAATTTCTGCAAACTCAGGCCGGTATCGTATTCTGTATCCTGCAGTGCCATGACTAGGCTTTCAGTGGGTGGATGGCTGGTGCCGCCCGACCACGATGACAATGCTGTATCGATATACCGGCAACCGGCTTCGATGGCTTTCAATTGGCACATTTCTGCGAGCCCGGAAGTGGCATGGCAATGCAAGTGGATGGGCAGATCGACCGCTTGTTTCAGGGCGCTGACCAGTTCATAGGTGACATACGGTGTTAGCAGACCGGCCATATCTTTGATGACAATCGAATCACAGCCGAACTCAGCCAAATCTTTGGCCAGTGACACGAAACTATTGACATCGTGCACCGGGCTGGTGGTGTAGCAAATGGTTCCTTGCGCGTGCTTGCCGTATTCCTTGGTGGCTTGGATGGCAGTTTCGAGATTGCGCATGTCGTTCAATGCGTCGAAAATACGAAAAACATCCATGCCGTTTTCAGCTGCTTTTTTCACAAAGGCTCGCACCACATCATCGGAATAATGACGGTAGCCGAGCAGATTTTGTCCACGCAGCAGCATTTGTAATGGCGTATTGGGCAGGGCGGCTTTAAGTTTGCTGAGACGTTCCCAGGGATCTTCCTTTAAGAACCGCAAGCAGGCGTCAAACGTCGCACCGCCCCAGCATTCCAGCGACCAGTAGCCTATGCTGTCAAGCATTGCGCAGGCGGGTAGCATGTCTTCCGTGCGCAAACGAGTCGCGATCAGAGATTGATGCGCATCGCGCAATATGACATCGGTAATATGAACTTTTTGCATGATTTTTCCTTGATTAACCCGTAAGTATACTCACAGACCTGTGTGCGAAGCCATTGCGGCAGCTATGACGCTAGCGAGCACTTCGGGTTGTGGCTTATCGGAATAATTGATCAAAGCGGGGTTTTGCTCAACAAAACCGGTATTGAACCGGGCTGCGCGAAACTGCGGATGTTTCAGGATCTTTAGATAGTATGGAATCGTGGTTTTGACGCCAAATACGCCCATGTCGCGCAACGTACGCTGCCCGCGCTTAATCGCGTCTTCCCAGGTCAGTGCGCTGACGATGACTTTCGCCACCATGGAATCATAAAAAGGCGGAATTTCATAACCGGTGTATATCGCGGTATCAGTTCGTACGCCGGGGCCACCAGGCGCATAATAACGGGAAATGCGGCCAAAGCTGGGCAAGAAATTATTTTTTGGATCTTCGGCGTTGATCCGGAACTGAATCGCATAACCCCGCCGCACAATCTCTTCCTGCTTGGAGCGTAGCGGCAAACCAGCCGCCACGCGAATTTGTTCCTCGACAATATCGACGCCGGTGATTGTTTCAGTAATGGTATGCTCGACCTGCACACGCGTATTCATTTCCATGAAATAAAACCGGCCGCTGTCATCCAACAGAAACTCGACTGTGCCGGCATTAGTGTAGCCGACCGATTTCGCGGCAATGACTGCGAGACCGCCGATGTACTGACGTTGCGCTTCGTCCAGTTGTGGCGATGGTGCAATTTCTATCAGTTTCTGATTGCGGCGCTGAATCGAGCAATCCCGTTCGTAGAGATGAATCACGTTGCCATGATGGTCTGCCAGAATCTGCACCTCAACGTGTATTGGGTTGACGATGCACTTTTCCAGAAAAACATCAGCGCTGCCAAACGCCTTTGTGGCTTCGGAAATGACCCGGGTGTAATTGCGCTTCAGTTCGTCAGCATTATCACAGCGCCTGATGCCGCGGCCGCCGCCGCCAGAAGTGGCTTTCAACATGATCGGATAACCAATCTGTGCTGCGATTTCCTGGGCTTGTTCTACCGACTGCAAATTGCCATCCGATCCGGGCGTAACCGGTATACCGGCAGCTTTCATCGCTTTCCGGGCTTCGGTTTTGTTCCCCATGCGGTGGATGACGTCCGCATTGGGTCCAATGAAAATAAGTCCACGCTTTTTACACGCGCTTGCAAATTTCGCATTTTCAGAAAGAAATCCGTAACCCGGGTGCACCGCATCGCAACCGGTCGCGAGAGCTAAGTCAACCAAGGCATGAATGTTCAGATAGCATGCTACGGGGTCGCTACCGATACAATAAGATTCATCCGCTTTTTTAATATGCAACGCGAAACGATCGGCTTCCGAATAAATGGCGACCGAGCGAATGCCCATTTCAGAACAGGCGCGAATAATGCGAACAGCAATCTCACCGCGATTGGCAATGAATATTTTACGTAACATCATATTGGTATTTGGAACACTTTGAAAAACGATAATGCGCGTATTCTACCCGATCAATTCTGGAATTTTATCCAGCATTGACTGAAGGTGATCATTTTTCGTCGAGAAATGATGATTCAATACGGGAGCTTGATGGATGTTTGTAATATATAATAATTTAATAACAATGTGTTATTTTTGTTGGTTGTCTTGAATTGATGGGTTTGGCACGGATTTCACTTTTGAGATGAAATAGGTCGGACTGTTTGAAGATATGGTTTGTCTGTCTATCGGCCTGGAGCAGGTGTTGGTGGCAGTTTGACTTTTTCATGCGGCTGAAATATATGATTTGATACTTTAATACACAAGCATCATGCTTTTTACTGTTATTGCTTGCTACAGAATATCTCCGTCAACATAAAACCATATTCCAGCTTCGCGAACAAATCGGCTGATTTCGTGTAGCCGGTGGGCTCGCCCATTGATTTTGTAGCGTGCGATAAATTCAACCATGGCGTTATCCGCCGCAGATTGTTCGTGGCGTTTGATTGCCAGTCCTAGCCATTTTTTGGACAATTGATCGGTTAATCCTAGGGAAGTGGGGCGTGTATCGGGGTGCCAGGTTGCTAGTAGATAGTCTTCACAATTCAGTGTGTATGCCGTGTAACGTGAACGCATCAGGATTTCTGCGGTGGTGGCTGGTTCCCCTTGATCGAGGTAACGGCTGCAGCAATCAGCGTATTGTTTGCCGCTGCCGCAAAGACAAGCCAATGTTTCTAAATGAGTGGTTTGGGTATTCATATACAATGCGGTTTGTCTATCGGTGTAATTTATCACAGTCTGCATGAATATTGCCCTGAACCCAACAATGAACGTCTCATCGCGTCGTATTGCGCATTTGGACATGGATGCTTTTTATGCCTCGGTTGAGCTGTTGCGTTACCCTGAGTTGCACGGTTTGCCAGTTGTGATCGGTGGACGCAACGAGTACCAGCCGGTGATGCAAACGGATGGCAGAAGGAATTTTTACCGTTTGCGTGATTATGTTGGTCGCGGAGTTATTACGACAGCTACGTATGAGGCGCGTGCTTTGGGAGTCCATTCCGCCATGGGTGTCATGAAAGCCGCGCAGCTGGCGCCGGACGCGATTCTACTACCGGTGGATTTTGCTATTTACCGGCATTATTCGCGTTTGTTTAAAGCGGCTGTTGCGGGCATTTCTCCACAAATTGAGGATTCTGGTATCGATGAAATATACGTTGATCTGAGTAACTTTTCGGATGAGATATTGCCATTGGCAAAATGTATCAAACAGGCGGTCAAGGATGCGACCGGACTTTCTTGTTCGATTGGGATTGCGCCGAATAAATTATTATCTAAAATTTGTTCGGATTTGGAAAAGCCCGATGGTTTGACCATCCTAGAGATGTCTGACATCCCGCAGCGAATCTGGCCGTTACCGGTACTTAAAATCAATGGTATTGGACCTAAAGCTGCCACTAAACTGGCGTTACTGGGTATTACTACGATTGCTGAATTGGCACAAGCTGATTTAAGTTTTCTCCGGCTTCACTTTGGGCGCAGCTACTCAATCTGGCTATATGAAGCATCGCGCGGCATCGATTCACGTCCTGTCATTATCGATGCGGAACCTAAGTCCATCAGCCGGGAAACTACATTTGAGCGTGATTTGCACCCGCAGCAGGATCGTTCCGAATTATCTGCAGCATTTACTGCATTGTGTATCCAAGTCGCTGATGACCTTAAACGCAAAGGTTATGTTGGTCGTACTGTTTGTATCAAGTTACGCTTCGAGGATTTTCATACGCTTACACGTGATTGTTCATTGACTGCACATACCGGTGATCCAGCTTTGATACGTCATGCTGCCGGAGAATGTTTGCGACGTGTGCCATTGCAGAAAAGAATTAGATTGCTCGGCATAAAAGTCACTACGCTTTGCTCCGTTAACGCCGCTGCTGAAATTGAATCTCGACAAAGAAAATTGCCATTGCTGCCGTAATACGCTAAAAAATAATAACTATAATAATTAGTTAGTCTGGTAGTTACATTGCGACTTGAAGAAAATTTGAAAAGGAATTGTTATGTTTGATCGCGCTGATTTTTGCCGCATAGCGCCATTCGGCGCTTATGTTTTTTTCATGGTATTGGAGGACGTGTTATTAAAATTTGGCTGGGAAGCTAATGATTTGCGTATGCTCTATGTGGTCAAAATAGCCGTTGTGGTTGGGCTGCTTTGGGTGATGCGAAAAGCTTATAGCGAATTGCGTTGGTCGGTCGACAGCAGTCTTCGCACCTGGATGGTTGCAATATTTTCTGGTGTCATAGTGTTTATTGCCTGGGTTAATTTGACCGCAGATTGGATGGTGATGGGAGAGGCCGTTGGTTTTGATCCACGCGATAATGATGAGATTGATTGGTTTCTGGTAACTGTGAGATTGATTGGCGCGGCTCTGGTGGTTCCCGTAATGGAAGAATTATTTTGGCGATCCTTTCTGATGCGCTGGATTGATCACCCAAATTTTCTTACTGTTAATCCCGCGCAAGTCGGATTAAAAGCTTTCTGTATCACGGCAGCACTTTTCGCACTTGCACACAGTTTATGGTTTGCCGGATTGTTTGCAGGTATTGTTTATAATTTACTTTATATGCGTAGTGGAACGCTATGGTCTCCCATTCTTGCTCACGCTACGACCAATGGAATTTTAGGCATCTGGATTATCTATACAGGTAATTGGGGTTTTTGGTAAGAGAATTTGATGGCGCGATTATTTTCTTACCTTCATTTACATCACGCTTTCAGGATGCTCAACTATTTCTTGATAAATTAGGTGTCTTAACGTAAACGTCTGGTCTGGTTTCATTTCAGTAAACTCAACCCCTGAAAAAATTACATTTTTATTCTTTTGTTTAGAAGATCTGATGATGGCCCTAATAGATAAAGGAATTTCTTTGTCATCTACTATGATAGTAAAAGATAAGGATACAACTGAACCTGGCGTTCCCAAAGGAGCTGTTGAATTGATTCCAGCGCCATAAAAACTAAGATCTACGATATTGATTGGATTAGTTTCCTCGGCGAGAGTCGCTTGATAATTACATTTAATTCTTCGTGATTTTCGAAAACACTGCCTCTGTATATTCTGAGGAAAAGATAAATGTAAAAATTTATAGGGTATTTTTATAATTTTATCGACATAAGTAAAGAATTTATAGGCATTCTGCCCGGAAATTAAGCGTGCGCTAATCTGATCGCCTTCAACGAAAGGCGAGCCAGTTAACTGACCAGATGTTGGCATAGTCACAATTAAAGTGCTGCCTGGCACATAGCCGATCATCGATGTTGCATGTGCATTGTTTGGTTCATCAGAATTCTTAGCATATGTGGCTAAAGTTAAATACATTTTATGGCCTACCTGAAGATGCATGTCTTCAAATTCGATCTTTTCTGATGAATCGCTAGTTGATTCAGTCGCTTCAGTTTTAGTATTTTGATTGTGCATTTTATAAGTTGTTGATTATTAGAATTGTATTTGCTCTTATTTAACGACGCTAATAGTTAGATCTTTAGCAATATCAAAAGCATTTTATGATCGATGCGTTGAAATAGTACTTTTAAGATTTTCTAATTATCGAGTTGAGTTTCTTCCGGGTTTAATTCCCTGCAGCAAGCTACAGGTGCTTTATTAATTTAAGTTGCTGTAGATAAATGGGTATTCAAAATGATCTCAGATTTAATTGATCAAACTAATACATTTGTTGTATTTTTTCCAATAAAGCAAATATCCACGGAGTTCGCGTTGACCCTTCACGTTATTCAGTGTTAGAGTTCTGTCCATGTGAAGATTAGGGTTTTTAGTTTCTGCTTGTGTTTGTATCTTTTGTATAAACATTTTTAAAGGGGGAGTTGATGAAAGATAAAACGATTAATAAGCGCCAGATGCTGCGTGCCGTTACAGGAGGACTGTTACTAATCGGCATGAGTGCGTCTGGTGTTTATGCTAACAGCGTGACAAGTAGTAATAGTTTCATGGAAGCACTGAAAAGAACTGGTATCACGGCCGGGGGTTGGGTTCATGGTGGTGCGACATTTAATCCTAGTTCAACGCATGGCTTCAACGGTCCGGTCACTTTTACTGATCAGGCAAACAGGTTTCAACTGAATCAGTTGAATCTTTTCCTAGAGCGCGCAGTAAAAACAGAAGGCACAGGCTGGGACGTTGGTTTCAGGGCTGATTTCTTATTCGGTACTGATGCAATTTTTACTCAAGCCTATGGTAATCCGGCATTTGATGTGCATAACGGTAGGCCTTTGGCAGATCGGGGTAATTGGGATCTGGACATATGTTGTAATTCCAGCCGTACCTATGGCATTGCAATCCCACAGGCTTATGCAGAAATATATGCACCTGTTGGTAATGGATTGAATGTGAAGGTAGGCCATTTTTATACACCGATTGGTTTTGAATCGGTTCCTGCTCCGAACAACTTCTTCTATTCACATGCCTATACCATGCAGTATGGGGAGCCTTTCACGCATACCGGTGTATTGGGTAACTACACAGTGAATAAGAATTTCACTGCTATGGCCGGTACAATCGGTGGTAGCGGAACGGGTGGTTGGGACGGCAATTTCGACAAGCAGATGGAAAATTGGGGCGGCATTGGTGGTGTTACCTGGACCAGCAATGATAGCAATACCTCCTTCAATGTCAGTGGTACCGGCAGCACGGCATCAACTCGTAACAGTAGCTTCTGGGGTATGTATAGTCTTGTTTTGCAGCACAAATTTACAGACAGAACGCATTTAATATTACAACATGATCACGGTTTTGCTGATAACGTAATGCTCTTTAATAATGTTTATAATGGCGTTATCAAAGATGCGGAATGGTATGGAGTCAATTCACACTTGTACTATGATGTAACTCCCAATGTGTCTGTGGGTGTACGTGCTGAATGGTTTCGCGATCGTGATGGTTTCCGCGTTTTTTCACCAGGCAGGGTAACTGCGGCAACCAATCATCTTGGAAATAGCTATGCGAGTAACATTGGATTGCTTGGTACTAGCACACCTGCAGATTATTATGCGGTAACTATCGGTGCTAACTGGAAAGCGCTTAGAACGCTTAAAATGGGTTGGCAAGGGATGAGAGATTTGAATATTCGCCCGAATATCCGATATGACCGCGTAGATGCACTTCATGAGTCACTCCAGGCATCTGCTTACCGGCCTTTTGGTGGTAATAAAGATCAGATTCTTTTCTCGTTGGATGCAATACTGCCTTTCTAATGTGACATGCATTATGTAGCAATTATCAAAAAATGCGCTTTCGGGCGCATTTTTTTATTCTGCTCTGATCGATTTGTTGTTCTGCCGCAACATTAGCAGCAAATCAGTGATGTCATCCGGAGCTGCGATCTCCCACTGACTGATTTGTTCGGTTTGCGGATGGGTCAATGCAAGTTTTTGAGCATGCAGTGCTTGCCGAGGAAAGTTTATCAATAGTTGAGCAATGGCTTGCGCTGTTTTTCCAGGTTTGCCTCCATAGACAGGATCGCCTACTAAGGCATGTCCGATAGTGCTTAAATGCACCCGGATTTGGTGCGTGCGGCCGGTTTCAAGGCTGCACTGAAGTAATGTGCAGCCATCAAATCTTTCAATAATTTGATAGTGCGTGCGTGCGGGTTTGCCTTTGGGTGTAACGGTCATTTTTGTGCGATGAATCGGGTGACGGCCAATCGGTGCATCGATATTTCCCGCTTGTTTAATTTCTCCTAGAACCAATGCCAGGTAGTCGCGTTTTACAGTGCGCTGCTGTAGCTGGCGCACAAGGCTTGTTTGTGCTGCAATAGTTTTTGCAACAACTAATAGCCCAGTAGTATTTTTGTCCAGACGATGAACAATACCAGCGCGCGGTACATTCTTCAGTTCTGGAGCATGATGTAGTAATGCATTTAGCAAGGTACCTTGCCAGTTGCCATTACCTGGATGAGTTACCAGTCCAGCGGGTTTGTTGATGATAATGAGCGTTTCATCTTCTTCAATGATGTTTAAATGGATCGCTTCAGCCACAAAAGGTGATTCAGCTGCGATATTCAGCGGAGAAACCTCGACAAGCTCATTTCCCCATACAAGCTGTTTGGCAGTAGCTATCTGCTCATTCACAAGGATTCTTTTCTCAGCAATCCAGGTTTGCAGACGACTACGTGACCAATGAGGAAGAAGCTTTGCCAAAGCTCGATCAAGGCGCAAGCCTGCACAATCAATCGGGATCGTTAAGTATACAATGTCCGTTGCTAATTTGTCGCTTACTGCCGTATGAGGCTTTACGCTATAATCACTCGTTGTATCTTTGTTTTCTACGGAATTTATCATGTTACATAGTTTAGCTTTATTTCTGGTTTTAGGGTTATCAGCATGTGGTTTGTTGTCAGATCGTACAGATGATCAAACGGATTGGTCTGTCAATAAATTCTATTCGGAAGCAAGAGAAAAATTGAATGATGGTAGTTACGCTGCGGCTATTAAGCTCTATGAAACTTTAGAATCGCGCTATCCTTATGGCAGGATTGCTCAACAAGCGCAACTTGAAATTGCTTATGCGCATTATAAAAATGATGAACCCGCTTCGGCAATTGCAGCAGCTGATCGATTTATTAAATTGCATCCCAATCATGCGAATGTAGATTACGCATATTATATCAAGGGATTGGCGAATTTTAACGAAGGTTGGGGTATGCTGGGTTTTTTGCTGAAGGGGCCGTTTAAGCAGGATATGAGCGAGCGTGATCCAAAAGCCTCGTATGAGTCGTTTGAAGTTTTTAAGGAATTGGTTGCCCGTTTTCCAGAAAGTAAATATGCGGCAGACTCTAGGCAGCGTATGGCGTATTTGCTTAATTTACTTGCCATGGGTGAAATTCATACTGCGCGATACTACATGAAACGCAAGGCTTATATTGCAGCTGCTAATCGGGCGCAGAATGCCGTCAAGGAATATCCCCCCACACCGGCGACGGAAGAGGCCTTATATATCATGATCAGAGCCTATGAAGCACTAGAAATGTATGACTTAAGGGACGATGCAGAACGTGTGATGCGAATTAATTTCCCTAACAGTATTTTTCTCGCGGAACTACCTGAAGTGGGTGCTAAAGCATGGTGGGAATTTTGGAAGAACTAACAGCTCTTGACTCTGCTTGAATTGTTTACTCGTGAACTTAAAGGTGAACCGCCAAGATATCGCATTTTGCATGATATAGAACTCCCTTTGCTGTGGAGCCCATTAATACAGCAAGACCGTGCCGCCCATGGGAGCCTACCACAATCAAATCAATACCTTCTTTCACAGCAAGCTGAGTAATTTCTTGCTGCGGCTCTCCCCATATCATCCAACAGCGCTCTGGCGCAATGTTCAGTTCATTGCTAATTTGAATCAATTTTTCTTTTTCAGCTTCCAGCAGATCATATGATGAATTTTTATTCAGGGGGATTACTGTCCCGTAGGGGGTGTCTGGCATGGGAATATTATCTAATACATGAATAATGTGAAGCTGTGCGTTAAATTGTGTTGCTAGAGATTTCGCTTTATACGCAACTGAGTGCACGAATCCGGAGAAATCAACAGCGAGTAAAATATTCTGATAATTGTTCATAGGGAGTATTTTTCGATTATGGTAATAAACAAGAAAAAGTGTAAATTCTACAACAGCGCTGCACTGTACCGCATCTGTGCTGATCTTTATTTGTATGCCCAGAGCTATTGCTGGTCATGTCGATGTAGGTATTTTGATAGAAAGGCAATAACACGTAGTTCATATTCTCTGCCAGCATAAGTATGCATATTGAAATGTCTTGCGCCAGTTACAATCCATAAATCTTTAGGGATTCTCGCAGCCTCAAAGAGTCTTTCGGTTTCCGATTGAGTGGTATGCATATCATTGGTTCCAGAAATAAACAGCACTGGTGAGTTCAGGTTATTAATCTGAGCAATTGGGCTTAACGCGTCCATAGAAGTATCCAGATAAAAAGATAATTGCCATAGCATCAGCGGTAGCAATAGTACTCCAAATTCCCCAAAATGCAGTTTTAGACGATTCTCAACAGCTTCTTCAATAGTGGGGTGAAGTGACTCGAGAATAACCGCATTCAAGCTCAAATCTTGCTTAGCTAGCACTATCGCTGCGGCCCCCAAAGATGTGCCGATTGCACCTATCCGTTCGGCTGGAAATGTTTTTCGTAAGAAAGTAACTGCCGCTTCTACATTCTTAGATTCGCGCAAACCAAAAGTAATATTATCTCCGGCTGTTTCTCCATGTGCTTGTAAGTCAATAAATAAAACAGTAAAGCCCTGATCCTTTAGAAACCGGGCTCGACTTAGCATTTCAAGTCGGTTGCTGCGCATTGAATGAACCAGTAATACCACGCCATTCCCTGACTTTCCATAAACCAACCAGCCATGCACGGTTGGCCCATCTGTATCAGGAATCTGTACTGATTCAACTGGAAAATCCGTAGTTAATACTCCTACAGCAGTTGGTGCCGATGCGGTCAAAATTGTGCCTATAGCAAATATGCTGAGCATGATTACGAATATAAAAACCAATATTTGAATGAGTAGTTTGTGCAGCATGACATTTGGTTATTAATTGCATTGATAATAATTAACCACTGAAAGTGATTTTTTTGGATTATCGAGAGCTATTACTATCTCCTGATGTGATGTATGAGGACAATTTGTTGGTATTTACAGGAGGGCGCGCGAGAATTTACATTTCCATCTTTTTGATTCTTTTGTTTTTTTGCTATAGGGCGCTATTTCTAACGGTTGTGTACTATAGGGGCGAACGCCAAGGTGCAATATCACGCGCAGTTATCAACCGGTGCTTGCTAATACCAGCATCATCAAAATCAGCTTGTTCAAACGCACTGATCTGATAAACCCCAGAAGCCACGTGGATCTTGATATTTCCATCGGCAACTGCAATATGGCTGCCGCCGCCCTTGTGCAATTGGATACTAAAGCGAGTCCCATAATTTTTAATGATGGCATTGCCGACCTTTACTTCAAGCTGATTGACGGCATTTTTATGTATGTCAAAATAAACATTTCCTTTGAGCAACTCAACTTGCAGCGATTGATTATATTTCACTGTTACAGAGCTATGCATATCCAGCGTCATGTCAATACCCGGTGCTATCGAAGTGGCAAGTTGTGCATCACTGTTGGTTTCATAGAAACGGATACTCTGGGGTTTGCCAAAATGCCAAGTCATCAGACCTAGCAGTACACAAATGCCGATGATCGCGCAATGTACTAAGAAGCGCCGCCAACTAAAAACAAAATTAAAGGGTTGTATTAAGGGTGGCTCAGGTTCCTGCATTTGTAATTAGCAAGCGGCAAGTGAACGGAAAGTATAAATTATATACCGTGAATAGTTTCTTTGCTTTGTCATTTAGAACTAGATTAAGTTTGCTGCGGATGAAAGTATATTGAGGCGTTGCTAATTATGTTAAGGAGCTCAGGTTTCTGACTATCTTTAGGCTGCCAGGATACGCGAAATATTTTGCTTGAGTGTATCTGGGTAGAAGGGTTTTATGATAAAACCTACAGCTCCTGCGCTAGTAGCTTGTTTAAATAATTCACGGCTAGCTAAGGCTGTGATCATCACGATCTTTGTTGCATCATTTTGACTCTTGATGATTTTCAAGGCTTCTAATCCATCCATCATTGGCATTTCAAAATCTATGCATGCAATGTCAGGTTTGTGTTCTGCTACCAGTTCGGTGGCTTGCATGCCATCATAGGCTTCCCCGATTACTTCAATTCCCATTTGTGTCAGAATTGCTATCAACAGTCGTCGCATTACCAGACTATCATCGGCAATAACTGCCTTTGCGTGATAAGTACCATTCTCGAATAAACATTGCTCTTCAGTCAGGATGAGTAGCTGTTTTTTTGCATGGGTCACTTCTTGCAGTACATCAAAGATCTTCTTCTGAGAGAATGGCTTATAGATAAATCCATCAACACCCAACATGGCTGCAACCTGTTTCAGCATGGCATCTTCACTGCCGGTAATCATTACCACGAGGAGGTCTGGATATACAGCGCGAATCTCACCCAAAAGATGCATGCCATCTTTATTGGGCAATAAGTGGTCAAGACAGACGACATCTGGATCAAGCTTCTCGATTGCGGGAAGAAGTTTTTCACCACTATTAAGTTCTCCTACAACTAGATATTCATTGCTGTTTAGCATCGCTCGTAGCGTAGTGCGCATGACTACACAATCGTCGACGATAAGAACTCTAGTTCTTTTGTATAATTGATTCATGTTGGTTATCTTATTTATAACATAGGAGACTTTTTCAAAAGTGTACTTTTTAATTCTCAACACACTGTATTGAATGAATAAAAATATCCAGAATTAGGGTTTTGCAAAGGTCTCCATAGTTCTTAACAAGAAAATTGTTGTAATCATTCTGGAATAGATTAAATGACATGCATGGGGAGACTTATTCTAAGTTTCCATAATGAAACAATTGCTGAGTAATTTTGTGTAAGTGACTAATATGTTTAATTAATAAATATTGCGGCATAATAACGAAAAAGTATAGCAAATATGGTGCTTTATGTGTAGGAATATTCCTATATTTTATGGGAGATATTGACATTGAGATAAAGAGGATTCCTGCCAACCTTCCTGTTAGCAAAACAAATGACTAGAAAGGCGTAAGGTTCAGGTAACGGAGGAGTGGAACATAGATACAGATGAGTTTTGGTTTAATAGAGCTCATTATCTGAAGATAGGTAGCGTGTTGCTGAAGAATTACGCATTGATGATTGAATGCAATTACGACTGAGCCTAAGGGTTTATACAGCGTGAGCTATTGAACGTGAGTTTCATCGGTGAGCAGAAGTTGTCGTTAGTAGCTTTCTGAAAATTAAATTTGACTCCTTGGTTTTGCTATTATTATCCCTCTGGTGTCTTTTTATTATTTGCTTGATTCCCAACAGATCATTTAAAAGCGCCAATTTGTGGTGGTGAGATCAGATCGGTCCTCTTAAATGTAAATAGAAGAAACACGGTATAATCGTTGTAATGCGTTTCAGCAAAAAATGGTGCGCTCGATTTAACAAATCGATTTGATGGTAATTCATAAATGTCAAAGTACAATTTTACAAATCCTGTTTGGTATTGCGCTTTAAAAAGCGCTAACTCGGGAGTGGAAAAAGGAATGATCGCGCTCTGGATTGGTGGTAAGCCAAAAAAGGTTTCCCCGAACTCGGTCCCCAAAGAACTCACAATTACACTAATACGATGTGTGGCCTTATCAATATCACCCTGCACATGATATCCCTCTTCTCCAAACCAACCAGCCATGACATTGTAGCCCTGCTTTCCCAACCAACCAGCCATAATTTGACGTACGATCTTTTGGTCTTCGCTAACCCCAGAAGTATCAAGTACGACACTCGCTCCATGAGGAATCGGTAATGGGCTTTCGAGCTGTTCAGGAAGGCTTTTTATTACCACATCACTCAACAATAATTGCTCAATTGCTGACCTGGCAGACGAAGTTGGTTTGTGCATCGTTGAGCATGCTGACAAAATTCCTAGTGTAACTAAGCTTAAAGTTAAGGTTCGTATTATCTTAAACATCAATCTTTTATGACCCCGTGTTTTTATAATGGCAGAAGAGAAGTAGTAATATCCTCCATTATTTATAGTGTAACATGCCTTGAAATCCGCACTGGGTAAAGAGGGCATATCAAACAGGATTTAATGATAAAATAGATTTATTAATCAATGTATTGTGTTTATAGTCTTTCGTATTCCACGTCTCCTACCTTACCCATAAAAATAATTCAAAGAATTAAGCCTCTAACTATGCCGGGAGGAAGTGGAGCTTCACGGGCGAGCACTTTTGGGCACGTGGGTCTTTTGTTTCGATGGTTGAGCTAGATGAAAACATTATTTGAGCATCCGTAACCAGGAGAAAGAAGATGCGAGGTATAACAAAAATGAAGCTAAAGATGGGGTAAGTCGCCCAAGGCGATCATTATTACAAGCCACCGGATTTGTCAGTGGTATTTTTTTACTCTAAACTTGTTTTTCCCTGCGACAAGTCCATGGTGTTGTTTATTCCTTATCTTTCAACCAACTTTCCCGAATACCTCTTGCTTGCGAAAAAGACTTCTCCAGCGCGCTACCATCATGTCTTTTTAACATTTCCCGCAATTTATTCAGCTCTTCCTGATATGTATCAATCTGCCCAAGTAAGGTTGCGTGATTTGCTAAACAGATATCGCGCCACATTTCCGGGGAACTGCTAGCGATGCGGGTGAAGTCACGGAAACCGCTGCCTGCGAAACGAAGCATATTTTCAGGTTGATTAGTGCTGTTGAGGTGATTCATTAACGTGAAAGCGAGAATATGTGGTAAATGGCTAGTTGCGGCGAGAACTTGATCGTGTTCATCGGCAGGCATCAGCGAGACTTGTGCGCCGCAGGCTTGCCATAATTGCTCGACTCGTGCGACAGCGTCGGTGCTGGTTTCCGGTAGAGGAGTGAGGATGACATGTTTGTTAAGATACAAATCAGGTTGCGCGGCTTTTACACCGCTTTGTTCGGCGCCGGCGATCGGGTGGCCAGGGACAAAATGATGCCGACTTTGCATCGAAAGATAGTGGCGTGCTGCAGCCATCACATCCTGTTTGGTGCTGCCGGCGTCGGTAACGATGGTATTGGCGTGCAAATGTGGAGCGATTCTCTCCATGATGTACCTGGTTTGACCCACCGGCATCGCAAGGAATACCAAATCTGCATTGTGCAGAGCCGAAGCGATATCACTTGCGATTTCATCAATCACGCCGAGCTCAATGGCGCATTGCATGTTTTGTTGGCTGCGGCCAACGCCGACAATATGTTTGGTCAGGCCGGCGTTGCGTAAGGCCTGTGCAAATGATCCACCGATCAGGCCAACGCCGATAATAACCAGCTTATTGAGTGTTGCGATATTTGTCATTAGCAGCGCTCGATCGAGTTTTTGATTAATTCAATTCGCTTAATGCCAGCTCCAGTGCTTCCAAGAATCGTTTGTTTTGCGATTCCAATCCAACGGTAACCCGGAGATGATTGGGCATTTCGTAAATACCGAGCGGGCGGACGATGATGCCTTGTTGCAGCAACTTTTGATAAACCTCCAAGGTGTTGGATGCGTCACCCTTGACGCGAAAACTGATGAAATTGCCATACGAGGGAATGCATTCGATGCTCATTTTGCGAAAACCATCTGTGAGTTGTAGCATGCCCGCACGATTTAGCGCATACGAACGCTGTACGAATTCGGCATCGTGTAATGCGGCCAAAGCACCTACCAAACCAATGCTGCTGACATTGAACGGCTGGCGTACGCGATTCATCAGGTTAGCAACATCCGGATGGGCCAGCCCGAATCCAACGCGTACACCGGCCAAGCCGTAAGCCTTAGAGAAAGTTCGTGTGATCAGCAAGTTGGAAAACCGTTTCAACCAGCTGATACTGTCCGGTTTGTTCGCCTCAGGTAAGTATTCGTAATAGGCTTCATCAATAACGACTAATACATCACGGGAGACGCGCTCCATAAATCGGAATAGCTCATCTTCGCTGGATAAGGTGCCAGTCGGGTTATTCGGACTGGCGATGAATACGATGCGTGTTTCCGGTGTGATGGCATCTAGCATCGCTGGCAAGTCATGACCATAATCACGGGCAGGAATCGATATGCCGTTGGCGCCGATCATCTGCACTACCAGTGGATAAACGGCAAAAGCATGCTGTGAATAGACAGCAGCGGCGCCCGGTTTCAGAAACACACGTGCGGCCAAGTCTAAAACATCATTGGAACCATTGCCCAGAATAATTTGTTCTGGATCAATTTCATAGCGTTTGGAAAGTGCGGCTTTCAATTCGTAGCCGCTGCCGTCCGGATAGAGCGCGACATCGTGCAACGCGTTTATTATCGCATCTAATGCGAGCGGGCTGGTTCCCAGCGGATTCTCGTTGGAAGCCAGCTTGATTACACGCGCTTCATCCAGCCCCATTTCTCGTGCCAGTTCGGAAATGGGCTTGCCCGGCTGATAGGGTTGGATAGAACGGATGTATTCCGGAGCAAAGTCACAAAGATTCATAAGATTAAGTGTGTTATTGAGTAAAAATATCGGGTGCCGAGTAATTCAATCGCGTGACTACGAGGTGATGGTAAGTCGTTACGTCGCCGGATACGATCCCAGGATTTTCAGAAAAGCTGCTTTGTTGCGTAATTCTACCAGCGCAGCAGCCACGTTTTGATCTTGCTGGTGTCCTTCAATATCCACAAAAAAAACATATTGCCACAGACCTGCGCGCGATGGGCGCGATTCCAAACGGCTCATACTGACACCATATTGCGCCAGCGGCTCAAGCAATTTATAGATTGCCCCAGAATGATTGTTGGTTGACATGATGAGAGAGGTTTTATCTTTTCCTGAAACATCTACCATCTGCTTACCAATAACTAGAAAGCGCGTAGTATTTTTCGGATCATCTTCGATGTTTTCAGCGCAGATGGAAAGTCCGAACAATTCGGCTGCTCTCTTGCTTGCTATCGCCGCACCATGCTCGTCTGCTGCTGCCTGTCGGGCTGCATCGGCATTGCTGGCGGAGGTGACAAAAGCAATATCGGAAATTTGTGGTAAATTGATTCTTAGCCACTGATGACATTGTGCGAAAGACTGCGGGTGAGTATAGATTTTTTTGATGTGCGATAACCCGGCTTGCTGTGCCATGAGAAATTGATGGATAGCTAGTTGGATTTCGCCACAAATGATCAGCGAGGTTTGCAGCAATAAATCCATGGTTCTGCTAACTGCGCCCTCGGTAGAGTTCTCCACTGGCACCACCCCATAATTAGCTGTATCCGATTCCACAGCACGAAATACTTCATCGATAGAATCGCACGCTAGGGTTGTAATGGCATTGCCAAAACGTTTTAGTGCTGCATCTTCAGAGAAAGTGCCGCTAGGCCCTAGATAAGCTACGCTCATTGGCTTTTCCAATGCACGGCATACCGACATGATTTCGATGAACAGTTGTTTGATTTGTTTGTTGCTGATGGGGCCGCGATTTTGCTCCTGCATGCGTGTCAGTATTTGCGCTTCACGTTCAGGGCGATAAATAATGCCGCTCTTTTTAATCTTGCCGATTTGCTGTGCCAGTTCGGCACGTTTGCTCACCCGTTGAAGCAGTTCATTGTCAATGGCGTCAATCTGGTCGCGTAAATTTTTGAGTTCTTCTGACATGAGCGGTGAGAATTTTAGCTGAACAATAAGGTATTGAAGTCTATTGAGTAAGTGGTAGATATCGCGCCATGAGCACGCCGGCTATGGCGGTGATTTCATCCAATGCTTGTTGTGGCACCGGGCTGTCGACATCGACCAGTGTGAAAGCCATTTCTCCTCGTGACTTGTTGATCATGTTGTGGATATTTAATCCGGCCTTGGCCATGCTGGTGGATATTTGTCCCACAATATTGGGCACGTTGGCATTGGCAACTGCCACCCGATAAGGTGATTCTCGCTCCATCTGTATATCGGGAAAATTGACCGTATGAGTGATGTTGCCGTTTTGCAGATAATCGATGAGTTGATCTGCAACCATAACGGCACAATTTTCTTCCGATTCCTGTGTTGATGCGCCAATATGCGGTAACGTAATGATCGATCTCTGATGTTGCAATTTCTGACTGGGAAAGTCACTGACATAAGTTTTGATTTTGTTTGTTGCAATACCGGTCAGAACAGCTTCTTCATCGACAATCGCACTGCGCGAAAAATTTAATAGAACCACATTATGTTTCATTAACTTGATGCTTTTGTCATCGATCAGATGACGGGTGGAATCGAGCAGTGGAACATGCACGCTGATGAACTCGCTGTGGCGCAGGAGATTTTCTATGCTATTGGCTTTCTTGACTTCGGCTGACAAGTTCCACGCTGAATCCACAGTAATTTGAGGATCATAACCGATTACTTTCATACCTAGCTTGAGCGCAGAATTGGCCACCAGCCGACCGATTTCACCCAACCCAATGATACCGAGTGTGCGTCCGGGCAATTCAATGCCGGAAAAAAGCTTTTTTCCATCTTCAGCTTGTTTGTTCAACATCACATCATCGCCTTGCAGATTCTCAACAAACTGCAACGCAGGCACCAGATTTCGCGCAGCCAAAAACAGGCTGGCTAAAACCAGTTCTTTAACTGCATTGGCATTCGCGCCAGGCGTATTAAACACGGGAATGCCACGGTTATTCATATCGGGTACCGGAATGTTGTTGGTACCGGCGCCGGCGCGGCCAATCGCTTTAACGCTGACAGGGATATGCTGATTTAACATGTTATGCGAACGCACCAGAATTGCATCCGGCTCAGCAATATCGTTGCCAATCTGATAAGTTTCCGCCGGAAAGTGGCACAATCCATGATGAGAAATCTGGTTGAGTGTGAGGATCTTGAAGGTATTATGTCGATGTTCAGGCATGCTGATTGGCGAATTCTTTCATAAACGCAACTAATTTTGCCACACCTTCAACCGGCATGGCATTGTATATTGATGCACGCATGCCACCTACCGAGCGATGGCCTTTCAATTGAATCAGACCATTGTTGCTGGTCTGCCTGAGAAATTTTTCGTCTAGTGCAGAATTCTTCAATGTGAAGGGAACATTCATCAGCGATCGATCTGCTTTGGCTACTGGGCAGTGATAAAAATCATTGTCATCCAGCAAGTCATACAGCAAATTGGCCTTGGTAATATTAGTATTTTCCATTGCGACTAATCCGCCTTTATTTTTCAGCCATGTAAATACCAATCCGGTAATATACATGGCGTAAGTAGGTGGCGTGTTGTACATCGAGTCATTTTGCGCATGAATCTGATAATTGTATAGTGTTGGCGTGCCTGGTAGTGGTTTACCTAATAAATCTTCGCGGACTACGACCAGTGTTAACCCAGCAGGCCCGAGGTTTTTTTGCGCACCTGCATAGATTAATCCAAACCGCGTGATATCCAACGGTCGTGACAAGATATCGGATGACATATCGACTACCAGTGGAATACCGTTGTGTGAATCAATTTCTGGTACCCAATGAAACTCGACACCTCCAATAGTCTCATTGCTAGTGTAATGTATATAGGCTGCTTCAGGATCCAGTTGCCATTTATCTTGCGCGGGCACATAAGTGAAATTGGTGTCTGCCGAGGAAGCGGCGACGTTGATCGTGCAATAACGGTCAGCCTCTTCTATGGCTTTGGTTGACCATTGACCGGTATTAATATAGTCCGCTTTTATTTTGCCACGCAACAGATTCATTGGCACCATGGAGAATTGACTGGAAGCGCCGCCTTGTAGAAATAACACTTTGTAGTTTTCCGGAATGCCAATCAGTTCGCGGAAATCGCTTTCGGTTTTTGCGGCAATTGACATGAATTCCTTGCCTCGATGACTCATTTCCATCACGGACATGCCGCTACCGTGCCAATCTAACATTTCTTCACGTGCTTGCTGTAGTACTTCTTTGGGAAGAACTGCAGGGCCTGCACTAAAGTTATAGATCTGATCCATCGCGTTATTTGCGGTTAAGTTTTTGTGAGTTATCAACTCTCGTCATCGTCGTCTTCGCTTTCCACCACTCGCTCTAGTCCGGCCAGTTTCTCGCCGGGATCCAAGTTGATGAGAGTAACGCCTTGTGTGGCGCGACTCATTTCCCGTACTTCATTAACACGGGTGCGAATCAATACGCCGCCGGAAGTGATCAGCATAATTTCGTCGTCGGGTTTTACCAGTTTTGCCGTAACGACCTTGCCGTTACGCGCGCTGGTAATGATTGCGATCATGCCTTGAGTGCCACGGTTATGGCGTGTGTATTCGCCAATCGGAGTGCGCTTTCCATAACCGTTCTCAGTGGCTGTTAATACTGCGAGGTCTTCATTCTCAGCGACCAACATAGATATGACTTTATGTCCCGAACCCAACTTCATGCCGCGCACGCCACGGGCGGCACGTCCCATCGGACGTACGTCATTTTCGCTGAAGCGCATGGCTTTACCATTGTCTGAGAACAGCATCACATCATGTTTGCCTTCGGTCAATTCAACGCCAATGAGAAAATCCCCTGCATTCAATCCAATCGCAATAATGCCATTGTTGCGCGGACGGGAGAAGTCCGATAAAGGTGTTTTCTTGACCGTACCAAAGGAAGTCGCCATAAAGACAAAGCGATTTTCATCAAAGGTTTTGACCGGTAGAATCGCGTTGATTTTTTCGCCTTCTTCTAGTTGTACCCAGTTGATGATGGGTTTGCCCCGGGACTGTCGGCCGCCTTGCGGCACTTCATACACCTTGATCCAATACACACGTCCCAAGCTTGAGAAACACAGGATATAGTCATGCGTGTTGGCGATGAATAATTTGTCAATGAAGTCATCTTCCTTGGTGCTGGTTGCCAGCTTGCCGCGTCCTCCACGCTTTTGTGCGCGGTAATCATCCAGCAGCTGGGACTTGATATAACCAGTATGTGACAGTGTAACAACGACATCTGCTGGTGTGATCAGGTCTTCCATGCTTAAATCTTGCGTATCGACAATGATTTCACTACGGCGTTTGTCGCCGAATTGCTGTTTGATTGCATCCAGCTCTTCGGTAATGATCTGGGTGATGCGCCTTGGATTCGCCAGAATGTCGAGATAGTCAATAATCTTTCCAATCACATCTTTATATTCATCGACAATCTTCTCTTGTTCGAGACCGGTGAGGCGTTGCAAACGTAATTCCAGAATGGCTTGTGCTTGGGCATCAGATAAACGGTAGCCCTGTGCTTGTAATCCGAACATGTTATCCAAACCCTCAGGGCGCAGTGCGCTAGCGTCCGCCATTGCTCGCGTCAGCATTTCTGCAACCAATTGAGAATGCCAGATTTTTGCCATCAGCGCTTCTTTAGCATCAGCCGGTGTCGGGGCTGCTTTGATTAAGGCGATAATTTCATCAACATTGGATAGTGCGACTGCCAGGCCTTCGAGTAAATGACCGCGTTCCCGAGCTTTCTTTAGTTCGAACACGGTTCGGCGCGTGACAACTTCGCGGCGATGACGCAGGAAAGCATCTAGAATCTGCTTTAAATTTAACAGTCGTGGCTGGCCATCAAGCAAAGCCACCATGTTCATGCCAAACGTGTCTTGCATTTGTGTTTCTTTATACAAGTTGTTCAGAATGACCTCGGGCATTTCTCCGCGTTTCAGCTCAATGACAACACGCATGCCGGATTTGTCGGATTCGTCACGTAAATCAGAGATACCTTCAATTTTCTTATCGCGAACTAGTTCTCCAATGCGAATTAGTAAGTTCGCTTTATTAACTTGGTAGGGTAATTCGTCAATGATGATAGATTGGCGACTGCCTCTCTCCAGATCTTCGAAGTGAGTACGTGCGCGCATAACAACACGACCGCGACCCGTACGGTAGCCGTCTCGTACACCATTTACACCATAAATAATACCAGCAGTGGGAAAATCTGGCGCTGGAATTAAGTCAATAAGCTCATCAATACTGATATCGGGGCTTTTGAGTAAAGCGAGACAGGCTTCTATCACTTCGTTGAGGTTATGCGGCGGAATGTTGGTTGCCATGCCAACGGCGATGCCAGATGAACCATTGATTAACAGATTGGGGATTTTTGCTGGCAGTATTAGTGGCTCCTTTTCGGAGTCATCATAATTGGGGCCGAAATCCACTGTTTCCTTGTCAAGATCAACCAACAATTCATGTGCAATACGTGACATACGGATTTCGGTATAGCGCATCGCAGCAGCGTTATCACCATCTACTGACCCGAAGTTGCCTTGCCCATCAATGAGCATATAGCGCAGCGAAAAGTGCTGGGCCATGCGTACAATCGTGTCATAGACGGCAGTATCGCCGTGCGGGTGGTATTTACCAATGACATCGCCGACGATACGCGCAGATTTTTTGTATGGTCTGTTCCAGTCGTTAGAGAGTTCATGCATGGCAAATAACACGCGCCGATGAACCGGTTTTAAACCATCACGAACATCAGGTAAGGCGCGACCTACAATCACACTCATCGCGTAATCAAGATAGGAACGCCGCATTTCTTCTTCAAGACTGATAGGCAGGGTTTCCTTGGCAAATTGATTCATATCTTATGATTTTTGTGAGAACAGCGGGTTATGATGCAGAGGTGTATCTTCTTATTAAAGTTTAATATAAGAAAATTTATAAACCGCAGCATTCTAACATGCTGTCATAATTTCTTAGTTCTTTGCGGTGTAAAATTGCAAAAATAAGCTGGTCACTGGAGAATAAAGCTTGAAAAAGCAGATTAAATAAGTGACTATAATAGTTTTTCCAAATTTCTCTTACTTTGAACATTGAGCTGAGTTAGGGCGCGTAATTGAATTTTCCATCTAAAATTAAAATAAATGTGAGTCTAGTGCTGTGTCTAATTTGATGAATACTTATTCGCGGTTACCCGTTACCTTTGTGAAAGGGGAGGGAGTGTGGTTGTGGGATAATCGCGGTGAGCGGTATCTGGATGCGTTGGCAGGTGTTGCTGTGTGCGGGTTGGGGCATTGTCATCCAAAATTGACTAAAGCTATTTGTGAACAAGCCGGCGCGTTAATCCATACATCTAATCTTTATAACATTGAGAAGCAGGAGCAATTGGCTGATCGTCTGATTGAATTATCAGGAATGGATAATGCTTTCTTCTGTAATTCCGGAGCTGAGGCCAACGAAGCAGCGATTAAACTAGCTCGTTTGCATGGGCATAATAAAGGAATTTCGTTGCCGACAATTGTAGTCATGGAGCGCTCATTTCATGGCCGTACCATGGCAACCCTGACGGCTAGTGGAAATCGCAAGGTGCAGGCGGGATTTGAGCCCCTGCTATCGGGATTTGTACGTGTTCCCTATAACAGTATGGAGGCGATCACGCAAGTCGCTGCTAACAATAAGGATGTTGTGGCGGTATTGGTGGAGCCTTTTCAGGGTGAAGGTGGGGTTAATATTCCTGAGGCGCATTATCTGCAAAAGTTACGTAATCTCTGCGATCAAAACGGATGGTTTTTGATGTTGGATGAGATACAGTCTGGAATCGGACGTAGTGGTAAATGGTTCGCGTTTCAGCATAGCGATATTATGCCGGATGTAATAACATTGGCTAAGGGTTTGGCGGGAGGAGTTCCGATTGGCGCTTGCTTGGCTAGAGGTGCGGCTTCAGAAGTTTTCAAGCCGGGTAATCATGCTTCCACCTTCGGAGGTAATCCGCTGGCTTGCGCTGCTGCGATTGAAACCCTGAACGTAATTGCCGATGCAAATCTTCTTGATCATATAACGAGACTGGGTGACTTTATACGTGATAGGCTGAAGAAACAGCTGACCGGTGTGGTAGGAGTTGTGCAGATCAGAGGTCAGGGTTTGATTGTAGGTGTCGAGCTTTCAGTGCCTTGTGGTGAGCTGGTACAAAAAGCCTTGGAGAGGAAACTACTAGTTAATGTAACATCCGATAAAGTGGTGCGCTTGCTGCCTGCATTTGTGATGCAGCAAAACGAAGCTGAGCAGGTGGTTGACATTACTTGCTCATTAATAAAGGAGTTTTTGAATAACTAATCAGTGTGCATCAAGTTTTTGTGACTGATTGGTTGTTTATTTTGTTATGCAATTTAAGCATTTTCTGCAATTTAATGATTTCTGCCGCGATGAATACGAGTATTTATTTGAACGTGCGCGCTGGATAAAACAGGAGTTCAAACAATACCGGCAATACTGGCCATTGAATGATCGAACATTGGCGATGATTTTTGACAAAAATTCGACGCGCACACGATTATCATTTGAGGCAGGTATGCACCAGTTGGGCGGCGCGGCAATTTATTTGTCAACACGGGACACGCAATTGGGGCGGGGGGAACCTGTAGAGGATGCTGCGCGCGTGATTTCGCGTATGGTAGATCTGGTCATGGTCCGAACTTATCAGCATGACACTATCAAACGCTTTGCTGAGAATTCGAGAGTGCCAGTAATCAATGGCTTAACTGATGAATATCATCCGTGTCAAATTATGAGTGATATTTTTACTTATATCGAATATAGAGGCAGCATAGAAGGCAAAACTGTAGCGTGGATCGGTGATTCCAACAATATGTGCAATACTTGGTTACAAGCGGCCGAAATTTTTAATTTTCAAATGCATGTATCAACACCGCCTGGTTACGATATTGATCCTGAGCGGATAGGATTAAGCGGTGCTAAACATTACGAAGTCTATGCGAATCCGCGCGAAGCTGTAAGGGATGCGGACCTTGTTACAACAGATGTGTGGACGAGTATGGGATTCGAGGAGGAAATAGAGCAAAGGAAAAATGATTTTGCTGCATTTTGTGTTAATACAGAAATGATGTTATTGGCTAAATCGGATGCGTTATTTATGCATTGTTTGCCAGCACACCGTGATGAAGAAGTAAGTGCCGAAGTTTTGGATGGGCCGCAATCGGTAGTATGGGATGAGGCGGAAAACCGGCTGCATACGCAAAAAGCACTTATGGAGTATTTGCTTCTGGGTAAAATAAATACTGAAATATAGCTTGAAATTTAGAATTTTTAGTTGACCTATTTATTCGTTTAATTCGCTAAACAAAAATGTGATAAGAAAGAAGAATGAAAAAAATAAATAAAGTGGTTTTGGCATTTTCAGGAGGATTGGACACATCAGTTATCCTGAAGTGGTTGCAAGATACGTATCAGTGTGAAGTAGTGACATTTACTGCTGATATTGGGCAGGGGGAGGAAGTTGAGCCAGCGCGCGCAAAAGCAAAGCAGCTGGGTGTCAAAGAGATTTATATTGATGATTTGCGGGAAGAGTTTGTGCGAGATTTTGTATTTCCAATGTTTCGGGCGAATACGATTTATGAGGGAGAATATTTGCTGGGTACGAGCATTGCGCGTCCATTAATTGCAAAGCGGCAGATTGAAATTGCCGAGGAGACGGGTGCCGATGCGGTTTCGCATGGTGCTACAGGGAAAGGTAACGATCAGGTGCGTTTTGAGCTGGGATACTACGCATTGCAACCAGATATCCAAGTAATCGCACCTTGGCGCGAATGGAATTTAACTTCGCGAGAAAAGTTACTGCAATATGCTGAGCAACATGGTATTCCAGTTGAAATGAAAAAAAAGACTGGCTCACCTTATAGCATGGATGCAAATTTACTGCATATTTCATATGAAGGAAGGGTTCTTGAGGATCCAGCGGCTGAGCCAGAAGAGTCAATGTGGCGTTGGAGCGTATCACCTGAAAACGCACCCGATGTGCCTGAGTATATAGATGTAGAGTTTAAGTGCGGGGATGTCGTGGCCCTAAATGGCGTTAAATTGTCACCGGTTGGTGTATTAGAAAAACTTAATATGTTGGGCGGTAAGCACGGAATTGGCAGGCTAGACTTAGTAGAAAATCGATATGTTGGTATGAAATCGCGAGGATGCTATGAGACTCCGGGTGGATCAATTCTGCTGCGTGCACATCGCGCAATTGAATCAATTACTTTGGATCGAGAGGTTGCACACTTAAAAGATGATCTAATGCCGCGTTACGCTGAGCTGATTTACAACGGTTATTGGTGGAGTCCAGAGCGGAAGATGCTGCAAGCGATGATTGATGCGAGCCAGCAAAATGTCAATGGATGGGTGAGGCTGAAGCTGTACAAAGGAAATATTATTGTGGTCGGTAGAGACTCTCATGCTGAT
Source organism: Nitrosomonas sp. (assembly GCF_019752095.1). Classification (GTDB taxonomy): domain Bacteria; phylum Pseudomonadota; class Gammaproteobacteria; order Burkholderiales; family Nitrosomonadaceae; genus Nitrosomonas. The sequence goes on from NZ_JAIEMO010000009.1 coordinate 122,746, forward strand.
TCATTATTCGATCCAAATATTGCGACATTTGAAGACGATGCCGGAACTTATAATCAAGGGGATGCGGCAGGATTCATCAAATTGAATGCATTAAGGTTGCGCATTGCAGCTAAGCGCAAACTTGGTCAGCTTAATTGAATAGTCAGGAATACTCGATAAAATGCACATTAGCATGAGTAAAAAATCTGGATCATTTGCTCAGTTTATATAGAAATAAAATGCCAACATTTGACATAGTTTCGGAAGTTGATAAGCAGGAAGTCAGGAATGCGGTTGAACAAGTTAATAAAGAAGTAAATGCTCGCTTTGACTTTAAGGGTTCGGATGCGCGGGTGGAGCAGACTGATTATCAATTAACGGTATTTGCAGATGATGAATTCAAATTGGAGCAGGTTTTAGATATTCTCAGAATTAAATTGACAAAACGGAATGTGGATGTGCGATGTTTGGACAAGAATCAGATTGATAAAATTAGTGGGAATAAAGTAAAGCAGTTAGTGACAATTAAGACGGGGATTGAAACAGAGCTAGCTAAAAGAATTATAAAAAAAATTAAAGATAGTAAGCTTAAAGTGCAAGCCAGTATCCAGGGAGAAGTCGTGCGTGTAGTCGGTGCAAAGAAAGATGTGTTGCAGGATGTAATACAATTAGTAAAAAAATCAATTGATAGTTTTCCATTACAATTCCATAACTTTAGAGATTGATGGAGTTCGTTGGTTATATTCTTCGTATAACGCAAGAAATGAATGGTAAAACATAGCAAGATACTGGTAAAATGATGCCTGTGTTAACGATGTTTGTCTTGACACAAAAATATAAACCCAATAGAATCCGCTCTCTTTTTTGATGCATCTTTCCTTTCGTAAAAATAAAGATGACGAATAATTAATTTTACACCATTGATAAAATAGAAATATGGTTTAGCAATAGGTTAGTTGCAGACGGCTTAGAAGCCGTCGCAGTTTTTTAGGACATAGAAATGCCGACAATCAGTCAGTTAGTTCGAAAGCCGCGTATAGCTAAGCGGGTTAAAAGTAGCGTTCCTGCATTGGAAAATAGTCCGCAAAAGCGGGGTGTTTGTACGAGGGTATATACGACAACACCAAAGAAGCCAAACTCTGCGTTGCGCAAAGTAGCCAGAGTGAGATTGACAAATGGATTTGAGGTCTCAAGTTATATTGGTGGCGAAGGACATAATCTTCAGGAGCATTCGGTTGTGCTGATTCGTGGGGGGCGTGTCAAAGACTTGCCGGGTGTGCGCTATCACACAGTGAGGGGAAGTCTGGATACGGCGGGTGTTAAAGATCGTAAACAGGGAAGATCAAAGTATGGTTCCAAAAAACCAAAAACTGCATAGATTCTTATCTGAATATAACGCAAGTAATTTATTTATATAGTAAAAAACGAACAGAAAAGTAATAAATCTGAAGAGGTTGCATAATGCCAAGACGTAGAGAAGTTCCAAAGCGGGAAATTTTACCGGATCCAAAATATCACAATGTAGAGCTAGCAAAATTTGTTAATGTTCTCATGACGAGAGGTAAGAAGTCAGTGGCTGAAAGAATTATCTATGGCGCACTAGAGCACATCGGGAAGAAAACTGGAAATGATCCGTTGGAAATATTCACGCAAGCATTAACCAATGTGCGCCCAATCGTGGAAGTAAAGAGTCGTCGAGTGGGTGGTGCTAATTATCAGGTTCCGGTAGAAGTGCGTTCTGTGCGGCGTAATGCGCTTGCCATGAGGTGGCTTAGAGATGCTGCAAGGAAAAGGAGCGAAAAGTCAATGGATGCAAGGTTGGCGAATGAATTGACTGAAGCAGCTGAGGGGCGTGGAGGTGCAGTTAAGAAGCGTGAAGAGGTTCATAGGATGGCTGAATCTAATAAGGCGTTCTCGCATTTTAGATTCTAGTTGGGAAAAACTTAAAGAGTAGCATTCATTAATTGGATATTCGTAAGGCATTCAAACTGTGGCAAGAAAAACTCCTATAGAGCGTTATAGAAATATCGGTATCATGGCTCATATTGATGCGGGTAAGACAACTACTACTGAGCGTGTGCTGTTTTATACCGGTGTGTCGCATAAATTAGGCGAGGTTCATGATGGCGCGGCAACAATGGACTGGATGGAGCAGGAGCAGGAAAGGGGTATTACGATAACATCGGCTGCTACAACTTGTTTCTGGAGGGGGATGGCCGATAATTATCCTGAGCATAGAATTAATATCATTGATACTCCAGGGCACGTTGATTTTACAATTGAAGTGGAGCGATCTCTTCGGGTGTTGGATGGAGCTTGTACAGTTTTTTGCGCAGTTGGGGGGGTTCAGCCTCAGACTGAAACAGTTTGGAGGCAGGCAAATAAATATAAGGTTCCGCGTCTTGCTTTTGTGAATAAGATGGATCGCTCAGGTGCAAATTTCATGCGTGTTTATGAGCAGATTAAAACGCGGCTTAAAGCGGTGCCAGTGCCGATACAGCTGCCGATAGGAGCCGAAGACAAATTCGAGGGTATAGTCGATTTGGTTAAAATGAAGGCTATTTACTGGGATGAAGAAAGTAGGGGGATGAAGTTTGAGGAGCGTGATATCCCTGAAGCTCTGCAAGTAGATGCGAAAGCCTGGCGTGAGAAGATGCTGGAATCAGCGGCTGAAGCCAATGAAGAGTTGATGAATAAATATCTGGAGAGTGGAAATCTGGATATTTCCGAAATAAAGTTTGGTTTGCGAACGCGAACAGTTAGCAATGAAATAGTGCCAATGATGTGCGGGACTGCATTTAAAAACAAAGGGGTTCAGGCGATGTTGGATGCGGTTATAGATTATATGCCTTCGCCGACAGATATCGTGGCAGTGCAAGGTGAGAAGGAAAATGGCGATGCGGACAAGAGGATGGCTGATGATAACGAGCCTTTTTCAGCGCTAGCATTTAAGATTGCAACAGATCCATACGTGGGACAACTTATTTTCTTCAGAGTGTATTCAGGTATTGTGATGTCAGGTGATACAGTCTATAACCCGATTAAAGGAAGAAAAGAAAGAATTGGTAGAATATTGCAAATGCATGCAAATCAGCGTGAAGAGATTAAAGAAGTGCGAGCGGGAGATATTGCTGCCGCGGTGGGTTTGAAGGACGTGGTTACTGGGGATACATTGTGTGATACTCAAAATATAATCACGCTAGAAAGAATGGATTTTCCAGAACCTGTAATTCATGTTGCGGTTGAGCCAAAAACAAAAATTGATCAAGAGAAGATGGGCATGGCGCTCAATAGATTGGCCCAAGAAGACCCTTCATTTAGAGTTAGAACGGATGAAGAGACTGGGCAAACGATTATTTCTGGTATGGGTGAGCTACATCTTGAGATCATTGTTGATCGCATGAGGCGTGAATTTGGTGTGGAAGCGAATGTAGGTGCTCCACAAGTGGCTTATCGTGAAGCAATAAGGAAATTAGTCGAGATTGAGGGGAAATTTGTAAAACAATCCGGGGGGCGTGGGCAGTATGGTCATGTTTGGTTGAAAATGGAGCCAAATGAAACTGGTAAGGGCTTTGAGTTTGTAGATCAAATAAAAGGTGGGGCAGTGCCGCGAGAATATATACCGGCAGTTGAAAAAGGATTGTTGGAAACGCTTCCAAGTGGTGTGTTGGCGGGGTATCCTGTAGTAGATGTGAAGGTTACTCTCTTCGATGGTTCATATCATGATGTGGATTCGAATGAAAATGCTTTTAAAATGGCTGCATCAATAGCATTTAAGGATGGTATGCGTAAAGCCAATCCAGTGTTGCTAGAACCTATGATGGCTGTTGAGGTGGAAGCACCGGAAGATTTTATGGGAAATGTTGTGGGTGACTTATCATCAAGGCGCGGTATGATACAAGGAATGGAAGATATTCCTGGTTTTAAAGTCATTCGAGCAGAAGTGCCGCTTGCAGAAATGTTTGGTTATTCAACAGCCTTAAGATCTGCAACACAGGGAAGGGCGACTTATTCGATGGAATTTAAGCATTATTCTGAAGCACCAAAGAATGTGGCTGAAGCTATAATAAGCAAGAAATAGTGAAATTGTATAGAGTGTAAAAGGATAAGACATGGCAAAGAGTAAATTTGAGCGGTCGAAGCCACATGTAAATGTTGGAACGATAGGGCATGTGGATCATGGTAAGACTACGCTGACGGCGGCAATTACGACGATATTGACGAA
>NZ_JAIEMO010000010.1 GCF_019752095.1 Nitrosomonas sp.
CATCACTGAGTCCACCGTGCCAGATTCCTGCCAGCAGCATTTTGAACAATAGCAGCCCGGGATAGGCAGGACGGCCTACGGCATCAAATGTAGGAGCATAATGTTCAGCGATTGTTTTTTCTATCGGTGCCCAATCAATCAGGGAATCGATTTGGTTGAGAAAGTTTCCTTTGCGGGTACGGCGGGTGACGTCAAATTCCGAAAAACTCATATCAATTAACTCAACAATATGATTCAAAACATTATTATATCATCATCCGCACCTGAAAATGACTCTAACCGTGCAAAGTTCTCGATACGATCACGCTGTTTGGAAATGAAGTCGAAGAGATATCACTCAATGCCGATGCTTTGGAGCATGTACTCAATGGCGGATCTTTACTCCTAACAAAACAAAATGGCCCAGACATTAAAATTTTTATTTTGATGGCTCATAACACATCAGTTCCTGAGAGTGGAATTCTGATCACAGAGATAATTCCCAATTATTTGTGGAGAGATCCGAGCACGTTTATCCTGGACACAAACCTTTGTGTATACAACAAGGATTACTTAAATATATTTTGCACCCATTCCGAGACTTACCCTACAACTCAACAAATCAAGGAGCACTCGCGGGCTAACAAAGGAGATTTTACCTGGCAAGATAGCGCAGAAAAACACATAGCCAGCTATCATGAGATTTTTCTCCAACCCAAATTTTTCACACCTCGCTGGCTTGTGATTGTATCGCAACCAGAAACTGAAGCGCTCGATTCGTTGCAGAAATTCAATACTATTTTTTGGAGCAGCGTTATTCTCTCAGTACTTTTGATCTTATTGTTCAGCATGACGCAGATTCGACGCGTTCTGATTCCTTTGGAACAGCTGATCGATGGCACCCGCCGTCTTGGTAATCATGATTTCAGAACTAAAGTGACTGTAACCAGTTCCGATGAATTCGGAGAATTAGCTTCATCGTTCAACATCATGAGTGAAAAATTAGGAGATCAGTTCGAAACACTCGCTGCACTTTCAAAAATTGACCGCGAAATATTATCTGCTCTCAATATTGAAAAAATTGCCTATGATGTTTTAATTCATTTGCAAAGAATTGCTACCGTGCATTTTGCCAGTATCTCAGTAATACATGATGATTCACTGAAACAAATGCACGTCTATATGATAGATAGTAACAGCAAGCAACTGCATAACCATTCCCACGTATTATCAGACAATCTGCGACAATTACTTACGCATAATCCCGAAGGAATCTGGATTGAGAATGAATTAATTCGGCAACAGATACAGATCGATAAGATCAACATGGTTAGTCCTCATCTTTTCCTGCTTCCTCTTAATTGGAAAGACCAAACGGTTGGGTTTATCGCGTTGGGATTCTCAATCGCAAGTCACTGGAAGGCCGATGAAATAAAACGCATCCGAGATTATACAGACCGGATAGCCGTAGCTCTTTTTACCAAGAACAGGGAAGAGTTACTCATTCGACAAGCACGCATAGATAATTTAACGGGACTGCCAAATCGTTTTCTCTTTGCAGAACAGTTGCAAAAAGAAATTGCGCAAACGCGGCGTGAAGAAGAAAAATTCGCCATTCTTTATATCGATCTTGATAATTTCAAAAAAATAAATGATAGCCTTGGGCATTCTGCTGGAGATAAATTGTTGTGTGATGCTGGCACACGGTTACAAAAATGTATCCGAGAAAGCGATACGATCGCGCGACTCGGAGGTGATGAATTTGCCATCATCATTAGCCAGATCGATTCCCAGCATCAAATTGTCTCGGCGGTAAATAAAATAATCAATTCAATGACCAAGCCATTTATCATCAATGGGGAAGAAAATGTTGTAGCTGCCAGCATCGGTATCGCCATTTACCCGCATGATGGAGCAAATATTGCCGATTTAATGCGTAACTCCGATATTGCCATGTATCGAGCAAAGGCAAAAACTGGAAGTCAGTATATCTTCTTTGAAGAAAGCATGAATACGGAAGTAGTCAGACGAGCGACTATCGAACGAGAGCTAAGACGCGCGATTTCTGAGCAACAATTTGTTGCTTCATTATCAGCCACAATATGATCCAACAACAAATCTGCCACGTGGAGCTGAAGCACTAATCCGTTGGAATCATCCAAAAAATGGACTTGTCTCACCAGGATACTTTATCAGTCTCGCTGAAGAAACCGGATTGATAGCAGAAATCGGCCGGATTGTATTAATTGAAGCCTGCGCACAATATCGCACATGGCTTAATCAGGGAATTTCATTAGATTATGTGGCTGTCAATGTATCGGTAAAACAATTCTATCATCCTGATTTTTTAAAATCGGTTGAAACCGTGTTAAGCGACAATGCCATGCAGCCACATTGTCTTGAACTTGAGATTACCGAAAGCGTGATGATGGACGACGCCAAGGTTGTGCTCGATGTTCTCCACAAATTGAAACAGCTGGGTGTACAGCTTTCAATCGATGATTTCGGAACAGGTTATTCTTCAATGTCATATCTGGAACAACTTCCTTTTGATACATTAAAAATCGACATGTCTTTTGTACGTAAAATCCAGGATGATGGCAGCGGTGGAACCATTGCAGCCACAATTGCTGCTATGGCGCATGCGCTCAACAAAAAAATTGTTGCCGAAGGTGTTGAAACGCAAGCACAACTGGATTTTCTGAGAAATCAGAATTGCGAATTAATTCAAGGTTACTTTTATTGCCGTCCGCTGCCCGCTGAAGAGTTAACTCGAATGATACAGGAGCTTCAGGCAAAGCAAGAAATTCAGAAAGAAGTAAAAATACTGCCGTTCCCTCTCACGCAATACCCAGGTTAGTATTTTATTTTTCCAAAAGAGGCTCAATACCGCCAATCATCAAATACATCGGTCGTAGATTCTTGGGAAAGCCGTTTTTGATCTTTTAACCAGCGTTTGAAGTACTTATCATCCGTCAGTTGCTGCAAATCCTGTTGCATCGCGATCAAGTCTCTCTCGAAACATGATTCTTCAGTCCTGAGACTGCGATGCAGGTTAGCCACGCTCACCGTTTCATAGGATTTGAGGCCAAATTCATGACGCGCATCAAAACGCTGCTGTTGCAGTTCGCTTTCTAATTCCTGGACTTGCTGTTTGAGTAATAGCGACAACGCAGCAATTTTCTCTTCCGCCATTTTGGCGATGGATGCAGTGTCCGTTAATTCGGCGCGCAGTTGGATCTGCAGCAGGGCTACCAAATCACGCCGATCGTAAGCGGCGTTGGCTTCGCTCATTAGCACTGTTTTTCGGTCACGTTCCTCGGAATCACTGGCACGATCAGGATGCAAGGCACTGGCCAGTTGTCGAAAAACCTTACGCAGTGTGGTTTCTGCCGCTTCTTCATCTGCTATGGCCTGGAGCTGAGCGGCGCTGGGTTTCTTTTTGCGAATCCGAGCCTGTTGCCGCGCTTCCTGCTCTGCAGCTTCCGCTTCTCGCAAACGTTCCATACCCGCTCTAAACACGTCTTGCGCAGAGTCCAACGACTCGTCATCGGGCAGCGACTCACCCAGTATGTCTTCCATCATTTCACGCATGTCCATCATGGCGGCCTGCTCTTTCTGCGCCAAACTTTCTCTGCTGTGCTTATCATGCAACGCTTTCATTTCCTCATCCCCTTGAACGATCAGCTGCATGCTGAGATTGCAAAGTATGGTCGCGGTAATGCGTTCTTGCAGGGCACTTAAACCTTTACGCTGCAATCGGCTGTCCAGCAAAAGCACTATTTCGCGCACACACAGGTTATAACGCTCACGCAATGGTGTCAGTTTTTGGTGATACACAGGGCGATGCGCATCACGCATCACCTGCATTTCAACCAATTGCTCTTTCAATTTATCAATGCGCTCCAGTAGCCGGTTAAAGCGCTGCTGACTTGGCGATAACTGATCATCCTGCGGCGTCAATTTGAGTGCCGTCGCAGAGTCGGCTGAGGTTTGCTGGTGAATATCCTCAATCTCGCTGGAAAATAAATCGGGTTGATGACGCATTTGTTATCCTGTTAAATCAGCAGGTGAATTGAATACGTGCCATTCAGCTAAGCACACTCACACGCGTGTCTTTACTAGTAGCCTATGAATATTTCTGGAAAATATTTTAGTCTTCACACTGCACACTTTCTAACCAACGAAACTCGATTGATGGCCAGAATGATTGAGCCATGAGGAAAAAACCTGTAAATTGACGTACCATTGATGACTCTATTGTTTCGTGACCTTCATGATCCGGATGACTAAAACACTTTCACCATCGCTGTATTATATTCTGACATACGGCTTTCTCGGCAGTTTTTTCCTTTTAACCGGCTGTCAATCATTCTTAACCCAAACAACGAAATCAAGCAATCCAGCGGTTCGTTCATTGCCCATACCGATTGCCAACCATGAATTCAGTTTCGATTCTGCCCGTGAAGATGTAGTGGGCAAATTACAAATCATCACCGCCCACGAGGACGATACACTTTCTGATATCGCTCGGCGCTTTAACCTGGGTTATGAAGAAATCGTCAGCGCCAACCCTCAAATCGATCCCTGGTTACCGAAAGCAGGCACAAAAATCGTGATCCCAACCCAGTTTGTGTTGCCAGATGCGCCACGTCAGGGCATTGTGATCAATCTCGCCGCAATGCGGTTGTTTTATTTTCCACAGACCAAAGCGGGAGAACCACAAAGAGTCATTACGCATCCGGTCGGTATCGGGCGCGTGGAATGGAAAACACCGGAAGGCATGACACGGATCACCGCCAAGAATGAGAACCCCAGTTGGATACCAACCCCCTCCATTCGCAAAGAATATGCCAAAAACGGCAATCCACTCCCTGCCATCGTACCACCGGGACCTGACAATCCAATGGGCGCTTATGTACTCAGACTCGCCTGGCCGAGCTACGCCATTCATGGCACCGACAAACCACCCAGCGTTGGCTTGCGCGGCAGTCACGGCTGTCTGCGCATGTATCCGGAAGACATCGCATTCATTTATAACGATGTACCGGTAGGCACACCGGTTCGCGTGGTGAATCAACCTTATCTGCTTGGCTGGCGCGATAACACGCTGTATTTGCAAAGCTATGCCATCTTGGAAGACGATAAGCGTAATCACACCTTATTGCTTAAAAATTCATTGAGTGCTGCGCGCGCTTCGTCCAAAGCAAAGCTTGATTCACGGCCTCAGGCTCACATCAACCAGGCTCTGCTCAGTGAAGTCATTCAGAATCCACGTACGATTGCGACACCAGTCACACAACCTGACTTGACACTGCAAGCCTACATTGATTTTGCAAAACGTGTGCAAAATACGCTGCCGTTCAATGCCACCTGGGACGGAAACATGGATGGACAATTAACAGCAGCCACAGTCATAGAGATGGCCGATAGAGACGAGGTTCGCACTCGATAGAGTTGAGTACGTTTCCCTTAAGAATTCGGCGGCACACATTCACAAATCAATTTGAAAGGGCTGCGATACATACGCTCATTTACTTTCTGATCCTGCTCCCGATGACTTTACAATCAAATTTAGCTCAAGCTGACACGCCGCCAATTCGCCTGTTGATTCACGGTGGCGCAGGCGGGATGGAGCGCGGCAAACTGACCGCGGAGCGCGAACAGGCGCATACCCAAGTCCTTACACAATCACTGGCCGCTGGCTATGCCATACTCAAGGCAGGCGGCAGCAGTACTAATGCTGTGATTGCAGCGATTGCTGTGATGGAAGATTCACCATTATTCAATGCCGGCAAAGGCGCGGTTTTCACTCATGCCGGGCGCATTGAACTGGATGCATCGATCATGGATGGCGCAACGCGCATAGCAGGTGCCGTTGCCGCTGTCACCACAATTCGCAACCCGATTCGTGCCGCACATGCAGTGATGACCCAAAGCGCTCATGTCATGCTAATAGGCGAAGGCGCCGATACCTTTGCCGCCGAACAAGGACTGGAAATCGTCGACCCCTCTTATTTCCATACCGAATTCCGCTGGAAGCAACTGCAAAAAGCGATTGCTGAAGATCGCATGCTGCGCGATCATGATGCCGATGCCGACCCCAATACACCGCAGTCTAACAAGGATGAAAAACGTGGAACCGTCGGTGCTGTCGCATTGGATCATCATGGCAATCTTGCCGCCGGCACATCAACCGGCGGATTCACCAACAAACGTTTTGGACGTGTCGGAGATTCTCCCATCATTGGTGCCGGAACCTATGCGGATAACCGTTCGATTGCGGTATCCGCGACCGGCACTGGCGAAATGTTCATTCGCACCGCAGCCGCATTCAATACGGCGGCGCAGGTTCTCTTACTACGCACTCCCATCGCCGAGGCAGCCGATAATGCGCTGAGAGAAATCGCCGCTATCGGTGGCGATGGCGGTTTGATCGTTCTCGATGCCAAAGGCCAATATACCATGCGGTTCAACACCAGAGGCATGTACCGCGGCGCTATCGGCAACGATGGTATTGCGTGGATAGGGATTTATGCCGAAAATGAAATACCACAAGAGAATTCCGTTAAATAACAGCTTAACACCTTCAGATTAACGGGAAAATAATCCATTAAAATGAAAAACTACCCAGTAAAACCCGACAATAAACTACAGCTATCACAATGCGATCCCGACGATACCGGCAACTATGAGAAAAGCAGGCAAGGCAAGAAGGAAGCCAAAGCCGCCACAGAGAAATTAACCGACCAATTGAGCGAACTGCAAGAACGCTTGTACGCTAACGGTAACCGAGCACTGTTGATCGTATTGCAGGGGATGGATACCAGTGGTAAGGATGGCACGATCAAACATGTGATGTCCGGTGTCAATCCGCAGGGATGCAAGGTAGTGACGTTCAAAACGCCTTCTGCAGAAGAGCTTGGTCATGATTTTCTGTGGCGCGTGCATCAGAAAGCGCCTGCCAAGGGACAAATTGGCATTTTCAATCGCTCACATTACGAGGATGTGTTGATTACCCGCGTGCATGGGCTGATATCAGACAAGGCGGTCAAGCAGCGGTTTAATCAGATCAAGGAATTCGAGGAGTTATTATCCGAAAGTGGTACGGTGATATTGAAGTTTTTTTTGCATATTTCAAAAGATGAGCAGAAGAAACGCTTGGAAGAACGTATCAACAACCCGGAAAAACGCTGGAAGTTTAACACCGGGGATCTGGAGGAACGGAAATTCTGGAGAGATTATCAGAATGCGTTTGAGGCCATGCTGGCGGCCACCAGCACCGATGCCGCACCTTGGCATATCGTACCGGCCAACCGCAAATGGTATCGCAATTTAGTCATCGCCCACCATGTCGTGAAGGCATTGGAGAGCATGAAGTTGAAAACGCCGCCACCCTCCGCAGACATCAACTTTAAAACATTGAAGATTGAATAATCACAAATCTTTCCAGCCGCAGTAGCCTACGGCATTCAAGACTAGGAGTCCGTCATGGAAGTCGAACTGAAACTAGCCCTGCATCCACGCCATCGAGCACGGCTCAGGCGCCACTCCCTGTTAACCGCAGTCACGCCGGAGCAACACCCGCTGCTGAGCATTTATTTTGATACCGAGAAATTTGACCTCATGCGGCGCGGCATTACTTTGCGTTTGCGCTACGTGAATAATCGGTGGGTTCAGACACTAAAAGCCGAAGCACAATCGGTTGGTGCATTAACAAGCCGTCCGGAATGGGAAGTAACGGTCATTGATGGCAAACATCCGGATTTCTCCGCATTGCCACCAGTCGCCCTGGATCTGCTCTCCGGAATTAAACTCAAACGCATCGTACCGGTATTTACTACTGAATTTCAGCGCACCACTTGGCTAATTGATAGTAAGCAAGCACAAGTCGAGGTAGCTCTCGATAGCGGAAATATCTATGCCGGAGATGCCTCCAGCAACATTTGCGAAGTTGAAATCGAACTCAAATCAGGAGCACCTGAATTTCTGTTCGATATGGCAATACGATTACTGGAGCATGTATCGCTTCATGTTGAGCCCCGCAGCAAAGCTGAACGCGGCTATATTCTGAGCAACGCAATGACTCCTGTTCCAGTCAAAGCGGTTCAACCGATGATTGAAAAAAATCAGCCAACTAAAGATGCCTGGAATGCAATCCTGCAAGCCGCACTGGTGCAATTATCCGCCAACGTGCCAGGCTTTCTGGAAAACGCGCACGACACTGAATATCTGCATCAACTCCGTGTTGCCTTGCGCCGCTTGCACACTGGCGCGCAACTGGCGAAATCACTGGGGCAAGCGATACCAGATTGGAATAGACCTCTACGCGCGTTAATGCAGGCATTGAATCCGGCGCGCGACTGGGATGTATTTCAGCAAGAAATTTTGCCTGAGATTCTGTTGACTCTGGAATCATCCGCAGGAAATATCGACATTAACGATACAGCCTCCGCTTTATTGCAAAATACTGCCGCACTTGCCCGCCAGCAATCGCAAGAGCTATTGCGCAAGCCCGAATTTACCCGGCTCATGCTCGATATCGGCCGCAGCCTCTTATCTGCCACACCTACTGAAGCCCGACAACAAGAGGCAAAAATATGGGCCAAGACAGTTCTCGACAAACGCTGGCAGAAACTACGCAAAAGTTGCCATGGCTTCGCCAAATTGGATGCCAACGGTCGTCATAAAGCACGCATCGCTGCCAAGAAGTTGCGTTACGTAGCCGATGCTTTCGCACCGATCTACGGCAAACGCGCTGATCATTTCATTGCCGCTTTATCAGCATTACAGAATGAATTGGGATATACCAACGATCTGATTATCGGCCAGCAATTACTCCACAAACTCCCGAAAAGAACGGTCATGCTTAGCTTTGAGCTCGGTCGACTGAGTGGCGCATTGGAATTTGCAGCTGCGCGACGTGCGCATTTACCCACTGCCGTTTGGCGGCGGCTGGCACGATCCCAATTATTTTGGCGCTAGGCGTTCTCAGAATTATAGGTGAGTCACTCAGAATCTCACTGAAAGAATTCTGAAGCTAAATGTTGATACACAAGTTTCACTCGGCTGATCACGAACGATAATACCTGTACGTGCAATAACCACGCGACAATACTGAGAGATACTACGCACCCCGTCAAAGCGATGCAGGCATTGCTGCGATATTTCCGGGCCAATAACGCCTGAGGATATACCGATATAATAAAAGGCTGCGCCGAGTTATTCGACTTTGCAATAATGTTCGTGTCCGGTTCCAAGACCAGCTGATCGTGAATCTGTTGCGCCTCGGATCGCGCTTCCTGACGCGCAGCCTCCCATTCTTCCTGATCAAGATTACCGTCCTGATCGGTATCAAATCGTTCTCGCAACGCCGGCTGATCTTGTTTCCAATCGTTGATCAGATTGATCATTACATCCCGAACTGATTTCTGCGTTGTAGCAGACCAGGTACTGAATTGTCCCAATATATACAGTGATTGACCCGGCAGCACCAGCCATTCAGTGTAACGATAGCCGTGGGCCATGGCATGAACGACTGACTGACTCTCCAGTATTTGCGTACGAGTGGGCCATTCGGTATTGCCGTACCATACCAATTTTTCATCACCACTGACTTCCGCACTACGGGGATCCACAAAACAACTATTTACGCCATCTGTTAGTTTGAACCGGTGATCGCTGATAGTTTTGTACACAACATTCCAGCGAGTTTGCGTACGGCCCTTTTCAACAAAATATTCTTGCTGCTCGATTTGGCTGCGATACCAAAGACAAGGATGGTTCGATAGCGGCGCATGTATAGGTTGATCATCAACCAACTGCCCCTTTCCCTCCAATTCAATATAACCCTGATGCGCGGAACGTAGCTTCGCAGTCGGCGTATTCTCAATGATCCGCAACCGTTTCCAATTGCGAGTAAAGAAATAGAAACTGAGCAACGCAACCAATATCGATGCGCCCAGCGCAAATTGGAATTCTTCGTGTGTAAATTCCATCGGCAAGGGAATCATGCTTGAAACAATGTATTAACCGAACAATTTAGCGATATTGACATCCTGTTTATCAGCGTCGCCAAACTCCAGCAAATCGCGTGGTTTGAATTTAAACCAATTAGCAATGATGGCATCAGGAAATTGCTCAATCCGCACATTATTAATTTTGACCGCTTCATTGTAGAACTCACGACGATCTGCGATGCTGTTTTCCAGCCCGGTAATACGCACTTGCAAATGCTGAAATTTCTCACTGGCTTTCAATTCCGGGTAGTCTTCTGCAACGGCAAACAGATTGCCCAACCCAATGCGCAAGCTACTTTCCGCAGCGCCCAATGCACCGATATTACCCGCCTCCCGAGCGCCAGCTACTTGTGAGCGCGCCGCAATCACCTGCTTGAGTGTTTCCTGCTCAAAACCCATGTATTGCTTGCAGGTTTCAACCAGCTTGGGAAGCTCATCGTGACGCTGCTTCAAAAGAATATCAATATTCGACCATGCCTGGGACACTGAATGTTTGATGTCCACCAAGCTGTTATAGAGCATGATTCCATATACAAAAGCAATGGCCAACACTGCGATAGAAATATAGAAAATAATGTCCAACGTCTCTCCTCCTATAAATTACATAAAACTTAATATACCTTAGAGATCCATCCATATCTGGATTGAAAAGATGCAGGTAGTGGCTTTATTTCACTGCATTGATTACTAAAATTCTGCAATACTTGTCCTGATCAGGGGTGATTGACGGATAATATCGTGTTTATTTATGATTCTGAATTTATAGCTGCAATCAAGTATTAGGAGTTACTCATGCGCGTTTCAAAACCATCATGCCAATTAATTAAAATCTTATTGATTTTACTAATTATTATTGGCTGCGCTAAAGTTTCAGCACAGCCCGAGGAAAGCAAAACCGTTACTATCATGCTCGGTAAATCTGGCCCTGAAGGCTGCGAATTACTCGGAAAAGTGACAGGATCTTCAAAAGAAAGTGAAACCGAAAACGATACCACGTCTTATACCGCGCGGCTGATCAGAGCTAGGAGCAATTTAACCAATGAGGCGAAAAAATTGGGAGGAAATAATGTGCATATTATCTATTCCAATAACTCGGGTAAATACGAAATTCCTGGTGCTGATAAGGAAATCATACATATCGGAAACGTTTATCGATGTCATTAAGGCTACGAATTGAAACTGATCATCACTCACTTGCGTCCGCCTTCAAACGCGATCCATTTGATTTTCCTTAAATATTTACTTCTGAGGAAATTTGTCGAAATATTCGATGAGTGTTACTATGCCACGTCTCGAGCCATATTCTTTAACTTAAGTTTTTATCATTATTTTGGAAAGCCAGATAATATAAAATGTTTAATAAGCAGAATCTCACATCAGCGCTCAGAGATACCCAAATAAACGGGGTTGCAAAACCCACTCTATTCATTTGTAAACGAGGTTGTCATGAACAAACTAATTTTATCCCTTTCAGTGGCTTTTTTATCTCTACTATTAGTGAGCTGCTCGGGACAAGAAGGAACTGCTGAGAAAATGGGTAAAGAAATCGATCAATCCATCGATAGCGGCAAAAAAGCAGTTAATGAAGTTATAGAAAAAGTATCAGAGAAAATTGAAGAAATTGAAAGTGCGTTTGAAGGTCCTGCCGAACAAACCGGTGAAGAAATTGACGAAGCAGTTGAAAATGCCGCAGAAAAAGTTGAAGAAACCAGCGATACATTAGAAGAAAAAATTGAAGAGGCTGGCGATACATTAGAGGAAAAAGTTGACAGTGCTGACAGCAGCAAGTAAACGGTGCGCCGATACTAATCAGCAATGACTGAAGGTCACGCTAACAACTGAATGCAATAATGACTCAGTTGTTAGCGTGATTCAACATAATAAATCCAAAAGCTCAAAACTCATTTACGTCTAAAATTTTTCAATCTCTTGTCAGCCTCTGATTCTGATAATCCGTCAACACACCAACCAAGATAATTACCACACCGACTGCCCTATAAAAATTTCGTGCACTCTCATCGTCGGCAAAACCCAGAACAAAGCGCATGAATCCAAAATCCTTGTTGGGAATATTAACTTCCTGGATTGAAGGGCAGCTTTTTTTAATCGATATGCCCAGCAGTTAACAACGAAACTATTTCCAACACAATAAATCATTTATAATCATACACCTAATCAAAAACCTAATCAGACAGGTAAAAAAATAATCGATAAACCTTGAGCGCTTGACTAATTTACGTATAATTTACACCTACTTATATCCAAGAGCTAAATTTATTGCACACTAAAACTCTTTAACTCACATAATCCATGCAAAAAACCACGTAGTTCAAATTGAGGGGGGAGATTAACACGTTGTGAATAAGGACATAACTCAACAGATCATTGCTCCAACCGGTTATTTCGACCTCACCAATCCCGAGCAAAGTAAGATTCTTGAATTCCAACAGGAGATTCTTGAGTTAATCGTATTGGGAAATAATTACAAAGAAATTTGTGAAAAAATCTGCCTGTTGATAGAGCAACTCTTGGATAATGCAGTCGCATCAGTCATGCTACTGGACAAAGGCAAGCAATGCATGAATGTGTTCGCGGCACCCAGCATTCCAGCGGAGTGTGTAACACGACTCAATGGTTTGCGTCCTGGCCCTGAAGCGGGATCTTGCGGCAATGCAGTTTTTCGTCAAGAAGCAGTCTTTATAGAAAGTACGCTCGATGACCCACGTTGGCAGAGTATCCGAGAAATAGCCATCGATTTTAATATTCTCTCCTGCTGGTCAATGCCCGTGCGTAGTAAAGGTGGCGAATGTATTGGCTCGTTTGCGCTTTCCAGTTTTGAGCATCGCTTGCCGAGCGTATTTCACCGTAAATTGCTTCAAGTCGGATCGTTCATTATTGGAATTGCATTAGAGCAACAAAAAATGAACGAGCAATTGCATCTTTCCAGTAAAGTTTTTGAAAATAGCCCAGAGGCAATCATGATTGCCGATGAGAATAGGGTCATCATTTCTATTAATAAAGCGCTGAATATAATAACCGGCTTTAGCGCAGAGGAGATAGTAGGCAAGCCCACATCAATTGTCACATCCATTAGACACAGTACTAAGTTTTTCCAAAAAATATGGGGGAGTGTTAAGCAATCTGGCCACTGGCAAGGTGAGGTGTGGAATAGACACAAGTTCGGACGGGAATACCCGGCATGGTTAACCATCACTTCGGTACCAAATAACAATGGTTCGAGCTGTTACTATCTCATTAATTTTTCTAATATCACAGATAAGAAGAAATCGGATGAAATTATATGGCGGCAGGCAAACTATGATTCGTTGACCGGTTTACCAAACCGCAATATGTTTTATGACCGGCTAAGCCATGACATTAGAAATGTCTCTCGTACAGGAGCACTCTTAGCGGTGCTGTTTATCGATCTCGACCGCTTCAAGGAAGTCAATGATTCGTTTGGACACAGTGTTGGCGATGCTCTTCTGATAGAAGCAGCAAAGCGGCTCAGTGGCTGCGTTCGAGAAACCGATACGGTTGCACGCCTGGGCGGCGATGAATTCACCATTATTCTAAATGGACTCACCGATCAGAACTGTGCAGAAAGAATAATCCAGCTGATTTTACTGGAATTGACTAAGCCATTTTATTTGAATGCTAAGTTAGCCTATGTCACGGCAAGTATTGGCGTGACATTTTTCCCTGCTGATGCGGGCAGTACGGAAATTCTGATGAAGAACGCTGACCAAGCCATGTATGCCGCCAAAAATAATGGGCGCAATTGCTGCAGTTATTTCACCTCCAGCATGCGCAAAGCAACAGAAATCCGTTCAAGAATCGCCTATGAATTGCGTCACGCACTTAGAGAACAACAGCTGTTCTTGATGTATCAGCCCATTGTAAATTTAACAACCGGTTATATCCATAAAGCCGAAGCCTTAATACGCTGGCAGCATCCAGAACGCGGAACAATTTATCCAATAGAATTTATTTCCATTGCAGAAGAATCCAGCCTGATAGCTGAAATAGGCGATTGGGTATTCAAACAAGCTGTCAACCAGGTAGCTGCGTGGCAAGCTAATTACAATACTAATTTTCAAATTAGTATTAATAAATCACCCAAACAATTTATCAGCAAAATGAGCGATTGGGTGGATCACTTACATCAAAAAAAACTGAAGGGTCAAAGCATTATCGTTGAGATTACTGAAAACTTGTTGCTAGATATCCATGAATTAGTCGTAAAACAATTATTAAGCTTCCGCGATGCAGGAGTACAAGTAGCCATTGATGATTTTGGCACAGGTTATTCGTCACTTTCTTATTTAAAAAAATTCGATATCGACTATCTCAAGATTGATCAGTCCTTCATTTCTAATCTGGATAGCAAATCTAACGATAGAATCCTATGTGAAGCGGTCATCACCATGGCGCACCGTCTGGGCATGAAAGTCGTCGCTGAAGGCGTGGAAACAAATTCGCAGAAACAACTTTTAATCGCCATGGGCTGCGATTACGGACAAGGTTATTTTTTTAGCAAACCTTTGTCCGCAGAAAATTTTGAAGCGTTTCTTCAACAAACCCCTTGATAAATTATAATGTTTTAGGTAGTTAACCTATTTAAGCACAGGAGATGCTTACTATTTTGCGAGCCCTCTTTTGCCAGATATCTAAAAGAATTCTTTTAGTGCGATCACCACGTCACGATGCAGAACATAGCTTTCCGCTTCTGATCTGATCCATTACCCATGAAAATATTTACTCGGATATCACTTCTTTTGCTTTTTATTTCATCATCTTCAGGTTGCTTATCACCTATTGCGTTGAGCAGAGCAGTTGAAGTTTATGATGACGCTGCTATCCGCGCGGAGTCGAGGCAGCTTCTGACCAATATCGCACGTGCCCAGCATCATGAGCCACTACATTTTACTAGGGTCTCCAGTATTGCGGCAACTTTCAATTTCAGCGCCAATGCGGGTGCCACACCTGCACTGACCGGAGAAAGTGGCGGTTTGTTGGCGCCAGTATTTGGTGCTGGTGCCGCAGAAAATCCGACTTTCAGCATTGATCCGATTGCCAGCGACGAATTCACCAAACGCCTCCTGACACCATTCAGTCAACATAAGCTGACCCTTTTGCTGCGGCAACACTTTGATATTGATCTGATGCTGCGGATGATGGCTCAAGAAGTGCACTTGCATCATACCGGGCAGCAAGAAATTCTGGTATTACTTCGACCGAAAGACGCAGGCACAAACATCGCTTGCATCATAATTCTTTAGAATCGGCTACCCTCCCAGCTACAGGATCTGAAGAGAGAAATTACGATGGCTAGGCTTGCCGATTATTATTTCGAAGTAAATTTTTGAGCCTGAAAACTTCCAGGTCATGTAGTCAGAGCATTCTCATTTTTATGCATGCACATTGCCCGACTCTTAGCGATAGCATGAGGAAATCAAATGCAAGACCTGAACACTCCACTGAATTATTCATGCTGATATTTTTGCTCCAGGCACAGTTAACGTGGCAACACCGTCTGAGACCGTTAAAAGGTGTCTTAATTCTTACAGCATGTTTTTTTTATGTGAGTTCCACAGCTTATGCGCAAGAGGATATCCCAGACCGGTCACAACAACCGATTACAATAAAATCTTCCAAGGATAATAAAAGAAAAACAGGATTATTCGTTACTGATTCTGGATCAGGATATCGATGGAATAATGGCAGAAATCAAATACGCTTAGGAGGATTTATCCAAGCTGACTCGCGAACTTTTTTTGAGAATGCGGGCGAGGCAGATAATGACAATTTTACCTTCCGCCGTATTCGACCCGTACTTGAAGTCAGATTTGGTAAGGTTTACAGCTTTTACTTTATGCCTAATCTGGAATCGAGTCTGGGAATTCTGGATGCTTTTTTTGAAAGTAATTACATCAAACCATTCAATCTTCGCGTCGGCAAGTTCAAGTCTCCATTTGGACTGGAACGCCTGCAGTCAGCGACTGCATTAGCTTTAAACGAACGAGCCTTCCCCACCAATCTGGCGCCTAATCGCGAAATTGGCGCACAAGTTTTTGGCGATATCCTCTGGGATACCACCGAATATCAGATTGGTATATTTCACGGTAATGTTGATAACGGTTCAGGCATAGGCGATAGCGTTATTAATTCAAACAGCAGCGGTATCGATTTTGTTGCGCGCATTTTTTCCCACCCGCTCAAACATATTCAAACCGAATTTCTCCAGGGGTTGGGATTGGGCGTTGCCTATAGTTATGGAACACAATATGGCAGCGCGCAACCAGGTAATGCGCACTTGCCAATCTTCATATCACCGGGGCAACAGTCGATTGCATCGTACGTATCAGGTGCTTTTGCCGACGGCAGCCGCGAACGTATCGGCCCGCAGCTTTTTTATCACTCCGGCCCGTTTGGGATCATGGGGGAATATACAATTTCCCAACAAAATATTAAGATTGGGGCCACGAGTGATAAAGTCACAAATGATGCTTTCCAAGTCCAATTATCCTGGGTTCTCTTTAATGGCGATGCCTCATTTCGCAGGGTGCAGCCGCACAATCCGATAACGTTTGAAAATATCAGTGCATTGGGTGCCGTACAATTGGTCACACGCTATTCGGAACTCAATCTTGACACCAAAGCATTTGCGCACGGCTTATTTAATATGGATCGCTCAGTCAACAAGGCTCAGGATTTTGGGGTAGGCATTAATTGGTATCTCAATCGCAATGTTAAATTCCAATTAAGTTACAATCAGACCCATTTCAACGGCGCAATTGGCATAATCGATCGACCTACAGAAAAAATATTATTTTCACGCATGCAGCTCGCGTTTTAATTCCTAGCTTTATCGAATCGAAGTGAGATCATAGAATTCATACTATTGAAAATGGATAAAATAGACAAAGAACTGGATGCGCGCGGCTTGGTTTGCCCTCTGCCTATCTTACGCACCAAGCAATCACTTGCTGGCATGATCAGCGGACAAACCCTGAAAATCGTTGCCACTGACCCAGGTTCTATGATTGATTTTCAGGTTTTTTCCGAGCAAACGGGGAATGAATTGTTGTCTATGTCACAAGCAACCGGTGAATTCGTCTTCGTACTCAAGAAGCGATAGATAGTCTCTAATTAACAAACTGTTGGAAAATGTTTTTGAAGCAACCAATACAAAAGATAAAAGTTGCTTAACAACTGGAGTGTGCAGAATTTGTCGATCACCTCATCCAATCGTTGTGTCACAAACAGATACCCAGTGTCACTGGTGTGATCGTTCAGTGGAAATTACATTCACGCTTGCAAATCAGATACTTTATAGAGCTCGTCGCCTATAATGGCATAATAATCACTCGAGTTAACCCGCTTATTATTCTGCACTCTGGTAAGAATTTCCTTGAGTTGTGAGCCGCGCACGAGTATCGCCAGATTGTAATTCACAGCCACGTCCACAACATCGGATATTGCCCTGGCTTCAATCTGGCCTGGTGCTGCCTCGGCACCGCGCTTGATGAGAGCGACGGGTAACTCGGTTACTGGCTGATCCTTTATTGTTACATACTTGATATTCCGATCGCTTTTATAATCATCGCTCACAGCGTAACGCGTATTATCAAGCCGATTCAAGTCAAAATTCCCATTCACGACGATAAGATAGAGTTGATTTTCTGTCACATTGATATCCTCATCCCCGGACAGAGTGGCGATGGGAATGGGTTGCTGTGGATGAAATGGGCTATCGGCCGGAACCGCGTAACTCGCCACCTTGCGACAAACAAGCAACGCGCGCGTACTGCCTGCAGCAAGGGTAGGAATTCTTTTGGGATCCATGCCCTCTAGTAACTTCAACGATTCATCAGCTAAGCAGTGGCAGAAACTCGACTTGCCTAACTTCATTTTATCATGCAGTTTTGCGTAAGCGATGTTATACGTCATTCCGCATTTTTTTACCACCTGCGCACGAATCTTCTCCGGTTGCACGCACTCACCGACGTCCGTCGTCAGCACCTGGTTCACCACATTCGCATAACCAGTAGATGCATCTCGCTCTCGTGCCGCTTCAAATTTCTTCCCAATGCAATCGCAGTCATAGGCCACATTCAGCAGATTATTATTTCTGCATTGCGCTCGCACTTTTTCCGTTTCTGTTTCCGAAGATGCTGGTGTAACCTCCCACGCAAAACTAATTACGAGCACGTACAAAAAAAGATTTATAACTCTCTTTGTCATTATCATTCCTATTTCTCACGGTATTGCTGAGTAAATTGCTTCTGGGTCAAAATATCAGTCTCAATACAATTTTGAATCACGCGATGTTCAGTATGAATGCATAATAAATTAAATCTGCGTTGAATGAAACTTGCGGATTAACCTGCATCCTTAAACAGGAAAACATGCTGTGAGTCAATCTTTGCTTTCATTTCTAGCGTTCTTGCCGCTCCTGTTGGCTGCGGTGCTGCTAGTTGGATTCAACTACCCTGCGCGGCGCGCAATGCCGCTAACGTTTATCGTAACCGTTATGATTGCACTGATTGTCTGGGAAATGCCGGTCAATCGAGTGATCGCATCGACTCTACAAGGTTTGATTCTAACCGGATCTATTTTATGGATCATCTTTGGCGCGATACTGCTGCTCAATACGTTGAAACATTCCGACGCCATTACCACGATCCGACAAGGCTTCTCTAACATCAGTCCGGATCGGCGTGTGCAGGTCATTATCGTAGGCTGGTTGTTCGGCTGTTTTGTTGAGGGCGCTTCAGGATTTGGCACACCGGCGGCTATCGTCGCGCCGTTGCTGGTCGCTCTGGGTTTTCCAGCGCTGGCGGCAGTGATGGCGGGGATGATGGTGCAATCCACGCCGGTATCGTTCGGTGCCGCAGGTACGCCGATTATCGTTGGCGTAAGCGGTGGATTGGACCAGACAGGCATCACCGAGCAATTAATCGCGGTTGGCTCCGGCTGGGAAGATTTCTATCGCTTGATCATAGGTGAAGTTGCCATAATTCACGCCATGACCGGTGTATTGATGCCACTGTTGATGTGTATGATGTTGACCCGTTTTTTCGGACGCAACCAATCCTGGGTGGAAGGACTTGCGATCGCGCCTTTCGCTATTTTTGCCGGACTCGCTTTTGTTGTTCCTTACGCATTGGCGGGCATATTCTTAGGGCCGGAATTCCCATCGATCATTGGCGCACTGGTCGGATTAACCATCATCGTTTCTGCGGCTCGAGCCGGTTTCTTGACACCCAAACAACACTGGGATTTTCCCGCCGCCAAAGATTGGCCGATAGAATGGATCGGCAGCATCGAAATCAAGTTAGGAAATTTGACTGCAAAATCCACTGTTACCATCGTTTCGGCCTGGTTACCCTATGCACTACTAACAACCTTGCTAGTTCTGTCGCGGATCAACACCGATGTGAAAGCATTATTAAGCCATCATCTGACATTCAATTGGATTGACATATTGGGTGAAGAAGACATTTCTGGAAGCATCGAATTCTTATATTCATCCGGAGGCATTATGATGTTCGTGGTGTTGGCGACATTCTTTCTGCATCGGATGCAACTCAGCGAGCTCAAAGCTGCACTCAAGGAATCTTCGCGTACTTTGCTCGGGGCAGGATTCGTGTTGATTTTCACCTTACCGATGGTACGTATTCTGATCAACTCTGGCGTCAATCTAGCCGATTTTCCAGCCATGCCGCAAGTGATGGCGCAGTGGGTTGCCAGCAGCGTAGGAGATATTTATCCGTTTTTCGCCCCTGCAGTGGGTGCATTAGGCGCATTTATCGCTGGTTCCAACACCGTATCCAATTTGATGATGACGCAATTTCAGTTCGATAGCGCACAATTGATCGGTGTATCGAGTGCATTGCTGGTCGCCGTACAGGCGGTTGGTGCCGCTGCAGGTAACATGATCGCCATCCATAACGTAGTCGCAGCATCCGCCACAGTCGGCCTGTTAGGGCGAGAAGGAAACATCATTCGCATGACCATTATCCCAACACTGTACTACTTGATCGCAGTTGGCGTGATCACGCTGATTGCAATCCATACTTTAGGTATAACCGACCCCCTCATGTAGAATAACTGGAGAGGAATTGAATTAAGGGATGTTATAACTAATATCCATAAATTGTATACTCCCCCTTGTGCTTCTCAAATTACTTCACTGCAGAAGGTCGAAGCATCAATTTACATTTATTTAAAATAATGGTTAGCGTTTTTTCACAACATTTAACCCTATGGATTTAATAACTCAAGGATTGCTTGGCGCTACAATGGCGCAGTCAGGCGCCAGGCAACAGGAAACACGCATAGCAACCGGCATTGGTTTTCTGGCTGGCATTGCAGCGGATGCCGATATCCTGATTCAATCTGAAAATGATCCGTTGTTGAATATCGAATTTCATCGCCATTTTACCCATTCACTGTTTTTTGTGCCGTTGGGTGCCTTGATTGTTGCTCTGCTGTTGTGGCCGTTCTTGCGTAAACGTTTGCCTTTTGCTCGTTTGTATCTTTTCACTTTTCTCGGGTATTGTTTGAGTGGTGTGCTGGATGCGTTCACCAGTTATGGCACGCATCTGTTATGGCCATTGAGCGACGAGCGCGTGGCGTTGAGTATCATTTCGGTATTGGATCCGGCTTTCACCCTGATTCTGCTGATCGCCGGAGTGATGGCATACAAGAAATACAGTCATAAAGCGGCCCGCATCGGATTGCTGCTCGCAGCGGTCTATTTGTCGTTCGGCTGGATGCAGTTGCAACGCGCAGAAACTGTCGCTGAATCATTGATTGCAGAAAGAAGACAACAAGCAGAACAATTGCTGGTGAAACCAACACTTGCCAATTTGCTGCTATGGCGCTCAATTTATGAGTTTGAAGGCAAATTGTATGTGGATGCGATTCGTATCGGCTTATTCTCTGAGCCGCGCATTTATCCAGGCGAATCCATTGAAAAATTTGTTTTAGAACGTGACTTGAGCACACTGCCGGTTTCTTCGGTGTTGGCGCAGGATATTGCACGTTTCAGTCATTTTTCTGCGGGACTACTGGCAGTTCGACCGGAACAACCCAATGTACTTATTGACGTGCGCTATTCGAATTTACCCACAACACTAGCACCACTATGGGGTATCGAGATTAACCCGGAGCAGCCGGATCAGCACGCAAAATACAGGCTTTATCGAGATGCATCCGATGCCACTCGCGAGAAGTTTATTACCCTGCTGCTAGGCGGACATTTATTAGACTAAACCGGTAATCGTAAATCACCGAAAAACGGATTAACTATCCGGCGACTGCTTTTTTTCCACCAATATGCGACTACAGCTTATGCATGAATAAACATGACTAGATGGCTTAAGCACCTTTTCCTGGGCATTGTTATCGGCTTGACGGGAGTCATTGTAAATCTTTCACCTGCAGGGACATGGATGGAAGAGAAATTTGGTTTGTATTGGTTGTTTCATTTGCGCGGAGCAATAACAGCCCCAGACAACGTCGTCGTCGTTGCCATTGACCAATCTTCCGCATCCCGGCTTAATTTACCCACGCCCCCATACTTATGGCCGCGCGAGTTACATGCACGACTTATCGAGCAATTAACCCAGGCCGGAGCGAGCATCATTGTATTTGATCTTATTTTTGATTCGCCCAGCGCAATAGCTGCGTATGACAAGAAACTGGCATTTAGCATGAAAACGGCGGATAACGTCGTGCTGGTTGAGAGACTGGTTTATGAAGATAGCGCGCTTGCCACAGATGCAAACGAACAAAATTATAATCGGATTGTTAAGGAAGGGCCTAAACCGCTCCTGCCGCTTATTGCCGATGCCGCCAAAGCCCATGCGCCTTTTCCTTTGCCCAAAATGGAAAGAGTCAATAATTATTGGGTTTTTAAAACCGATGGCGGCGATATCCCAACGATACCTACAGTTGTTTTACAAATCTTTGCACTACCCGTTTATGAAAATTTAGTCCGATTATTGCATAGGGTCGACCCGGCTTATGCGGCGCGGTTACCAATTAAACAAGAGGCTTTGGATATTGAAGATTTAATTTTTACACTACGTGACCTCTTCCACAATTCATCTAGCCTTGCACATCGTTTGAAAATTGAACTCAACCGCGATGCAAATCTGAATTCCATTCAAAGAAATATTCTTTACGCGCTTCTGAATCTATATTCCGGGAACGACACACGTTACTTGAATTTTTATGGCCCTCCGCGCAGCATCAATACAATTCCCTATCATCAGGTCTTGCACCCTGATGAAGATGAGTTTGCTAAACAATCTAGCCCAGTGAATCTTAAAAATAAAGTTGTATTTGTCGGATTCTCTGCAGCGACTCAGCCGGAACAAGACATTGTCCGGGATGATTATCACACTGTATTCTCAAACCCCGATGGACTTTACATCAGCGGCGTCGAAATAGCGGCAACAGCGTTTGCCAATTTACTGGAAAACAAACCTATCAGACCCTTCCCTCTAATAGGTAGTTTAGGTATTTTATTGGTATTAGGACTTGGACTAGGTATCATTTTTATGCTCTTGCCTAATCGAAGCGCCATCGTAGCCAGTTTCGTTCTGATCTCTTTCTATGCAGGGAGCGCCTATTATTTCTTCAAAGAAATCAGTATCTGGTTGCCACTCATCAATCCGGTTTTTCTGCAGCTACCGATGGCGCTATTTGGTGCAATATCGCTCAAATATTACGAAGAAAAACATGAAAGCCAACAACTAAAAAAAGCTTTTGGCTACTTTCTTCCTGATCGTGTCGTCAATGATATTGTAAGAAATTCAGGGGCCATGGCACTGAATAATCAACTCGTGTATGGCGCTTGCCTTGCGACTGATGCCGAAGCCTATACCACGCTTGCAGAAAAGATGGAACCGCAGCAACTCGGTCAATTAATGAATAATTATTACGCTGTTTTATTTGATCCTGTCAAACAGCATAACGGCACGGTCTCCGATGTAGTTGGCGATGCCATGCTCGCCATCTGGGCCAAAACTTCCGCCAGCTCCGATTTACGTAAAGACGCTTGTCTCGCGTGCCTGGATATCGCTGCCGATATTGAACGCTTTAATCATACCGCTAACCAGCCAAAATTACCTACACGCATGGGACTACATTTTGGCGAAATGTTATTAGGCAATATTGGCGCACTGCACCATTTTGAATACCGCGCGGTTGGTGATATCGTAAATACCACTAGCCGCATCCAGGGCGTCAATAAGTACCTGGGCACCCGTTTGCTGGTATCAGGTCAAGTGATTTCGGGCTTAGATGAATTTCTGATTCGCCCATTGGGAGATTTTCTCCTGACCGGAAAATCCACACCCGTTAACTTGTTCGAGCTGGTCGCACACAAGCAATCAGCCAGTCAGTTGCAGTTATGGTTGTGTGAAACATTTTCCAGTGTACTCAAAGCCTATCAGAATCAACAATGGACTGAGGCTTGCGATGGTTTATATAAAATCCTGGATAAAATCCCAGAGGATGGCCCTTCAAAGTTTTTTTTAAACATTTGCAAAAAAAAACAATCAGCGCCTTCAGTTGATGCATGGAACTCAACCATACGCATTGAAACCAAATAATCGGAATAGTTACATCCCCAAACCTTAATCTAGCGACAAGGTTACTTCTTTCGTATAATCAAACCACTGTTAGAATCTGAATTGCGAATACGAATTTCTCATGATTCAAGGCCACGCATCAACATGCACTCCAGAATCTGGAACCATCATAATACATAACAATGAAAATATCCCAGCGAACTGAATCCAGCTTTAGCTGCCGGGGTATGTTGGCAATCTTACAATCCGTATTTCTTTTCCTGTTGTTCCTGGGCTCTATGAATAGCGCACATGCGACCGGAACCTGCGGATCAGAAATAGCCCGGCTTATTTCAGTCCAAGGAACCATTGAATTGCGCCGTGCCAACGAACAGACCTGGCAGAAAATGGCCATGCACACCGCTGTCTGTTTGGGAGACACTATCCGTGCACGCACGCATAGCCGGGGCGCGCTGTTATTAAACAATGCCAGCGTGGTGAGACTGGATCAAAAAACCAGCATGACGTTTCCCAAGCCAGAAAATAACAGCGCGACCTCATTACTGGAATTATTTGCCGGTGCAATTCATATCATTACCCGCACACCCAAGCCATTTAAGGTTAGAACACCCTTTCTCACCGGCGGTGTTGAAGGCACCGAATTCTTTGTTGGTGTGGATGAAGATAGTACCCGACTGATCCTTTATGAAGGAAAAGTGATTGTCAGAAATGATCAGGGAACCGTTGTACTTGCCGATCATGAAGCGACAATCGCTAGTCGAAATACCGCGCCGCAGAAAATAAACCTTATCAATCCAGCGGATGCCGTTAAATGGGCTTTGCACTACCCGGCCATTATTAATATTCATCTCGAACCGTTCACAACACCATCTGCACCCCCGAATCTACAGCAATCTGTCGAACTCTATCGGCAAGGAAAAGCTTCCGAAGCACTATCCCTGCTTGATGACATTGAATTACCCCATTACCCTGACAACCTGCTGCTCTACCGGGCCGGTCTGTTATTGACAGTTGGTCAGGCCAATGAGGCCGAAACAATGATTGAGAAAGTACTCGTAAAACAACCCGATAACAGTGAAGCATACGCTTTACTGGCCTTGATCGCAGTTGTTCAGAATAACAAGGAACACGCGTTGGAATTAGCTACGCGTGCAAATGCGCTGGAAGCTAATTCTACCTCAGCACTACTTGCGCTTTCGTATGCGCAGCAAGCGCATTTTAGAATTGAAGAAGCCTTAGTGAGCGTTCTACAAGCGGCAACGATAGAACCCGACAATGCTTTGGTATGGGCTAGACTTTCTGAATTATACATGTCCGTAGGCGACCTGGATCGCGCACTCGAAGCAGCGCAACAAGCAGTCAGTTTAAACCCTAATATTGCCAGAACACAGGCGGTACTGGGTTATGCGCACTTATTGCAATTTCATACGCAGCTCGCGCAAACGGTTTTCTCCCAAGCCATCCTATTGGATCAGGCAGATCCTTTACCGAGGCTGGGTATGGGGTTAGCGCTGATAAGAGAAGGCAAACTCGAAGCGGGTCGGGTTGAACTGGAAATCGCTGTCAGTCTGGATCCGGCAAATTCGCTCATTCGCAGCTACCTCGGCAAAGCTTACTTTGAGGAAAAACGCTATCCGCTGGCCAGCACGCAATTCGACCTAGCTAAAGAACGCGATCCGCACGATCCAACTCCCTGGTTTTATGATGCGATTCAAAAGCAAACTCAGAACCGACCGGTCGAAGCGCTGCAAGACATCCAGAAATCGATCGAGCTGAACGACAATCGTGCAGTTTACCGATCCCGGTTGTTGCTGGATCGTGACGAAGCCGCGCGCGGATCAAGTCTGGCACGAATCTTCGAGAATCTGGGATTCGAAAAACGCGCCTTGATGGAAACCGCAAAATCCTTGAGTTTTGATCCGGGAAATCATTCGGCGCATCGATTTTTATCCGATGCCTACGTCAATATTCCGCGACATGAAATTGCCCGTGTCAGCGAATTATTGCAAGCGCAGTTATTGCAGCCGATCAATGTTAATCCGGTACAACCGCATCTAGCTGTGGCGGATCTCAATATCATTACAGGAACGGCGCCTGCGGCCATAGGTTTTAATGAATTTGCTCCGCTCATGGAACGCAATAAACCTCAGTTCGTGGCTTCCGGGATTGTTGGCAATAACGGCACCCTTGGGAATGAAGTGGTGGCCTCTCTTCAGCGTGACAGAGCTTCAATCAGTTTGGGGCAATTTCACCATGAAACGGATGGATTCCGCCCTAACAACGATCAAAGGCATAATATTTACAATGCCTTCTTCCAGTACGCTTTAACTCCCAAGCTTAATATACAAGCCGAAGCCCGCACACGCGCATCAGAGCACGGAGATATTCAGTTGAATTTCTCTAAGTTCGGTGAAGATGGATTGAACGACAGATCGTATTACCGTAGGGAATTGAATGAGCAAGTTGCGCGATTTGGCGCAAGATACTCTATTTCACCCAGGCAGGATTTTTTGTTTTCTACCAAGTATACAGCTCGTGACGAACAGATAGCCTTCAGTAAGATTGACGATCCTCTCAGACTCGATTTATCCGGATTACAAATCGAAGCACAACACCTGTTCCGGGAAAAATATTTTAATTCGACTATGGGTGGAGGAACCTACGATTTCGGGGGTATATATGATCGCAATACAATCTATACTTATACCAACACGCACTTACCTAGAAATATTACGACCACTCTTGGATTAAGCTACGATGCATTTAGCAGCACCGTCAATACCCAGATAGACAAAATTAATCCCAAGATTGGCTTACAGTGGGATATGACAAATTTTTTCAGACTGAGGGCCGCTTGGTTTGAGACTACAAAATCTCACATTATTGCGCAACAATCGCTGGAGCCCACGCAAGTTGCCGGTTTCAATCAATTCTTTGACGAACCCAACGGGACCAGAGCGCGGCGCATGGGTATCGGTTTTGATACGCGCGTTGCGGATAAGCTGTTCAGCGGTTTCGAAGCATCTGAACGCGACGTAAAAGTACCCTCAGCCCCTGCCAGTGAAGAAGTATTGTCAAAACAAAATGAACAACTATATCGCGCTTACCTTTACTGGCTACCCCATACCTTTTGGGCCATGCGGGGTGAATTTCAATACGAAAAGCTCGTGCATAATGGCGCAAATACGATCACCAATCCGGATCAGATAAAAACAGTCAGCATGCCATTGAGTATTGAGCATTTCCATCCGACCGGTTTATTTTCCAGATTCACCGCAACTCTTGTCAAACAAGACCTGTTTCTTCATGGCGATCATGGTCGAATCCGAGATCCGCAAAAGACTGCTTCAGGGATTGATTCATTTTTTCTGTTGGATTACGTCATTGGCTATCGACTCCCCAGTCGCAGGGGAATTCTGAGCTTGGAAGGAAAAAATCTGCTGGATGAGGCGTTTTATTACAGAAGCAGTTATCTTAATTTATCCGAGCCTATTAACCCAATCTTTCTTCCAACCCGCACACTCTTTTTAAAACTAACCATGAATTTTTAGTACGAACACCAACTGTTCATGTATTATTTGATTAAATAATAATTGGTTATGCAGATTAGTCTGTTTCTTTGATATTATTTGTTTTGGAGGAAGATTATGGCAATGACGGGACATACCACATTTGATACCTCAGTAATCCCCGTAAAATGTTGCGCACACCTAGAAACAACAGAACCTGGCCAACCAACCACCGATTTTCATGTCTATGCAAATGCAAACACCGCTATCCAATATCAAAATACCTGGTATTTTTTTGCCTATGATCCCACACAGCCGAAACCTAAACGCTGTTGTGTCTATTATGCAAAACAAGTAACAATCGGTGGGACAATAAAATATATCAAGGACAGTAATCGTCTCTTGTTTTGCGAAGATAAAACCCCGCTTTAATCATCGTTAAATCTAGCCATGGACATAACCCAATACTCATGACTAGACTTAACAATTCTCATCTCTTGGCAATTTGATTTCTACTTTTGCCATCCTGCAATACTTCAATGAAGCGTGGCCTGTCTTGCTCGCGCTAAAAGAATAAATTATTTATTTGCACGAGTACGATTGTGTGTGGGAAATATCACATATTATCGAAAGAAGAAACGCTAACATCCAAATATAGGCCTCGCAGTTTTTCTAAAACTACAATCAGGCACCCAACGCTTCATTTCTACTAAAACATGCAAATCGGGTGTTTTGGAGGTAATCTCTGGGTGAGCAACAATAAAAAAGATCAAGATGAAAATATGTTTACCAGTCTTGCTACATCAGCGATTTGGAAAAGCATCAAGCTTGATGTTTGTTCTTACCGCAGCGCTGTTTTCTCTGAGCCCTATCGGTTCACTGCATGCCGCAGCAGTGTGCACAGCGGAAACTGCCCGTGCCCGAATCGTATCCGTACAAGGTGTGATCGAAATCAAGCGTATGCAGAAAAAAACCTGGCAATCAGCCGTCATGGACACACTGTTGTGTGAAGGTGACATGATCCGCTCCAGATCACACAGTCGTGCAGCCTTAAGATTAAATAACGATAGCATGCTACGGCTTGACCAGAAATCGAGTATTATTTTTCCGACAATACAAGAAGATAAGAACATCTCGCTATTAGATTTTATTGAGGGTGCGATTCATATCATCACACGGACACCGAAACCGTTCAAAATCAGAACTCCCTTTGTTAACGCCAGTGTAGACGGTACCGAATTTCTGGTCAGCGTCCACGGAAATGATGCAGAAGTTGTGGTCTACGAAGGCAAAGTATCCGTCAGTAATGATTGGGGGCATCTAGTACTTAACGATTATGAAGCGGCCACCATTCACAGAGGTCAGGCACCCCAAAAAGAAATCACGCTATTTCCAATCGATGCAGTGCAATGGACGTTGTACTATCCCACCATCTTGGATTACTGGCAGGATCGTGGCGTGCAAGATATCAATGCGCTCATACATCAGGCAGGTCAATTGCTCAGCACCGGGCAGGTTGAAGAAGCCCAGGAAATCATTCAGCGTGTACTGCAGCTGGAACCGGTCAACAGTGATGCCTATGCCTTACAGGCAATCATCGCTGTCGTGCAAAATGATAAAGATCAAGCACTTGAGCTGGCCACCACAGCGGTTGCCAACAATCCGGAATCAGCCGTAGCGCACCTGGCACTTTCCTATGTCCAGCAGGCGCATTTTGAGATTGAAGTCGCACTTAAAAGCGTACAACAAGCCATGCTGCTGGATCCCCAGCAAGCGTTGGCGTGGGCGCGAATTGCGGAATTACAGATGTCGCTGGGTGAATTAGAGCAAGCACAGCAAGCTGCGCAACAAGCGGTCGAATTAAATCCTGCCTTGAGCAAAACACAGACGATATTAGGCTTTGCGCAATTATTGCAACTCGAAACACAAGCTGCAAAAGCAATTTTTCAACACGCGATTGAACTCGATCAGGCCGATCCAATGCCCAGACTTGGGCTTGGACTTGCACTGATTCGCGAAGGCAATCTCGAAGCAGGACGCATAGAACTTGAAATCGCCGCCAGTCTGGATCCAGCCAATTCCCTGATTCGCAGTTATTTGGGCAAGGCGTATTTCGAGGAAAAGCGCTATCCACTATCGAGCACGCAATTTGATCTGGCCAAAGAACGCGACCCGAAAGACCCAACCCCGTGGCTCTATGATGGCATCCAGAAACAAACCCAGAATCGCCCGGTAGAAGCGCTCAGGGATATCCAGAAATCGATCGAACTGAACAATAACCGTGCAGTGTATCGATCCAGGCTCCTGCTCGATCGCGATGAAGCGGCCCGGGGTTCAAGTCTGGCAAGAATTTTTGAGAACCTTGGGTTTGAAAAACGCGCCCTCATGGAAACGGCAAAATCATTGAGCTTCGATCCATCCAACCATTCGGCGCATCGTTTTTTATCGGATACCTATGCCAACATTTCGCGCCACGAAGCAGCACGCGTCAGCGAATTGCTGCAAGCGCAATTGCTGCAACCGATCAATGTGAATCCCGTACAACCGCATTTGGTGGTAGCTGATCTCAATATCATAAATAACACAGGCCCATCGAATCCTGGATTTAATGAATTTTCCCCCTTAATGGAACGCAGCAAGGCTCAATTGATCACGTCGGGTGTGGTTGGCAACAATGGTAGCTTGGGCAATGAAGTGGTTTTTTCTAAATTCAACGAGCGCACATCGATTAGCCTGGGGCAATTTCATTATGAAACCAATGGCTTCCGCACCAACAATGATCAAAACCATGATATTCTCAATGCTTTCGTTCAACATGCGCTAACATCCAGACTGAATCTGCAGGCAGAAGCGCGCACTCGTTCGTCGGATCAGGGCAATTTATTGCTGGATTTTGACAGGGATTCCACAAATCTCAATCTCCCTCAAAATAGATTCCGACGAAAAATCGATGAGGACTCGGTTCGCATAGGCAGCAAATATGATTTGGCACCTAATCAGAATATCATTATGTCGGGACAGTACACTGATAGAAAAAGTGAGAATACGGATCCCATTCCTGTAGGGTTGATTAATAATTTAACCTCAGCTAAAAATGAAGCCTATCAGACTGAAATTCAATATCAGTTTCGTAGTAATCGGATTAATATGCTAGCAGGCTCTGGCATTTATCGTACTAATGTTGATCGGGACATTAGAGAAATAAGCTTGCTAACAAAACAAGTAAATTGCTGTTCAACTGAAAACTTCAGCAATGACAAAACAAATGGCTATGTTTATACCAATTTGAATTTTAATGAAAACACAAATGCTACTCTTGGTTTTAGCTACGACTCTTATAAAGGAAGGGGCTTGCCAGTTGATGGATTCAACCCAAAATTAGGTTTACAGTGGAGCTTTACCAAGCAATTAAGGCTGCGTATGGCGTTGATTGAAACGATTAAAGCACCCCTCACAACTCAGCAGACTATTGAACCCACACAGGTCGCCGGGTTTAACCAATTATTTGATGATCCTAATGGCACGAAATCCCGTCGAATGGGAATTGGATTGGATGCTCATCATGGAAATAAAGTCTTTACTGGTTTTGAAATTTCCAGCCGTGATTTAAGAGTTCCTGTGCACTCTTCGAGAAGTAGCAGCTTCCAAGATCAGAAAGAAAATTTGTACCGAGCATACTTATATGGCTTATTGCATACTAACTGGACTGCCAAAAGTGAAATTCAGTTTGAGAAATTTTCTCGGGCGGAAACATCTGCCGGGCCTCATCAAATTGACACTCTCAGTATTCCTACCGGAGTAGATTATTTTAATCCTCAGGGATTTTTTGCCAATTTGACCGGCACCTTTGTACATCAGAAGATTGACCGACAGGGGAATCAGAATGAAGGCGTTGATAAATTTTTCTTAGTTGATGCATCGGTTGGTTATCGACTCCCCAATCGACGAGGAATTGTAAGTCTGGAAGCAAGAAATCTTTTTGATGAATCTTTTCTTTTCCGCAATATCAATTTCCAAACATCCGAGCCTGTTAACTCACGTTTTGTTCCAACTCGCACAATCTTTGCGCGGGTAACATTAAATTTCTAGAAGAAAGGAGAAAATAGCATGCCAAATCTTAAGCAACCATTTGTGATATTTTTGTTATTCTTAGTATTTGTATTGACAGGATGTGAAACACATAAAATTCGTGATACGCATCCTTCAAATTTATTTTCAAAAGACTTACCCATCGAACTTGCAAATGAGCTAGAAAGAATTTCGAATGTTAATTTCGGTTTTGTTGTACTCATCGATAGTACTAATGGGCAGAAAAGGTATTTGAAGCATGTCGATGCAGACTCATATCGTGTTGTTGGCCCTGAAGCTGCATCAGAAATAAGAAGAATCGCATCAATCTCTATAACTGGAGTTACCGGAATCGAACTTGATGGAGTGAGATTTAATTCTTGCAATTACATTACTATCAATGGCCAGATTGAACTCATTTGTCAAAAAAATGAGGAAAAAGCACTCCGTGCTTCATCAAATTTAGCTGCTGATGGATATTTATTACCTGCTGAGCTTGCGAGCAAACTTGAGAAGAATGCAGAAATAAATAATATCGGTTTTCTTGTTCTTGTTGATATTGTGTCTGGCGAAGCAAAACTATTAAGACAGGAGAATTATGTCAGTTTATCGGAAAATCTACCTCAATCCATATCCGGGATAGTCAGCGGTAGCGCGTGGAATGTAACAACATACAAAAAGAATCCATGTTGCTATTGGACTATTATTGATGGCTATCTTGAACGTATATGCAAAAAGAATATTAGTTGTTAAAAACTATAGGCAGTTAAAGTACTCATCAAGAGAATTTTGTCATTTCCATATTGCCTTGATGATAAGCACATTCTCTTTTAGTTCTTTCTTAAACAGTTGCTAACCCCAGCAAACTATGATCCAACACGCCGACAAGGTCACTAGTCCAGTATTTATCCATAATATCAATCGCTTCATCGGTTACCAAATCAGCTAATTGCTCATCACTCCAAGGTAAGAAGTCCGGTGTCGCACTCAAAGTATCAAGAATGAGTACTTGAAACTCATCAGGATCATCATTTGCGGGAAACGTGTTAATCTGATCAAGTTCAGTTTGATCAAGCCGCAAGAAAATATTAATTAATGAACCATAAAACAAAGATTCTAAATTGTCACTGCTCGTAGGAACATTATCCAGTTTTTCTACACCCAGCTCTCCCGAAGAATAAATTCCGTCATTGGATTGACTAATATTTACGGGGCCAAAAGTCCCATCATAATCATAATTGGCGTCTATTACCGGTTTAACTACTTCACGCAACGAGGCATTCGATAAAATATCCTCTCTGCTGTTAAAGCTAACCAGGATTTCCAATGCACTTAAATCAGAGTTCACCAGAAGATTGGTATTTAATGTTGTATTTATCGTCGCGCTGTCATAGCCCGTATTTAAAAAATATTCATGAACAATGTCTTTTGAGTGACCCGATATTTCACTCAGCATTCTCGTATTTACGCCATATTGAGCTGCAGTCTCAAAGATTACTTGGGGTTGGCTAATATTTGTATTAATAAAATTTATAGCTTGATCTAATGTGAAGCCTACTTCAGTTAAACGTTTCTCTGCTAGCATGACATAATCTCCCCTGATTTGATTATCGACTTTTAAATGATTCTAGCATCCAACTAGGAGATGCCATACAAAAGTTGTTTCTACGATTATGAAGCACAACTGTTTGTCTGTAGCACAGAGTTAAATCAGCTGTTGCCGGAATATCACCTTAAATTTATGAGAGTTGCAGAAAAAATAAACACTCGGGATCATAAAAACTCCCATTAAGGTTTATCATACTCTTCTTTATTCAATTTACAGACGATCTGAATGGAACCAGTCTATTTCGACCACAATGCCACCACCCCCGTCGATGACGCTGTGCTAGAAGCCATGTTGCCGTACTTTCAACAGGAGTTCGGCAATGCCTCCAGTCGCCATGGCTACGGCTTGAGCGCGCGACGGGCAATTGACAAGGCTCGCAAACAGGTAGCGGATGCGGTAGGGGTGCAGCCGGTGCAGGTGATTTTCACCAGCGGTGGTTCGGAAGCGAATAACTTGTTTATCCGCGGCGCGACCGATAGTTTGAAGCCCGGCAATCTGTACATCAGCGCGATTGAGCACCCTTGTGTGTTGAAACCGGCTCAGGCATTGTCTCGCCGCAGCTGTGATGCGTGGGCAATGCACCAGTTGGCGGTTAATGCTTCCGGGCAGGTGGATTTGGAAGCGGCGGGTGACGCGATGCAGAATCACAAGCCGGGATTGGTTGCGGTGATGCTGGCGAATAACGAGACCGGCGTGATTCAGGATGTTGCCAGTGTTGCCGAACTGGCGCGCTCGCATGGCGCTTATATTCACACCGACGCAATTCAGGGGCTGGGAAAAATTCCAGTTGATTTTTCGGAGCTCAAAGTGCATGCCATGACACTTTCCGCGCACAAGATTTATGGCCCAAAAGGCGCAGCGGCATTGATCGTCGACAAACGGTTGTTATTAAAACCGCTGATCTATGGTGGCGGACATGAAAATGGGCTACGCTCCGGCACCGAGAATGTGCCTGCGATTGTCGGTTTTGGCGTAGCGTGCGAATTGGCGCAAGCGCGCATGGCCGAAACCGCGCAACATGTCTCTTTATTGCGCAATCAGTTAGAAAAAGGATTGATTGGTATGGGCGCAGTGATTTTCGGCAGTGCTGCCGCACGCATTCCGAACACTTGTTACTTTGCGTTGCCGAATATTGAAGGTGATACGCTGGTGGTTAAATTGGATAAAGCTGGTTTTGCCGTCGCGGCTGGGGCCGCTTGTTCCAGCGTAAATCCGGGACAAAGTCATGTGCTGAATGCTATGCAGGTTGACCCAATGCTTGCGCGCTGCGCGGTGCGTGTCAGTTTGGGGCGCAGCAACACACTGGAACAAATTGACGATTTCTTGCGTACTACGCAGCGCATTGTTGCAGAATTGAAGCAAACCAGTAGTCTTTCTTTTTAAAGCGCACTCTCTAAATCCAAACTTAGTTACAATACTGCGTTGCTATTATCAACGCTTCGCATTGTAACTACCTTAAAATCAATTTATCTATGACGAATCAGGCCACGAAATCGATCAAAGCCATCATTCTGAGCGCCGGGCAAGGCCGCCGCTTATTGCCACTGACTGAGAATATGCCAAAATGCTTGCTGCCGGTTTCCGATAAACCCGTGCTGGCCTGGCAAATCGATGCTTTGTTGGCGGTGGGTGTCAATGATGTTACGATTATTAGCGGCTTTCAGGTGGCTCTGATTGAGGCATTGTTGCTACAACGTTACGCAAATTATCCCAAGATTAAAATTCTGTTCAACCCTTTTTATGAGGTAGCGGATAATCTGGCAAGTTGCTGGATCGCACGCGCCGAAATGGATGGCGATTTTTTGCTGCTAAACGGCGATACCGTGATCGAATCGGCGTTACTGAGCAAAGTCTTGAATTCAGAACTCGCGCCCATTACACTGAGTGTGGATGACAAGGATACTTATGACGCCGACGATATG
Organism: Nitrosomonas sp.; assembly: GCF_019752095.1. Classification (GTDB taxonomy): domain Bacteria; phylum Pseudomonadota; class Gammaproteobacteria; order Burkholderiales; family Nitrosomonadaceae; genus Nitrosomonas. The sequence continues at coordinate 34,717 of NZ_JAIEMO010000010.1, forward strand.
AAAGTACAACTGGATGCCGATCGCTGGGTGCAGCAAGTCAGCAAGATCGTGCCGCCGCATCAAGTCAATGCGGAATCAATTGGTTTGATTTACTTCCGCGAGCAAGGCGCACGCACCTTTCGTGATGCCGTGGAAGTGGCTTTGCGTCATCCAGCGGAACTCAAATCATGGTACTTATCAATTATTGATCGTCTGGCTAAGCAGCATTTGGTGAATTCTTGTTCTATCAAAGGTTTTCGCTGGTGCGAAATCGATTTCATTGAGGACTTAGCCCGGGCGGGCATTATTTTTAGCGAGTAAACTCGTATGATGCAGGATTCAGCTCCAACGAACTACAATGCCACCATGCGCAAATTCGGTGCGCCGCAAACGATTATCCGGTCGTATCATTACTGGTCAGTGTTATTACGTCCGGCGCAAGTCACGCTGGGTGCGCTGGTTTTAATTGCACATGAGCCAGCCAATGCCTTCTCGGAGCTGAGTTTAGCAAGTTTTAATGAGCTACATGCAGTAACCCGGCATATCGAATCAGCACTAACCCAAGCTTTTCAGTATGACAAAATCAATTATCTGATGCTGATGATGGTTGACCCGGATGTGCACTTTCACGTGCTGCCACGCTATGCACAGCCTAAGTCATTCGTCGGCATGGAATTTATCGACGCAGGTTGGCCAGCCGTGCCGAATTTGAGTCAAATCAACAAAACGGACACAGCTATCAATCAGCAGATCATGGAGCATCTCAAAACCTACTGGTCGTGACCGTAATGAAGCGAGGCAACAAGTGACTGAACAAGCCACCGAACAAAATATACCTTACGTCAAGGAATTTCCCTTGCGGGAAGCTCATCATCTGGTACGCGATCTGTTGGCGCCCAATCCGTGGATTTATTGGATTGATTTTCTGTTCCATGTCACGCTGGGCTGGACCGCCTTTTTCACTGCGCTATTTTCTCCGTTTTTATCACTGTGGCAACTAGGTGCTTTTGTGATCTCGGTACTGACATTATATCGCTCGGCGGTTTTTGTGCATGAACTGGCGCATCTGAAAAAAGGCACGTTTCAAAACTTCCGTCTGGCATGGAATATCTTGAGCGGCATCCCATTCATGATCCCTTCGTTTACTTATGATGGCGTGCATAACGATCATCATAAGCCGGATGTGTATGGCACCAGCGCAGATGGCGAATACCTGCCGTTTGCGACGCGCAAGCCCGGAGAAATGGTGGTGTATGTGCTATTGTCGTTGCTGATCCCGATTCTGCTAGCGATACGGTTTGTGGTATTGACGCCCATTGTTTACCTGATTCCCCCGCTGCGCAAGATCGTATGGGAACGCGCATCGTCATTGACGATTGATCCGAATTACCGGCGCGCTAAAGATGCTATCCGCAACGATCTCAATTGGCGGCAGCAGGAAATCGCTGCCTGTTTATTTGGTGTGACTATTATCGCTTTAGTGATGCTGGAAGTTTTTCCGTATTCGTTGCTGATACTTTGGTATTTGGTCGCAGTGACTGTCTTTGCCCTTAATTCACTACGCACGCTAGCCGCTCACGCTTACCGCAATCCCGGCGATCGCAAGATGACTTTGGCTGAGCAGTATTTGGATTCGATCAACATTCCTGGTAATTTCCTGATTACACCGCTGTGGGCGCCGGTCGGTTTGCGTTACCATGCCACGCATCACCTCTTCATGAGCATGCCATACCATAATCTTGGCAAGGCCCAGCGTCGCTTGGTCAATAATCTGACCGATAATTCGCAGTATATCAAAACACTGCGCAGCGGCTTATGGCCAGCGCTAAAACAAATCTGGCGCGAATCCTCTGAAGCTGCCACGAATCCCTCGCAGCGACAAAACAATTAATGCTAAAAGTTATCCCGGCGGCAGAAACTTCCCGACAAAGTGTGACAAAGCTGGTGCTGTTGCGCCACGGGCAAAGCATCTGGAATCGCGATAAAAAATTCACCGGCTGGAGCGATGTGGCGCTGAGCTCAAAAGGTGAACAGGAAGCTGAACAAGCAGCTTACTTGCTGAAGCATGCAGGCTTCACTTTTGATTTGTGTTTTACTTCCGTCCTGCAACGCGCCACATCGACATCGCGCATTGCGCTAGCAAGCATGCACCTAGATATTCCGGTACTGCAAACCTGGCATTTGAATGAACGCCACTACGGGGCACTCGAAGGCATGGAGCGTTGGTCGGCGATCAGACAATTCGGCATTTGGCCGATTCTGGGTTGCCAAATCAAATTTGACGCCGCTCCCCCGAATTTGAATCAAGAGGATTATCGCTATCCGGGCAATCAGCTCAGTTATGCCCATATTGATCGCAATCAACTGCCAACGGGAGAGAGCATGCGACAAACCCTCGCGCGCCTCAAACCCTATTGGCAGGACACGATTCAACCGGAAATCCGGCAAGGAAAGCACGTGCTGATCGTCTCTCATCGCAATACCCTGAGAGCGCTGATGATGTTATTGGATCATCTCACGCCCACACAGGTCATGAAGTTGAGACTGGCTACCGGTCGCCCCTTAGTGTATGAATTAGACCAGCAATGCAACACCATACGGCATTATTATATCGACAAGCTCGTTTGATACGCTTCGTTTCATCATGCCAACCATCCACAGCTTTGCCCCCATAGCGGGCGTTCACACAAAAATCCTGATACTCGGCAGCATGCCCGGTGAGGCTTCACTGGCGGCAACTCAATATTACGCACATCCGCGCAATGCCTTCTGGCCAATTATGGCACCACTGCTGCAAATCCAAGTAAGTTCGCCCTATGAAGAAAAAATAATCGCCCTGAAATCATCGCCCATCGCGCTATGGGATGTGCTTAAATCCTGCAACCGCTCTGGAAGTCTGGATTCAATGATTGAAACTGGGACGGAGATCGTCAACAATTTTCCAGCCTTTTTTACCTTACACCCGCAAATTACCCACGTATTTTTTAACGGCGGGAAAGCAGAAACCTGCTTTAGGCGCAACGTCATTCCGGGCAATAAGTTAAGATCAATAACTCTGTCACGCCTGCCTTCCACAAGCCCCGCTAACGCAAGATTGTCATTCGATGAAAAATACAAAACATGGCATCAAATAATCAAGTTAGCATTGGAGTCGCACTGACCATCTACTCAACAAAACAATGCAAAATACTTGACGGCAAAGCCTAAGATGCGTTTTACTTACACGCTACAATACAGCAATGCTAATTAACATTTAACTGAAAGGACTTCATTCGATGAAAAAGCTCGTGATTATTGTGCTTATTATTTTTGCCGCTGGATATATCAGCTTAATGGTTCAGTATTTTTAGATCGGAAAGATAGCGCCCCAATTGCTCTACACTGTGTGCTGTGCCGCTCGCGCGCAGGAGAATCCTGTCAAAAATGACACTTCACAACGCAACAAAAGAATATGTTTATATTTCCTGAACTTACTAGCTGCAGAGATTCTACTGTATTGCTGCGCGCCGGCATCTGATGCATGCCGCTGTTTAAAACGCAGTGCTTGCTTTTTATTTTATTGGCCGTTACCACCATTGCATCTCATACTTGGATCGCGCAATATGAACCAGATGGATCTGAGCTATTAACTGACCATTGGAAGTACAAAACCTCAAAAAACAGTCAAATTAATTTCACCAGCATTGGATTCAATCTTATATCCAATGATGCAACAACGATAACCAGCATCTACCAAGATATCCCAACGGTTGCGCCTGGTACGATTTTATTGCTATCCGCTGATGTAAAAAGCAGTGATGTATTAGCAGGCGAAAAGTCTTGGAATCAGGCCAGACTTCTGCTTCTGCAAGTCGATAAAAAGAAGGAGCGCTGGGACTTGCCTTCGGTAGTAGTGTCGCTGACAGGAACCCATGATTGGGAAAATTATCAAGGCATTTTTACTGTTTCACATGAAACCCAGAGCATCCGGATAATCGCACAATTAAGTCAAGCTACCGGATCGCTCCAGATAAATAATATCCAACTTTATCCCGTCCGCGAAACCCAGTTGTTCGCAATAGCTAGGAACATAATGCTATCAGCATGGAGCGCTTTCTTCCTGCTGCTGATTGGCTCATGCCTTATCAGCAACAAACAAAGTGTTTTCTTGCACTTATTACTGGTTTTCGCATTCATCTCCATTATCGTGGGAACGACTCTGCCCGGAAAACTCAAGAATCAAGTATCCGATGAAGTAAAAACACACATTCATATGCAAAGTGAGCAAATTAAAAGCCCAATGACATGGGACTTATCCAAGATCTGGCATTTTTGTTCATTTTTCTTGTTTGGCTTGATTCTATGCTTGATGATGACTCAAGAACGCTTAAGCCGAATGATATTCGCCATTCTTTCTCTAGCTGCTGGCACTGAGCTCGCACAACTCTATATCGGAGGCCGAACTCCCCTTATCATAGATTTTTTTATTGATGCAGCAGGCGGGATTTTCGGATTGATTCTGATCTTGCTTACGAAGATAAGGAAGGATCATCATTCTTTTATCACTGATGCTGCTCGCAATGAAAAATAAGTCAGAAAAAAAACTGGTAAATTCAAAAATCCACACTCAGTATTTCGTTTGCACGCGATAATTAAGTAATGCAGAACCTTCCGCAGGCACCTCTATTTTCCACTCGGCCACGTTGCTAGTAGGTTTACTATGCGGCTGGTTTTCCGCAATGATTTTCCAGTCTCCGGGGATAGGTTCTTGAACAAGCACCGTAACCGCTTCCTTTTTCGCATTCTTGAGCGTAATCTCATAAGCGCTCTCAAAACGATTAATACTATTATTTCCAGAGCCTAACTGTTTAAAATCGGTTTGTTTTTTGGCTGCCGTGACATCAAACGATTGTCCCAGCTTCAAGCGCACGACCTCATTGATCGGCGTGTGATCGACCCAATCTTCACCGACGAACTGTGCATTATTCATTTTATCGCGCTTATACACACGTATTGTGCCTTTGGGCAAAGGCACGCCTAACCGCACCGATTCTTTATTGTCAAATTGCACAAATACACTTACTTTTAGTTTCTGCCCGAGATCACCATAGCTGGAAGCGTAGTAGTAATCGTTACCAATCAACACAAGCTCCTTACGCACGGGCACGTTGACAGCGTTGAGCAATGCAACTTGCTTGGTCTGATTTTCAGCCAGAGTCGTCGGCCTATTCAGATTGTATAAGTGATATTCCATCAGAGATTCCTGATGCATTGATACTTCCGCAACATCAAACTCTGCTTTGCTTCGCCTTGCCATGGGGGTGGCAAGCTCCCGCTGTACCCGATTAATGTCGCCAGCTACCAATTGCAGTTTTGCCTGGGCGTAATGGGTGCCGCTGGTATTGGTCAGCGTGACCCAGCCGGACAAATCCATTTGAGCATCTGCGTCATTCAGCTCTGCAACATAGTCGGCTTTCCAAGACAAGCCGGTTGTCAAATAGCTAAGCTCTAATTCCTGCGCTGCGGAATTGTTACGATTGCCTTGAATCACCAGCGTAGGGCGGTCACGCAAGTTATTTGGCACATTCTCAAAAACAATTCGACCGGGAATGCCTGTTTCGATACGATCGGCCATTTTTAATACAACACCCCCGCTGGCAGCCAACACCACTGCATTTTCCCTGCCTTCTACACCGGTTACCGGATTGACTTTAATGATTGTCACCATTTGTCCAATATATTTGTTGAGTAAGTTTTGTGGCGTTAGCAAATCAAAATTGAAATTCTGTTCAACTACCGTAATACTGCCTGGATGATTGACACTGCGTAGCAATGCGGTTTCCGGTCGTATTTGCGCACTGACATCGCGCCATGCCAGATTAAAGTCTCTGTTGGCGAGATCAATTTGGCGCAAATCCTTCACCAGAGCCAGGTCATTGTTGTAAATGGTAACCGCCACTGATTTCTGCTCTAAAAGGGTGCTCAGTTGCTCTTCAGTTTTGGCATTTACCACCGAATCACAAAGGAACAGTACGCAGCTAATGGTCAACAAAGCTTGGCTGGAGAATCGATTTAAAGTATCCATGATATGAAAGGCCCAAAGACGGGTTAAGTGAACCCAATGAATGCGATCAGTGAAAGTGTTTCAAACTTCTCTTACAGGAATGCGCCAGATATAGAAAGCTAAAATACTTCCAATCACAAGTAGCATGATCTTTTGCCATAGTTCGGGAACGATTAAAATAGAACTGCCGAATGATAACGACATGAGAAAATAGACCCAGCGTTTGACGCGATATGGGATACTGTGATAAATATTCCATTCGCGAATTATTGGGCCCGCTATCCGATTTTCCAGCAATTTACGATGAAAGCGCTCGGAACCGCGTGCGAAACATGCGGCTGCCAGAAGCACAAATGGCGTGGTAGGTAACACCGGCAAGATCGCTCCTAACGCGCCCAGCAACAACGCCAGAAAACCAGCGCTCAAATACAGGATACGTACAACTGGCGAGTCATGTAAACATAACAAATCGGCCACTTGCTCGGCTGCAACTTGCCGTTCGTTCTGGTTTACTTTTTGCTGCTCCGATGCATGCATTTTTAATTGAGTAATCTGGTTCGAAAAAATATTTATTGGTAAACTTAATTAAGTTTGATTCAAAAAGCAACCATCATTTCAACCGGCTGCAGATAAGGATTTATGTTAGCAGTTATAATATCTACAGGCTAATTATTCATATTAACCGGATTCTATATTATTTTTGAGGAAATTATGCGCAATATCAAAACACTACTAAATTTAAGCTTCGTATTGTTCGCGTTATTAATGCTATCCAACGCAGCATTTGCTTATAAAGAGCATGCGGCGGCAGATGGTTCAGAGTTACAAAAAATTGACACCAAAGTCGGCACGGGCGAAGAAGCAGAAATTGGAAAAACGGTCAATGTACATTATACCGGATGGCTTTATGATGAAGATGCGCCTGAGAAAAAAGGCCCAAAATTTGACAGCTCTCATGATCGTAAAGAACATTTTTCATTCATGTTGGGTGCCGGGCGCGTCATCAAAGGATGGGATCAAGGCGTTCAAGGCATGAAAGTCGGAGGGCAACGCACGTTAATTATTCCGCCATCGATGGGCTATGGTGCACGAGGTGCCGGAAACATCATTCCACCGAATGCTACCCTGATTTTTGATGTAGAACTGATTGGTTTTAAGAAAGATGCGCATTATTAATATTTGTTTTTCATTCAACCGTTAGACAAATATTGTAAATCGAGCTATTGAGTTAGTTATTTTGTCGCTTCCGCAATAGCTCATTTGCCCTTCAATTCTTAAATCCATTTGGTCGCTGCGGATTTAATCTTCGCTCCTTGAGATCAGCGAGTTGCAAAGCCGCCAACCTAAAGTGCATACCTCGTCGGTTATGGCGAGGCGCTTTAATCAACCTGAGCGTTTCATAATCAACTGAAAATGACAGGGAACTGCTATGACTACGACCATACCGCAACGCTTCATTCGGCACAAACGTCTGAGCATCAGTCTCGGCGTGATAGCGATTTTAATTATTCTGTTGGCAGCGCTCAGCTATTTCTGGTTGCCCGGTTACGCAAAATCTCAGCTTGAGATACGTCTATCCGAACTGTTGCAACGCCCTGTCACAGTCGCCTTGATTGAAATCAAACCGCATAAGCTAGAACTGATCGTGCATGGTTTTCAAGTGGGTGTAAAAGCTGATACTGGCGAGCCAAATGAATCGCTGCTTTCCTTTGATAGGTTTTATATCGATCTCAGTATTGAGTCGCTAAAGCAACGTGCGCCTGTCATAACCGCAATTGCTCTGACAAATCCTAAATTTCGTTTGATTCGAGAAACAAAGGATCAACTGAATATTTCTGATTTACTGGAAAAATTCAGCCAACCCTCGGATAAAGAAGAGGAAGAGGATCGTGCCACGAAATTCTCAATCAGCAACATTACGATCCAGGGGGGACATTTTGAGTTTCTTGACCGTCACATGCAGACTGATCATCAAATTACTGAAATTAATCTAGGCATTCCAATTATCGCTAATTTTGAGAGTGCTATAACACACTGGGTAGAACCACACTTCAGCGCAAAAATTAATGGATCGCCTTTTTCATTAGAGGGCAAACTGCGCCCATTCGCCGTTCCACAGGAAGCAACCTTGGCGCTTAAATTCAATAAAATAGACTTATCCGAGTTTGACCGATATGCACCCTTGCCCCAGGGAATCAAACTCCTTTCAGGTTATTTCGACAGTGATTTGCTCGTGACATTTACACAGCAGCCGGACCAAGCGCCCGCTATTACGCTAACCGGAAATACAACATTGCGGCAATTAGCCATAAAGGATAGTACGGTAGCGGCGCCCTATCGAACTGATGTAAAAAAACTGGACATCGCACTGACCCAGGTAGATTTGATGCGTGAGCAACCATCGCAAATTAAATTGAAAATGGACCAAGTCGAATTAATGCGCGAAGGCGAAAGTGAACCTGCATTATCGCTCGCTCAACTGGCTATCGACCGCATCCTGATCAATATCAAATCGCGCCGGATTACTTTGGATGAAATAGTTCTGGATCGCCTGAATACAACCTTACGTCGGGAATCTGACGGCGAAATAGATCTAACCCGGATGTTTGAGCCTACCGATGAACAAGTGCAGACTCAAACGCAGACTCAAACACCAGTCCAAAAAACTGAGATAAAAGCGCAAAAAAATATACCCATTCCTGGCAGAAAACCGGCTTATCCTGATTCCGATGGGATCAAAGTAGCCGAAAGCAAAGCAACCCCTAGTGACTCCGTCGCTCCACCTACGTCTGCAAGAAAAGAAGCGTCTACCAGCAATAACGAGACGCAGTGGACTACTCAAGTCAAACGCATAAAACTCAATGAAGCTGCACTGCGTTACGAAGATCTCACACTGGAAAAGCTTACCCCGATGGTTGTTGAGAGCTTGAATCTCACTGTAGATAACGTTGACTTGAGTGGCGCTACACCGTCGAATCTTGCATTGGAAGCTAAAGTCAATCAACGCGGCAAAATCAAAGTTGATGGTTCGCTGGGATGGGCGCCACTTGCGGCGGATTTAACCATGAATCTTGATGACGTTGATCTGGTGTCTTTACAAGGCTGGGGCGGTGACAAATTGACTGCCTTGCTAACCAGTGGTGATATTTCCTTTAACGGCACGATCAAAGCTCAGGGTAATCCACTGAAAATTCAGCTTGGCGGGCATGGAAATCTAGCCAATTTCAATGTGTTTGATCCAAAAACTACGCGTGACCTGCTGCGCTGGAAAAAACTGGATATCAACGACCTGAATTTTGTTAACGAACCGCTCCGTGTGGATGTAAAGGCAATCAAATTAAGTGACTTTTATGCACGCGTGACAATCCGGTCGGACGGCAGTCTCAATCTTAAACATATCGTTCGGCAGGATATCCCGTTAGATTCTGCCGTGGCGGCCGCCGATGCATCCCCTGCGGATACCCAGCCAAGCGAATCCCCACAACCGGCAGCCGTTCGTATTGATAACATTTCTTTGCAACAAGGCAGTGTTCATTTCAACGACCGGTTTATTAAGCCGAATTACTCCGCCAAGTTATCCGCGTTGTCAGGCCAGATTGGTCCATTGCAAACCGGAAAAACCGGGAAAATCGACATACGAGGCATGGTTGGAAAAACCTCGCCGTTGAAAATCAGCGGCTCGATCGATCCATTCGGTACGGAATTGCAGATGGATATCATGGCGCAAGTTAAAGATATTGATTTGCCGCCTTTCAGCCCTTATTCGGGAAAATTTATCGGTTATGCGATTGAAAAAGGCAAACTGTCAGCAGACGTTAACTACCAAGTCGAGAATGGGGCTTTATCAGCCGACAACAAAATCTTTCTGGATCAATTCACGCTCGGTGAAAAAATCGATCGCGAGGATGCTGTTTCTCTGCCGCTCGACCTGGCGATTACCCTGCTTAAAAACCGCCGCGGTGAGATTGACATACATCTGCCGCTCCAAGGATCGATTAATGACCCTGAATTTAACCTTGGTGACATTATTTTCCAGGCATTCGTCAACCTAATCACTAAAGCGATTACTTCTCCTTTTACATTACTAGCCTCAGCATTTGAAGGTGGCGAAGAATTATCTGAAATTACCTTTACTCCCGGTTTTTCGACCATCGAAGACGAATCCCTGCAACGTCTGCAAACTCTATCCGAAGTTTTAAATGACCGTCCGTCTCTGGAATTGGAAATTTCCGGCCACGTTGATCCTATCGCGGATCATGAAGGTTTGAAACTCGCCATGTTACAAAACAAAGTGAAAGCGCAGAAGTTAGCCGAGGATGTCAAGAAAGGCGTTACCAGCAGCACTCTTGTGGATGTGACCTTAGCTCCGGAAGAATATAGCGAATACCTTGAGATGGCCTATAAAAAAGAAACTTTCGAAAAACCCACCAATCTTATCGGGTTAACTAAAAGCATTCCTGATGCCGAAATGGAGCAACTGATGCTCGAGCATACGGTGATTCATGATAATGATTTGGAGGTGCTGGCAGAAAACCGCGCCAATGCGGCGCGTAACTGGCTGATTGAGAATGGCGAAGTTGCCAGCGACCGGATATTTGTCGTCAGTCATGAAGCAGAAGTAGATGACCAAAAGGCAGGCAGCCGGGTTGAGTTTTCATTGAAGTGAGATCGGCTTCAAGTTTTGAAGTTGCCCTTTGTTCATGTATCCCCGGAACGGGTGGTATTTTTCTTCGGTCGCGCGGCTTTAGTCTTAGCGAATCGATTATAGTAAACTATTCATACGTTGCAAACCAAAAAAATAATACCGATGAAAACCATCCAATCCAAGACGCTACGACCATTGTTCACATTTTCCCGGCAAGTACCCTGGGTGCTGGTACTGGGCTTTCTGATCTGCGCACAGACGCATGCTGCTGAAGCCTTCAACATCAATCCGGATGAAGTCCCCGATGCCTGCGATGCAGACCTCGCGCAAATCAGGGTAACCGTCAATGGGGTGCAACCAGGCGGCGTGCTGAACGTTGAGTTATACCATGACCCGGAGCATTTTCTTTTTAAAAAAGGGCGCACACGCAAGGTTCGCGCTCCGGCGGCAGAGGAACCGCAGAAAGTCTGTATCAATCTGGAACGGCCCGGCACCTATGCAGTGTCGGCTTATCATGATCTGGATGGAAACCGTAAATTAAAAAAACGATGGAACCTATTGCCGAACGAACCGTTTGGCTTATCGAACAACCCTGAACAGCAGGTTGGTTTTCCGGAATTCAGTGATTCGGCATTTACGACCACCGATCTGGGTGCCGATATCGTGATTGATCTGAAGCAGCCCTGATCCATCATCTCATGCGCATGCTACTGAATCTATTTTTTTTGCTGGCGGTTTCGTACCTTGCATTGGTTTTGTTGATCTATGTGGGTCAATCCCGTATGGTGTATTTTCCGGACAAGCAACTCAGCAATACGCCGGAAATGTTTGGTCTGGATTATTCATCGGTGAGCATCGCCACTGCTGATGGTGAAACACTGCATGGATGGTGGGTGCCTGTTCCCGATGCCAAAGGCACGGTATTGTTCTTTCACGGCAACGCCGGAAATATTTCCCATCGCATCAATTATCTGACCATGTTCAGCCGATTGGGTTATAACACCTTATTGTTTGACTACCGAGGCTATGGCCAGAGCAGCGGAACACCGTCGGAATCCGGCACTTATCTGGATGCCGAAGCTGCTTGGCAGCATTTGACCGTGACGCAAAAGATTGCATCTGAGCAAATTGTATTATTTGGCGAATCGCTCGGTGGCGCTGTAGCTTCCTGGCTGGCCGCCCGCGAAAAGCCCGGCCTGCTGGTGCTGGCTTCGACGTTTACTTCGGTTCCCGATCTGGCTGCACAAATATATCCGTTTCTGCCGGTACGCTGGATCAGCCGTTTTGATTACAACACGCTTGAATCATTACAATCAGTAACTTGCCCGGTTTTTATCGCGCACAGCCCGCAAGATGAAATCGTCCCGTTTCAGCATGGCCAGCGATTGTTTCAAGCGGCTTCCGAGCCGAAACATTTCTTAACTTTGGAAGGTGGTCACAATAACGGTTTCATATTTATGCAACCCACGTGGCAAAGAGCTCTGGGCGCGTTTATGGATCAACATCTGAACTCCCCATTAAAATTTTCAAGGTAGCTTACCGATGACCCGTGAATCACAAATTTTTGATGACGATCAAGCCATTTTCGATCTGGCACTGCGCGTTGGAGAAGCCCTTGAGCAGCGTGGATGGATGCTGGCAACAGCCGAATCCTGCACTGGCGGTTGGGTTGGTCAAGCAGTCACCGCCGTAGCAGGCAGTTCAGGCTGGTATGAACGGGGATTTATCACGTACAGCAACCGATCCAAATGCGAAATGCTGAGCGTACAGCAAAGTACGCTAGATCAATTTGGTGCCGTATCGCCACAAACAGCGCAAGAAATGGCTATCGGCGCACTACACAGAAGTCATGCGCAAATCAGCGTGTCGATTACCGGCATTGCCGGACCCGACGGCGGAACAGCCACAAAACCGGTGGGAATGGTGTGTTTTGCGTGGGTCAGCAAAGATGGCCCGGTGCAGCAACAAACTCATCGTTTCAAGGGCGACCGTGAAACCATCAGGCATTTGGCGGTGACTACTGCCTTGCAGGGCATATTACAATTATTGGAAAATACCATTGCTGTGGCGTGATGCTTACCGACAAAAGCATTAAGGGTACCCGAAGATACCCTTAAAACATTACCGCGAAAACAATCGGAAATACCTTCAATAAGATTTTAAATAATTACAAAATCGGCAGCTGTTAGCACAGGCGTTCCTGCCAATGTTGCAAAAGCCACTTGCGCACCGGCACCATTGCCGTCAGCATCGTAATAAAGATTTCCATTGGTAGTGTTATAAATCAGGAAATCATTACTATCCAAGGCTACTGCACCTGGACCCGATACCAGCGTATTCGCGGGAATAGCGCCTGTTGCCGTAAACTTGGTAAAAATGGCATTTTCCAAGCGGATGGTATCATCAACCACGTTAAAATCCGCAATCGTATCGACATTAGTAGTCGCATTCAGCGCGGTATTGAACACGATGAAATCAGAACCCGTGCCTGCGGAAATATTGTCGGAACCTGCCGCTCCATTCAGGATGTCATTCCCGGAACTACCGTTGATCGTGTTGTTTCCGCCATTGCCAGTAATCGTGTTGGCGAGTGTATTGCCAATTCCCGTGGTTGCGGTACCGGCCAAAAGCAGGTTCTCAACATTAACGCCCAGCGTATGATTTGGCAGATAACTGATCACCAGATCGGTACCGCCGCCGGCTGCCTCGGAATACGTATCGCCTGCATTCTCGATGATGAAAGTATCGTTCCCGCCTCCTCCCACCATACTGTCATTGCCATTACCGCCATTGAATATGTCATTGCCGGCACCGCCTGTAAAAGTATCTCTGAACTGCGTACCTTGCAAAATATCATTCCCGGAAGTACCCGCGATTGCAATCGGTGCTGCAGGCGCAGCGCTCTCGTTATCAATAATTGTCGCGCTGGCCGAGGCATTACCGATCGTTGCATTGACTGCGCCACTTAAGTTGAATGTAAAGTTCTCGAGCGCTTCCGCTGTGATATCGTCAACCAGGCCGACTCGGACAATTTTGGATACTTCACCGGGAGTAAAAACCAGGGTGCCGGTGGCATGCACATAATCTGTATTAAAACCAGCCGTACCTGTGGTGGTGCTGTAGTTTACTCGAGCACCGCCAACACTTGGTGCGGTCAAGGTAATCTGGAAATCAATAAATCCTTTATCTTCGGATGCAGCGATATTCGCAACATTGATGACAGGTGAGGCCACAGCAGCCCTATCATTGCCGGCGATAATGACATGTCCACGCCCGTCTCCCACCGTCATGCCGACAGGGTTGTTTAATGTCACATCAAATAGCTCCGCATCTTCAACCGCATTATCGTTCAACAGCCCGAATGTAACCGTTTTAGCTGTTTCTCCTGGAGCAAACGCAACCGTGCCAATATGCAGATTACGAAAATCTCCGCCATTATTTGCCGTCACATTCTGCCCTGCCACATTAACTTTTGTGCCATTAACACTTGGTTTGTCAAGAATGACGGTGACGGTTGCCGTTTGGTCGGTTTCGTCCACAACAGCGTCAGTAATTCTTGCCACCGGCACACCGGAGGTTGCATCGTTATCGATGATGGTCCCAAGAGCAGTAGGATCGGATATGGTTGCATTGGCGCTGGGCGAAGATAGATTAAGTTCAAAATTCTCGATCGCTTCAGCGATTGAACCATTCGACATCGTAACCCGCACCGTCTTAACCATCTCTCCCGCAGCAAAATTCAGCGTACCCGATGTAAACACAAAATCCTGGTTACCGCCATAAGTGGCCGTATTCAGGTCGGTACGGTAGTTGACGGTTACAGAATTGATATTCGGCGCATCCAGACGCACGATAAAGTCCGCATAGGCCTGCGATTCATCGACAAATATATCGTCGACAGAAATTCTCGAATTGCTCACCGCAGCTGCATCGTTCTCAAAAATAATTGCAGTGCCAATATTATCTAGCGTGGTGGCGTTAGTAAGCGCAGACAACACCAGATTGAACGATTCAGAAGCCTCAAATGCTGTGTTATTCACCAACGAAACCTTGACCGTTTTGGCGGTCTCACCCGGCGCAAACTTAAGCGAACCATTCGTGGCGACAAAGTCCGAACCCGCCAGGGCCGTGCCATTTTGTGTTGCATAATTCATCGAAACCACGCTGGTCGATGGTCGGTCAAGCACGATGACAAACGTGGCTTCCTTGGTCGCTTCGTCTACGGTAAAGTCATTGATAGAAACAACCGGCGTGCCCGATGGCGCATCGTTATCGATGATGGTTCCAAGCGCAGACGCGTCAGCAATGGTTGCATTGGCACTGGGCGAAGATAAATTAAGTTCAAAATTCTCGATCGCTTCAGCGATTGCATCGTTGGTGATAGAGACACTAACCGTCTTAGATACTTCACCGGGATTAAAGGTTAAGGTTCCCGAGGTAAATACAAAATCCTGGTTACCGCCGTAAGTGGCGGTATTCAGGTCTGTTCGGTAATTGACGGTTACTGGGTTAGCATCAGCAACATCCAGCCACACAGTAAAATTTGCAGTTGCATTGGTTTCATCGACAAAAACATCATCGACTCGAATAGTTGTCATTTTTATTATCCTTAGAAGATTTATCAGAGTACTACTCTCAAATCGCTTTTATTAATATTTGGCAACAGCTTGAACTCTGGCTAATTCAAGCCGGAACAGCTATAACTGTTCGCTCTATATGCAAGAGAGCAAGGCGAATCATAGCACTGAATTCATTCAAAATTACAACTTTTGTGACAGCTCTTTTTCAGATTTTTAGTCATGATTTTATGGATAAATTTGCTTATCTCAGCTTCCTAAAAAAGACTAATTTAGGCAGTCATTAGGCAACATTGAATTAAGCTTATTTCCACACGAGCCTGGATCATAATGACGTTATCAATGCATTGGAAAGATTAAAAAATTGATGAACTGAAACTCGTCGAATTAGGATTTTTGGAAAATCGAGGATTGCTCGGATGCTTTTGTTCCAGGTAATAAAAAGCCCGGAAACACAAAAGTTACCGGGCTTTTCATCTTATGAGTCGTTGTTACAGTTTTGCCAATACTTCCGCCACCGTTTGCCCCATCAGCGATGGTGTCGGACAGATGGTGACACCGAGTTCTTTCAGCATTGCGACTTTCTCGGCCGCACTTTCTCCGGCTGAGGAGATGATAGCGCCGGCGTGTCCCATGCGCCGTCCTTCCGGTGCGGTTAAGCCAGCAATGTAAGCCACCAATGGCTTGGTCATATTTTCCTTGGCGAACTTACCCGCTTCGACTTCCTGCGGCCCCCCGATCTCGCCGATCATCAGCGCAACTTTGGTTTCTGGATCTTGTTCCAGCCGTTCCAGAATATCGCGGTGCGAGCTGCCGGGAATCGGATCGCCGCCGATGCCGACCGAGGTTGAAATACCGATGCCGAGTAAGCGCATCTGGTCGGCGGCTTCATAACCCAAGGTACCGGAGCGGCCAACCACGCCGACATTGCCGCGAATATAAATATGGCCCGGCATGATGCCAAGCATAGCGCGGCCTGGACTGATGGTGCCGGCGCAATTCGGGCCGGTCATTAACATGCGGTCTGCTTTCGGGAAACGGCGCAGGAAATTCTTGACCGTCATCATGTCTTGCGTGGGGATACCGTCGGTAATCGAGACACAGTATTTGATACCAGCATCGGCGGCTTCCATGATCGAATCTGCGGCGAAAGCCGGCGGCACGAAGACGATACTGGCTTCCGCGCCGACTTGCTCGACTGCTTCCTTAACCGTGTTAAATACCGGCAATCCCAGATGCTTTTGTCCGCCTTTACCGGGCGTGACACCGCCGACTACATTGGAACCGTAGTCAATCATTTCCTGCGCGTGAAAGGTACCGATTCTTCCGGTAAACCCTTGCACAATAATTTTTGTTTTTTCGTTGATTAATATGGCCACTTTGTACTCCTAGGCTTTTTGTGCGACGACTTCGTTGCGGGCGCGAACCACTTTTTCTGCGGCTTCCGCTAACGTATCGGCTGTGATGATCGGCAAGCCGCTATTCTTGATGATGCTACGGCCTTCTTCGACATTGGTTCCCGATAGGCGAACCACCAACGGGATTTTCATATCGATGTTCTTGACCGCTTGCACCACGCCTTCCGCAATCCAGTCACAGCGGTTGATACCGGCGAAAATATTCACCAGCATTGCTTTAACGTTGGCATCGGCAAGCACCAAACGGAATGCTTTTTCAGTACGCTCGGCGGATGCACCGCCACCGACGTCGAGAAAATTGGCAGGCTCGCCGCCCGCCAGCTTGATCATATCCATCGTCGCCATAGCCAGGCCTGCACCATTAATCATGCAACCGATGTCGCCATCCAGTCCGACATAACTCAAACCAGCTTCGGCGGCTGCGACTTCGCGATTATCAACTTGCGTATTGTCACGCAGTTCAGCGATCTTATGACGGCGGAACAATGCATTTTCGTCAAATACCATTTTAGCGTCGAGTGCCACAATTTCGTTATTGGCGGTTATGGCCAGCGGGTTGATCTCCAGGGTATTGGCGTCGAGATCCCGCAACGCACGATAACAGCCTTTGATGGTTTTTACCGCATGATTCAGTTGCGCCGGATCGATACCTAAACCAAACGCCATTTTTCGCACTTGAAAATCCTGCAACCCGACGGCGGGCTCAATATAAATCTTGATGATCGCATCCGGATTGGTCTCTGCCAGTTTCTCGATCTCCATTCCGCCTTCGGCAGCACCGATCATGATAATGCGCTCACTAGCGCGATCGACCATGAAGGATAGATACATCTCCTTGCTAATACTGGTTCCGGCTTCAACATAGATCCTGGAGCAAATTTTTCCAGTAGGTCCGGTTTGGTGTGTCACCAATTTTTTGCCGATTAATTCCTCGGCGGCTTGTTCGACTTCCGCATGCGTTCTGCACACCTTAATGCCGCCCGCCTTGCCGCGCGCACCCGAATGAATTTGCGCCTTGACGACCCATACATCGCCCTCTATTTCTCTGGCACGTTGCACTGCTTCGACAACGCTGTAGGCGAGACCACCTTCAGCGATCTTGACGCCGTACTGCGCCAGGATTTCTTTTGCTTGATATTCGTGTATGTTCAATTCAATTTCCCCACAATCGCAATAACTGCGTTAACTCAATAAGCTCAATTCATTGCATCACAAAAACAAAAGCCGCAGATTGCGGCTTTTAATCATCAACCATTTTTGGCGGCAATCGCATCGGCGACTTTCACCACATTATTGGCCATTCTTTCCGAAGCTGCATCTATTAAACGGCCATCCAATGCTGCAGCGCCCTTACCTTGGGCGGCAGCTTCCTTGAGCGCAGCCAAAATGCGTTTGGCTTTTTCAATCTCTCTTTCAGGCGGCGTGAATACATCGTTTGCAAACTCAATCTGCGTCGGATGAATGGCCCATTTACCTTCGCAACCCAGTGCAGCTGCGCGTTTCGCCGCAAGCACGTAACCATCCGGATCTTTAATGTCGCCAAATGGGCCATCGATAGGGCGCAAGCCATAGGCACGGCAAGCCACAATCATCCGACTGATGGCGAAATGCCACTGGTCGCCGGGGTAATCCGGGTTCAAACCGCCGATGTTGGTGGTTCTGGCACGATTGCTGGCGGCGTAATCAGCCACGCCGAAATGCAAGGCTTCCAATCGCCCTACTGTACCGTGACGCGCTATATCCTCCACATTGGCCATGCCCAGTGCGGTTTCAATCAATGCTTCCAGACCGATGCGGTTGGTCAGGCCTTGTTGCTTTTCAAGCTGTGTCACCATGGCTTCCACCATGTAGACATCCGCATAAACACCTGCTTTCGGGATCAACAGCGTATCAATCTTGCTTCCGGCCTGCTCAACCAAATCAACTACATCACGCACCATGTATTGCGTATCAAGACCGTTGATACGCACTGAAACTGTGATGCCATGACCTTTCCAATCCAAATCGTTAAGCGCCTGAATAACATTCTTACGCGCTTGGACTTTGTCATCGGGAGCGACTGCATCCTCCAAATCGAGAAAAACAAAGTCTACACCGCTATTCAATGCCTTCTCAAACATCCCTGGGTTGGAGCCCGGTACGGCCAATTCACAGCGTTGTACTCGCTGTACGGTGGTTTCATAAAGCGTGTGACTCATTTTTCCTCCAGAATTAATAAATTTTTAAGTAATCAATAGGGCTAACAACGAACATGCCGGATGAATTATGGTTTATTGCGCACCATTTCACCTGATCTGCCCTCAAAAGTAGGCATGGAATTAAAGCATTCTGTGATTCGTGGATTAGCAACGCAGGTAATCTTGATGAGGTGAACGGTTAGAATAAATGGTTTTGGTTTCTTATTTTAAAGGCTAATTATTCAGCGAATTATATCTTCTCTATGAGAATTTATCTACTGACAGCCTTTCCCCATGTGAAATGCATCTGTGCAAAAGGATTCTGAATCGGGCATTATGCGAGCTCAATTGATCGATAGGGATGCAGCAAAAGCTACCGGTCATTAAGAGTCACAATGCTAAAATAACCCAGTGATAATCTATCCATAAAACCATAACTACCCTGATTCTTTCTCATGCTTGTTTTAGGAATTGAAACTTCTTGCGACGAAACCGGAATCGCACTTTTTGACACAGAGCGCGGTCTGCTGAATCACGCATTGTATTCTCAAATAGAAATGCATAGCGAATATGGCGGCGTGGTGCCTGAGCTGGCATCGCGCGATCATATCCGACGCGTGTTGCCCTTGATTAAACAAACATTAGCCGCTGCGAAATGTGACTTGCACCAAATCAATGCCATAGCGTATACACAGGGCCCCGGTTTGGCCGGTGCGCTTCTAGTCGGTGCTAGTATTGGCGCAGCAATGAGTTTTGCGTTGAAAATTCCTGCGCTGGGTATTCATCATCTGGAAGGACACTTACTGTCTCCGTTATTATCCACGCCGGCACCAAGCTTTCCATTCATTGCTTTGCTGGTATCTGGAGGGCATACGCAATTGATGCAAGTGGATGCAGTTGGTCACTATAGGCTGCTGGGCGAGACTGTAGACGATGCTGCCGGTGAAGCATTTGATAAAACGGCTAAATTACTGGGATTGGGTTATCCGGGTGGCGCGGCTTTATCTAAACTCGCGCGGCGAGGCCGCCCGGGACAATTTAAACTGCCGCGGCCAATGCTGAATAGTGGGGACCTCAATTTTAGTTTCAGCGGGCTAAAGACTGCAGTACTTACTTTAGTCAACAAACAGGAAAGTATCGACCAAATCCGTGCGGATATTGCTTTGGCATTTCAAGATGCGGTGGTGGAAGTATTGACGGAAAAATCGCTGACGGCCTTATCACGATCAGGACTGACGCAACTGGTGGTAGCCGGGGGTGTCGGCGCCAACGAGCAGTTACGCGAAAATCTCGACCACAAAGCGGCCTTGAAAGGCGCGGTGGTTTTTTATCCGGAACTTGAATTTTGTACCGACAATGGCGCCATGATTGCATTTGCCGGTGCGATGCGACTCCAGGCCATGCCGGAAAAGAATTGGCAACCAGCAAGCAGCTTCACCGTCAAGGCACGCTGGGACCTGGAAATGCTTGAACTACCGGAAGCTGATTAAGTGCCGGGAGATTTTTTTTCACCAATACGTCCTTCCTTGCCAGCAAGTAAATTGACGATATTCGACTGATGCCGCCAAATCAATATCAGCGACATCAACAACACAGCGAATGTGCTGCCTTCAAAGCCAAGTATGGCACCGGCATATACTGGCGCCAACGCGGCGGCAACCAAAGCCGACAACGATGATATGCGCCAAATCCATGCGACCAACATCCAAGTTCCGATAGCCATCAGACCCATCCAAAAATTCAAACCCAACAACACCCCCACCGCAGTTGCCACGCCTTTGCCACCCTGAAAACGCAAAAATACCGGGAACACGTGCCCAAGAAACACCGCCAAGGCAACCACAGCCACTGCTTCGTTCCCCAATTCCCAAGTCGTAGCGTACGTTTGCGCCAGAATTACTGCAATCCAGCCTTTTCCGGCATCGCCTAGCAAGGTTAAAACTGCCGCTGCTTTCTTGCCGCTACGCAAGACATTGGTTGCGCCCGGATTTTTTGAGCCGTACGTGCGCGGATCGGGTAATTTAAAAATCCAACTGGATACCACGGCAAAGGAAACCGATCCCAGCAAATAAGCCAGCAAAGCAAACACCAATAACGTCATGTGATCAGCACCACCCAGACAAAATAGAATAGAATCGCGTATTGCTCATACCAATGAGGCTTCCGGCACTCCCAGATTAACCCACACATTTTAGCGCTTAATCAACGATGGATATTATTTTTCTGCATGACTTCAAGGCCAAGACCCTAATTGGCATTTATCCCTGGGAACGGATAGTTCCACAAACTATCCAGATAGACCTGGAAATCGCGCTGCCCACTAGCCGTGCATGTCAATCCGATAACATCCAGGATGCATTGGATTATGCGCTGATCATCGAAAGAATTAACGAAATCCTGACAAAGCACCATTTCTCACTACTAGAAGCATTGGCTGAGTATATCGCGCAAACTATTCTGACGGAATTTCAATCACCGTGGGTTAAAATTAGCGTTGCCAAACTTGGAATCATTCGCGGAGTCAAGAAGCTGGGGGTGTGCATTGAACGGACACCGGATGCTGTATCCGATATTCGGTCGCGCATAGGTCTAGTTAAGAACTAATTGAGGGTTTCGCTGATGGATCCAGTATCATTTCTTGTGATATTGTGGGTTGGTAACTTGTATTGGTTTCATGACTCGGTACCAGACTAACAGCCAGCCCTGGTAGAACTCGACACTAATATCCGGCAAGTTTTAATTGCTTGGCTAACAGGTTGAAGGATAAGCGATGAAATATGAATTGCTGGGCGAATACCACGCCTTTATGAAACAAGCTAAGGATGCAGCAGAAAAACGCTTTGCTGTGCTTTACAACCTTTCGACACAAATACGCAACTTAGCCGAAGATCCGACAAAAACAATTGATATGGAAGCGGAAGCAATAAAAACCGCGATAGCGGAAGTCAAAGCAGCAGAATTTGAAATGACTGCCGCAATCGGCTGCGTCAATGAAACCGCCAAGCTGTGCGGAGAAAAAGAAATCACGGCGAATAGTTTTAAACGTTAACAGTTCTCTGAAAAACGTTTTCGAAACAGTTGATGCACGCTAAAAGAGAAAATGCCTCTGGATGCGGGGTATCTATGACGAATCCATCAAGTTACTACCCCACGCTTCCAATTCATTCAATATCCGCTTAGCCTTCTCATCCGCTTTATACGTTTCCCGAAATAACGCAATTTGCGCCGAGAATTCGTCAAAAGTGATGTTCCCACCGCCATTTGCTTGCGTCAGGCGCTGCAAGCGCAACAATTTCCACCGCTCCACTTCTACTGACTCTAATGTTTCCGGCCAATTACGGGCGCGATAGCGAAACAACAATTCAGGCAATCGCTTATCATGAAAATCAAATTGCATTTTTGCCAGCTGTTTCGGTGAAGCTGCTCGTATTTGTCCCAGTGATGCTGCATCCGCATTGCTCAGAAAACCGTCGTACAGGGCCACATCGACGTCACCGGATGACTCAAATGTGCGGCTGGTATAAGCAGTCGCCACACGCTGAAAAAACTCGGGAACGGCGCATAATGTTTGCCAATGTTGGTAACAAGCATCCAGATCAAGTGCGATACGTTCAGCGGCTTCATCATCTAAAGTATTACGTGGCGCAAGTGCTGGGCATTTGTTGATCTTTATTGATTTGACCGGCAGCCGTTGCATGCCTTCGGGCAAGTCCTCGTTACGGGTAAACAGCAATTGGCTCAGTTCGTCTGCATTCAGCGACAGGAACATTTCCGGGTCATGGCGCAAGTCATACACCAACACGCTGTTATTATTTCCCGGTTCCATAATCAAGGGCATGACCAGCGAAGTACAACCGGTTTTAGCCGGATACATGCGCGTTGTGTGCAATACCGGGTTGCGTGTCGTTAGATCAAGCTGTGTCGTGGCCTTGCGCTTGTCGCGTAGCTGCAACAACCAGTCAAAGAGGCGCGGCTGTTGCGTGCGTATCAGGCGCGCCAGGGCAATCGTGGCACGCACGTCGGACAAGGCATCATGCGCGGATTCATGCAGAATACCGTTGACCGCAACCAGATCCTGCAGTTTAAAACTGGGTTTCCCGTCTTCATGTTGCGGCCAGGTGATACCCGCAGGGCGCAACGCATACGTCATACGCACCAGATCAATGATATCCCAGCGCGAATTGCCTTGTTGCCACTCGCGCGCATAGGGATCGTAAAAATTGCGATACAGGGTAAAGCGTGTCACTTCATCGTCAAATCGCAGCGAGTTGTAGCCAACGCCACAGGTACCCGGTTGCGCCAATTCGGCGTGGATACGCGCAATGAATTCGGGTTCCGGCATCCCTTGAGCATCGGCCAATTGTGGCGTAATGCCAGTGAGCAGGCAGGCTTCCGGATGCGGTAGAAAATCCCGCGCCGGCCTGCAATAGATCATCAGCGGTTCGCCAATTTCATGTAAAGCTTCATCGGTACGCACCCCGGCGAATTGCGCCGGACGATCACGCCGCGGATCGGCACCAAATGTTTCGTAGTCATGCCAATAAAATGTCATCTTCTTGGTCATTTACAGATTTGAATGCGCTGGTTCAAAACTCGTTTTACAATAAAAGCATTGCGCCATTATAGAGATATCTTGCGCAAAACTTTCTCAATCAGACAAAAAGGACACAGTATGGCACGCAAACTCATCAGCTCAGGTTCAACCTTCGAAAAGGAAATCGGCTATTCTCGCGCGGTGGTCGAAGGTGATTGGGTGTTGGTATCCGGCACGACCGGTTTTGACTACAGCAAAATGACCATCTCGAATGATTTGCTGGAGCAAGCGGAACAATGTTTTCAGAACATCGAGTCGGCATTGCAACAAGCCGGTGCAAGCATGAAAGATGTAGTACGCGTCACGTATGTGTTTCCAAAAGCCGAAGACTTCGAGAAATGCTGGCCGGTGATGCGCAAATATCTTGGTAATGTCAGGCCATCGGCGATGATGCTGGCGGCCGGCTTGTCCGATCCGCGCATGAAAATTGAAATTCAGGTGACAGCTTACCGCAATACCGGAGCTGAGTGATGCGGGAATACGATTTGCGATATCTCAAAATTTCCCGTTGAGCTATTTCGATCCGAAAGGTGAAGCGCCTTGAGCCGGTGCTGGAGAAGATTGCGACCCGAAAGGCGAAGCAGATGAACCGGATGAACCCGAAGAGCCTTGGGAGGATTGCGGTGAAAAAGGCGAACCTTTCGCTGGCGCTGCTCCAGGGGCACTGGGTTGATTCTGTGGCGATGCCGATCCTTTTGCAGCGGCGCCTTCTCCAGGTTTATAGATAAATTTCCAATCCTGATAAGTTTTAGCTTCCGAGAACTTGGCATAAACCTCAGGAAATTGGTCTTTTTTTATGGGTCTCTTCTCCGAAAGACTATATACCCCGATGATTCTTTTCCCAATATTAGAGCTCATTCCAGAGCTGGTGCTTGCTGTCGGATTACTGCTGGAAGCTTGCCCAGCAGTGCCCGCTGCTTGATTAGCATTAGGGGCTAAGCCGGGGCTCGCTGCTGCGCTCGGATTGGCAGCGGTATTGGGATTATTCGGGGTTGCGCTCGGACTTGAAGTTGCGCCCGACCCTGAAGCTGCACCTGGATTCGTAGCTGAACTTGGATTTGTCGCCGATCTTTGGTTCGACGCTGCGTTGTTTTGCGTTGCCGCAGCACCGGCGGCGGTATTAGCCGGAGTTTCCTCAATCAGGCCCCATTCCTCTGAGTTGGTGATCGGGTCCAGATAGATTTTACGTAAATGACGTTGAACGTTTATTGCACGGCCATCTTGCAGCAAATCTTCCAACTTTTCCGGGTATTGCTTTGTGCCGCTACTATGATACGACATGATGGCTTTACGGAATTGTTCGCCAACAAACAACAGTTCAGCTTCCTTATCGCGCTGTGATTTGGCTTGCCATACTTGCGCTGCCCCGGCCATGATAACGCCAGCCAAAGCGATAGAAAACAAAGCCCAGAGATAGACAAAACCATTTTCCAGCTGAGACATTTTAGCTCGCTAAAGAATGCGACTCAGAAAGAATCGCTTACCATTCTTCATAATAGGTACCGTCCGCCGATTGCCCGGTGTGACCACTATGAACATCATAGACACCTGATTCCATTTCATTCTTGGGCGGCATCACAATCCAGGTTTGATTGTTTTCAGTAAATGGATCTATCGGAACCTTGCGTAAATAGTGCTTGTCCACCAGCTCCTCCAAATCAATCGGATATTTTCCTGTGTCGGAATAAAACTGATCTATTGCATTTCGCATAATCAAGAGATCTTGTCGCAATACCGCTTCTTTGGCTTTATCGAGCGAACTGAAATAACGTGGGGCGACAAGGCTCAATAATGTGGCGACAATGGCCATGACCACCAGCAACTCAATCAAGGTAAATCCCTGGTGTCTCAGATTTGCTGACATGCGATCACCATTCCCGGTAAGGGATGCCATTCATGCCGATGGCTTCCGAGCGTGAAAAAACATCAAAAACATCATCGCCTTCTTTGGGGCTATCCCAGGGGCTTTCATAACTACGTCTCCCCCAGGTTTCTTCTGCCGGAGTTAACTGTATACCGACAATATCCAGCTCTGTGAACATGGGGTCTCTAGGCAGGCGGCGCAAAAAATAAATAATTTTCTTTTTGGGATCTTTGATATCCGGCACGCCCATGTAGAGCTCTTCAAGCCTGGGAGGATAACCCGATTCATCGGCTTTTTTGGCGATGCGTCCCTCGTCGGTGGCCAGCTTGTAGGCATCGATTGCGGTACGTATCTGGCGCAATGCAACACGCAACTCTTGCTCCTTTTCTCGCTTTACCATGAGTTCACGTAACGGCATGGCCGCTGTCGCCAGAATCCCCATGATCGCGACCACGATCATCAACTCAATCAGTGTAAAGCCTTTATGTTTACGAAAGAAGGTCAATGAACTCCGCATGAAAATTATTTAATATTGACAGTCGCGGTTGCAGGCAACATCACATCGACCGATTCTCCAGTCTCCAGATCTTCAGCAGTGGCATTCTGAATATTGATTTCCGTGATGCTAGGATTGGCCGCAATCACTTTAAATCGTATTTGCGTAGCCAAACCGGTCGTTTGATCTCTACCCAACCTGATAGTGCGCGTACCGGATTTATCCCCGCCATCGAGCGCTTCCAAGACGCTGGATTCGTAATTTAATTGGAGTTCCGTATTAACCATCGGTTTTGCACCGACCAGCCGAACATTGACCGAAAATTCCTTATCCAAACCCACCGTGGTTGGCGCTTGCATCGTCAATGTAGGCGTCATCGCCGCAGCAGCGGCAAAAGGATTAGGAATATCCGATTCTTCCCGTGCCGCAGCAAAGGCATCCAAGCCTCTTGCAGTAGATGAACCAGAGCCAGAACCGGCTGGCGCAATTGCCAGGGATTGCGCTGCGGTTTTTTGAATCACAACCGGCAATTTACCCGCTTCGCTGGCAGTGCCGAAGTGGTGTTCATTTTCTAAATTGATTGGTTTGGGAAGATTGCGGATAATTCGAGGAGTTATGAGCAACACCACTTCATTTTTTGTTCTTTGAATATCTTGATTCGACGTCAATCGATCCAATCCTGGAATGTTAAATAATCCTGCGAGACCTTTCATATCTCTTCTATCTCGATTATCAAGAAGCCCCGCTATAATTTGCGTTTCCCCATCTTTTACAGTGAGAAGAGTTTCAGCATTCCTCGTCCCTACACGTGGAGCAGTTGCTCCACCTGGACCTGTTATAGTACTTAACAGAGAACTCACTTCCAACGTAACTTTTAGTGTTATGTCATTGTTTATTCCAATACGGGGTTCAACATCGAGCTTAACACCCAAATCGATAAAAGTTGGAGTTGAAGTAACAATGGCAGCAACACCAGCAGCCACATTGGCCGTGAAAAAGGGTTCCTTGGTACCCACATGAATTTTCGCTTTTTCTCGATTATTGACTCGAATCCTGGGATTTGCCAATATATCTCCCGCTGAAAAATTTTGCAGGAAATCAATTTTAGCTTGACTAGTCATACCAAAACTACTAAGACCGGAAAAACCAAATTGACTGATTAAAGCTGCTGCGGTACCTGCAACGGCATTTCCTGCATAGTTAAATTGGAGTGATTGAGGAAAATTAGGCCCCAGTAAAAAGGAATTAGTACGCGTAATATCCAGAATTGTAACTTCGAGCATGACTTCGGGCTCTGCGTAATCATTTAGGCTTACCAATCGCTCAGTTAAACGGATCGCTTCCAGCGTATCGCGCATGATAAATAGATTGAGTTGCTCGTTGACATAAATATCTTTGGCCTTGACGATACCTCTAACCATCGCAACCATTTGTTTGACATCGGTATGTGCAATTTGAAAACTGCGTACGACCAGCTCTTGATAATCTTTCAGCTTGGCCGGTGTGTTGGGATAAATCAATAGCGAATTACTATTGAGCACTTTGTAGGCTAATTGATTCGTCGTAAGAATCAACTTCAGTATATCTTCGATAGTATTTTGCCGAACGAAAATAGATATTTTGGCATCCTGTCTTAAATCTTTATCAAAAACAAAATTGATACCTGCCGTACGGGACATCAACTCAAACACAGTTCTTAAATCAGTGTCTTTAAATTCCATAGTTATCGCTTTCTTGAAAGCGGATTCCAATGCCAAATCAGTTACTTCCGGTCGAGATAGGCGTGAATTTATTTCTGAAATCAATTGACGAGCATGTAACTGCTCGGAGTTCTCTTGCAAAATGGCACGAACCATTGTTTCTGCTCCCAACACATCATTGCGTGCCAACAATGCTCTTGCAACATCGACCGCAGCAATATGGCGGCGCTCCAATGCTATCAACTCGAGGCCTGCTTTAGCGCGTTCATTGAATGGATATAGATTTAAGATGCGTTGAAATGCTTTTTCTGCACGCTCCAAATCTCCAGACAAGCGTAAGCTCTCAGCATCAAATTGAAGCTTAGCTATAACTTCTTCGCCCAGACGTACTGCTACTGCATGAATCTCCTGGTTCTCCGGCTCCTCACGTCGCGCTTGTTCTAGTTTTGCAAGCCCGCTTTCAAACTGGCCTTGCGCAATCAGCTTTTGTCCATCATCGAATGCTATATTCCGGGTGCCGAACGTTCGGTTATTAACCGCGCACCCGGCAATAGATATGAATAAAATGATAAGGACAATTATTCTCCAGCTTCTCATCGGAAAGTTCCTGCTATTTGATTATTGATCGTAAGCGTCTGTTTGATATTGAGCGGCAAATAAGTCATCGTAATAGCATCGTCATTGACCGAATCCAGTCGGTATGTATCGTTAATTTCTCCACCAAGCTTGGTAATCAAATTCTCTCCGGATTGCGACAGGAAAACCCATGTTTCATCGTCCGCAATCGCTTTGCCAGCGTATTTAAATTGCAAAGGCGGCGCAGTCGGTGCTGGAGGTGCCGAGGCTCTTGCAGCCTGTGCCATTCTGATGGCTTGTTGTTCTTCTTCATGATCGTCGATAACAACCCGTTTCGGCACCCAGGTCGTAGACGCAAACAGCTCACCGGCGACCGGGCTAAATTTCCGCTGCCCGAGCTTACTCACATCCAGTTGCGCAGCGTTTGATTCATTTTTTTTGGCTCTGTCCTGAGCCGTTCTTCCTGATTGCAGGGCTTCTGGAACATGAAATTCAGGCTCGTCATCAACTTCGACCAAAGCCGCAGCGATCACTGTCGCTACCAGTACCCCTCCAATAATCATTTTGCGTTTTTTTTCCGCTGCATCCATTTTATTATTTATTCATATAAAGATTAATTTCCAGTCGCACTTCAAGCTTATCACTGGCCGTACTCTCACGCTTTATAGCGATCGCCGATATCGCCATAGCCGGGACAGTTTCCAGAGCCTCGGCAATAAATGCACGGATCTGGGAATATTTACCTTTCACCGGCAAAACCATTTCATAGCGCGCCAGACGTGCATCGTTGTCATTTATCAGCCGATATTCGCTACTAGTCAGCTCCACACCTTGCTTCTTAGCCACTCGCACCAATTCACGAATCCAGAATGGCGAAGAATCAACCCGCGGAAAGAAATCATAAAACACTTGTAATGCCTGATCACCGCTCATTTTTTTACCAGCTTCGGAATCCGCGCCTTCACCGGAAGAATTTTTCGATGCAGCCTGCAGCGTAACAGCTCGATCTTTAAGTTTTTGCAACTCTGTTTCTTGCGGCATCACGACCAGCAAATAATAAATACCTGTTGCCAGCATCAAACCAATGCCGACCTTGCCCAGATTACCCAAGCGCCCCAGCTGCCAGCGCAGCAGCGGTATGAGTCGATTCCACGAAATTTGTGGCAATTCTCTTTTTAAATAGTTTGAATCCATTCGGCATTTAACAGAAAAATAATCGGACGCTGCGGATTCTCTAATTTAATTTTGTAATTTAACAAGTGCACATTTTCAAATACCAATTCCCGTTCCAGCGCTTCCACAAAATCCAGTAATTCGGCCATACTCCTAGCCTCTCCACTCAAGCGCAAGCTGCGATTGGAGAAATTAGGTTGTAATGATAACAAGGCAACATCTTCGGTCGCTGCCTGCTCGATCGAGTCAAACAACATTTCCCAGGGTAAGTTCAGCTGATCCAGAATTGCATTGGCTTGTGTGATTTCTTTCTGGATCTCCTGGCCAAATTCACGAATACGGGAAGTAGCCCGGGTGCGTGGAGCAGCCTTTTGTTGCTGCTGTCTCTCCATGCGCTCGACCCGGTTACTCCAGGCATTGATCTCTTCAACCTGATAACGGAATTGAAAAAATACCACCACAACTATCAATAAACCCAGCAGTAACAGCGAAAGATCAAGCTGTGGCGCAGATTGCTCTCGATAAGGAAATCGTAATCTCAGGCGGGACATTGATTGAGCTCAGACTGATGGGTTGGAACGGATGGATAATGCGCCAAAGCTGGCATTTTCCCAGCAGGAAGCGAAATGATACACCAGCCACTTTCCTGCGGTAGGGTCAGTTCAGGGTGCTCAGGTGCAAATAGATAAACAAACTCCATCGCTTCTTTTGCTCCAGACCAGATAACTTCCTGATCCAATGCCGCCAACAGATCGTCGGCCGCATTGTGCAAAATCCGTTGATTTCTGATGCTTTGCCACTTACCGTGATGCGTTATCGCGATGCAAATACGTCCCGCCTCAATCACTGCCAAGTAGATTTTTTCTCCCTTCAATTGCACTTGCCATCGATCGTAAACCGATGCCAGATAGGGTTCTATGACTTTAATCTTACAACCATGACTTGATGCCATGTGCTCCAGCTGCATCAGCAGATTACGTGGAATCGCCGCACAAACCGCACCATCGATCGGATTCCAATTACTGATGCTGAGCACCCAGGAATCAACCCGCTCCGCATATACTTCACGCATACGGAATTCGGCGTAAGATTTTACTTCTTCCGGGGTGGCGATTTCGTTTTGCGGTGGCAACGCTGCATAGCGCAAGAAATGATTGGATAGAATCACAGACACTTCCGTTCCGGCAGCTTCTGCCAAAACCTTTTCCAGTTGCTGCACCGCAGCATACCAGACAGGAGCATCCGCAACAGGCTCGAAAAACACCGTTACTTTGGCAGTCTGCACTGGTTTAAGTCCGTGTTTCAAACGCACCCAGTCCAGCCGCTCTGGCGCCAGAAACACCTGAATCTGATCACGCCACAATCGTGACACGATTCGCCTCCTCTAAACTGGTTAGTCCTTGCTTAACCATGTCCAATGCCGCCTCGCGCAAGAAACGGGTGCCATTGTCCCGGGCTGCTTCCTTGATACGCCGGATCGGCTCGTGAGCGACGATCAATTCACGAATTTCATCATTCAACAACAAAATCTCAGCAATCGCATTTCTACCGCGATAACCGCTGCCCCGGCATTGCCCGCAACCTTTGCCACTCCGGAAATGGTAATGACTTGCCTGATCCAGAGGAATACCGGATTCCTCAATTACATTGTCATCCGGACGCTCATCAACGGCACAATGCGTGCAAAGCAAGCGCACTAATCTTTGCGCAACAATTCCGTTCAAAGCAGACACAAAGCTATAGGGATCCACACCCATATGTGAAAACCGGCCGATCACATCAAACACGTTATTCGCATGCACCGTAGTAAACACCAAATGCCCGGTCAATGCAGCCTGTATGGCGATTTGCGCAGTTTCAGCATCACGGATCTCACCTACCATAATCTTGTCAGGATCATGCCGCAGAATTGAACGCAAACCTCGCGCAAATGTGAGTCCTTTTTTCTCATTTACCGGTATCTGTAACACGCCCGGAAGCTGATATTCAATCGGATCTTCAATCGTAATGATTTTGTCATGACCTTTGTTCACTTCCGATATCGCAGCATACAAAGATGTCGTCTTGCCACTACCGGTTGGGCCGGTAACCAGTAGCATTCCATAGGGCTCAGAGCTTAAGCGGCGAATACTCGCGATTGCTGCCTGATTAAAACCCAGCTGGTTCAGGGTTAAACCTTCGAGTTGATCGGATAGCGCCTGACGATCGAGAATACGCAACACTGCATCTTCGCCGAAAATGCTCGGCATGATGGAAACCCGAAAATCTATCTCCCGCCCCTGGATGGAAATTTTAAACCGGCCATCTTGTGGCACCCGGCGCTCTGCAATATCCAATTCGGACATCACTTTAATGCGGGAAATGACTTGTTCAGCTAAATCTGCGCCTTGTATCGTACCAATAGCCGTCAACACACCGTCAATGCGGTATTTTATCGACAATAAACCCGGAGACATCTCCAAGTGAATATCACTGGCTTGTGATTTATGCGCGTCATACAATGTGGAATGTACCAGCCGCACTACTTTACTGGTACCTTCGTTAATACTCTTCAACGATAAATCTTCAATACCGCTTTGCATCTTATCCAGCTCAGCCGATGACAGCACTTGATCCATAGCGCGCATGGTTTTTTCTTGCTGGGTGAAGAAAGCGCTCAAATCGGCCGGATGCACCAAATACCATTCCACTGCCCGATCAAACCGTTCTTCCGCCCATGCACGCAGTCTGCCGGAGAATGGGTTACTAATCGCGAATAAATACTTCTGGTCGTTGTAAAACAACACGCACTCATGCGTCATTGCTTCACCAAACGGCAAAATATCAAAAGCGGGCTGCAATGTATGGATCTCTTTCATCTCCAGCACGGGCATGCGCATTAATTGACCCAGCTGTTGCATCAGCTCATCGGGCGTAAAAGTGCTATCTTCTTCCAAAATCTGAATAACAGAAACACCTTGCACAGCTGCTTTGCGACGAATTTCAGCCAATTGATTGAGATCAATGGGTTGTTTGCTGTCAATTTGCACGGAGGCTTCCATTAATTGATGCTTCCTGCCAATTCAAATATAGGCATATACATGAGAATGATAATGCCACCGATCACAATGCCGATAAATGCCATCAATAGAGGCTCAATCAGCTTGGTTGTCCATTCCACCCAACGAGCAATCTCCTCATCATGAAAATTACCGATTCGTTCCATCATATCTCCCATCAATCCGGTTCTTTCACCAACACGGAGCATGCGATTACCCACCGCAGTCGTCAGTCCCTCTTGTTCCATTGCGCTGGAAATTGTTTTACCTTCACGGATATGTTTGGCAGCGGCAGCAACTTTGGGTCGAAAATGGGGCTGCAACAATCCGCTGACCATCTCCAATGCTTGCGTGACAGGAATTCCGCCACGCAGCAACATACCAAGTGTTTTATAGAAACGAGCTAATTGATAAACCCGCATATGTTCGCCAATAGCGGGAATGCGCCACAATAGCTGCATGGCATTCGCCCAGAAAGTGGGTCGACTGACGACATATCCCATCACAACCAACAGCGCCATTGCGGCAATGGCCAATTCCCAACCACGCTCATGCACAAACTGACCCCATTTAATCAGCAACAATGACAACCAAGGCAAGTCGCTCCCCATGTCGTCATAAATGGCGCTGAATTTGGGAACTACAAATACCATTAGAAAAACCGAGACAAGCAAGCCAACTACTAATAACAATACGGGATAAATGGACGCACCCACCAGTTTTTTACGGACAAAATCCATTTGTGACTGATACGTAATAAATCGTGTTAGCGCTTCAGCAAGATCGCCAGTTCGCTCACTGGCACGAACCGTTGCAATGTATAACGGCGGAAATGCTTGCGGGTAATCTTCCAATGTTTGTGAAAAAGTTATTCCTTCGTAGAGTCGATCGAGAATGTTCTGGATAATTTTGCGATTGCTGGCATCCTGTTCTTTTTCCAGCAAAGTTTCGATACTCTCCACTAGACTTAGTCCTGCAGTTTGTAAGGAAAGCAATTCCTGACTAAAATGCACTAAAGGAAAATGGGTTCGCGATTTAAACGTAAAACCGGAAAATCTCCTGCGTACACTCAACACCATACCGCCTTGTTCCATCACTTGCTGGCGTGCTTCTGCCTCACTGTTAGCTTCCAGCTCTAAATGTACAGTTCCCTGCCCGGAAATAACCGCTTTCACTTCAAAACGCATAAGCTAATTTACCAGTTGGTGATATCGGCCGCCTCACCATCGCCACCGGGTTGCCCGTCTCTACCATACGAGAGCAAATCAAACTCAGAACGCTCGCCAGGATACTTATAAACATATGCGCGTCCCCAAGGATCGGCTGGTGGCATTTTGGAAAGATAGGGGCCATGCCATCTGGGCTCATTACTGGGACGACTCACCAATGCTGCCAGGCCCAACTCGGTTGCCGGATAGCTACCTACATCCAGACGATATTGGTGCAACGCTTTTTCTAATGCATCTATTTGCGCTTGCGCCATTTTGATTTCTGATTTACCGACTTGCGAAAAGTACTTTGGTCCAACGTAAGCAGCCAACAAACCGATAATAACCATTACAACCAGTAGTTCGAGCAGTGTGAATCCACGCATATTGTTTGCTTTCTGTCGCCTAACCGAATACATCATGTCTATCCTTTATTTACTTTATTAACCAATAAGATTCTTAACGTTATATAGTATGTTGCTTATATGACAGGGTCAAGACAGTATTCAGTATTGCATTGAAATGCTGCCATGTCAGGAATCCCAAATACCAAACCATCCTAGCGTCGTAAAATTGCCCACCATCGGCCGATGTTAAGTAGTGTCATCAGCGAAGCCGAAACATATGTCCAGGCTGCTGCACGTAAAATCCTGCGTGCATGGGGCTCATCCTCTTGTATCAGATACTTGCCATGCTGCAACATAGGCATTGCCCGTGCAAAGCTGGCATGCAGCTCCATTGGAAGCGTCACTAAGTGTATAACCGTAGCCGTGCCCAGTGTTAACAAACCACCTGCAAAAAACAGCGCGCCTGTGACCGGTGCCCGTGTAATTATTGTGATGAAAGGAGCAATCATCAGAATTGCTGCACCTAGTTTTTCAACCGGAGCAGCAATCTGAACCAATCGTGTCCGCAATTTTAACGGCAAATAACCATCCCGGTCTTGTATCGCGTGACCAACTTCATGCGCGGCCACAGTAATCGCTGTCAACGATTTGCCGTTAAATTTTTCAGGTGTTAAGCGAACGGCCTTCTCAATCGGATCATAATGATCCCCTTGCTCAGTCACTTCAACCTTGACCGCTTGCAAATTTGCCCAATCAAGCAATATGCGCGCTAACTCAGCGCCAGTGCCTGGGTAACGGTCATCGGGGTAACTATACTTCGTCAGAGTATGTTTAACCCAGTAAGAAGGCCCCAGAATAAGTATGGCAATTGCGACAATGAATACTAAATAAAGCATAAGACTCAGATATTCGCACAAAAAATTGGTTCCGCTTGCAAAAAGCGTGCGGCATTAAAGCCACAAGATTACACGCAACTCATAAATCCAAATAATCAATCAGACACATCAAAAGGCATTATTTATTCTAACACCCATTAATTTTTCTGCTGAATTCGCATAAAACTGAAGAAAGCACTTTAAAACTACCACAGATATCTGAGAAAACATTGAATCTCGCCCCAACTGAGTACATTAAATTATACTTAATCTTTATTAATGAGCCATTTTTTATGGCTAAGATTTAAGAAAAGTCTATACAGAAATTGATTTGTTGCGTTCTTCAGCAAGTCCGTTTTTTATCTTGTGCAAGAAGATGCGGTTTTAATATTCACCGTGTTAACCTATATGGATATACAAATGCCGGAAATGGATGGATTGGAAACAACGCTGCGGGTTCGTCACAATTTGCTGTTAACCAATATCCCCATCATAGCACTGACCGGGCTAACATTATGGAGAGCAATCAGCAAGCATTCATCGTTGCGCCTTTCTGTCTAAAACTTTTGATCCTGATCAACTGTTCCAATTACTTCACCACTTCTTGAATAATTTTGGCATCCTCATAAAACAAACCAAACAAAGTAGATTTCACGGAGACAAGCAGTATCCGCAAGTATAGCCAACACATTCTTCCAAACATCGTAGACCACGATTGCATAATTTAAGTATTACTCTTCACCCAGCAATTCATCTACTAATTTAGTTTCTATCTGCTGATATTGCGGATTACTGTGACGCAGAGCAGAAGGTTCTTGCCAGCCTGGATTCTGACGTAAGGCGCTGATCAATTTGCTCCAATCATTAGGTAACTTCTCGTCATCAGCCTTATCCACCTGCAAGGTATCTTGCGCCGCATGCCCACGATGCATCAGTTTTTTCAATAGGTGTTTCTGACGCAAATACAATACCTGCAAAGTAGTTTCATCAGCGCACTGCCATTTGGTGCCTTTGACGGTCGCCTTGATTTCATCACCATAGCGCTTGAACGTCGACCAACCAGCACCAGCGATGGCACCCAATGCGCTAGCCGCTCCCAGACTCATACCTCCGACCATCAGATCAATCCCAACGCCTGCTGCAGCGCCCTTAGCCGCCGCACTTCCGACATCCAACCCATACGCTTTAAGTATACCGGGCGCAAAGATATCCAACTGCCACTGACCATTGCTGACAGGAATTTTCTGAATTTCGACATCTTTTTCTGAGAAATTGAAGATCACCAACAAATCATGCAAACAATGTTGCTCGGTTTTACGAACAAAATCGTGTACCCGATTTTCGGTCAATGAATTTGCGATTAAATTGTTGTTCGTCGCCTTGCTTTCGCGGTAACAAGCGACATTTGCAATCAACTCAGCAATCCG
Source organism: Nitrosomonas sp. (assembly GCF_019752095.1). Taxonomy (GTDB): domain Bacteria; phylum Pseudomonadota; class Gammaproteobacteria; order Burkholderiales; family Nitrosomonadaceae; genus Nitrosomonas. Next base: position 70,854 of record NZ_JAIEMO010000010.1, read on the forward strand.
CTTGGCACCCGACAAGCAAAGCTGATTCCATAATTTGGCACGATAATCGATCAGCTTCTGCAATCGATCGTAGTGAGATTCCAGCAAGGTCTGCATTTTCTGATACAAACGTTTCTCGGCGTCAAAGGCAAATGCAACCGTATCAAACTCGAGCGTTGCGTGCATATGAAAAGCAGTCAAATGCTCTCGCCATTTCGCCAGCTCCCGATCATGTCCGGCAATAAAGTTAAATACCGGAATAATCGGTTTACCGGATTGCGTGAGAATCTCCAGTTCCAAACGATATTTTTCTAGAAAAGGCTCTCGTACATCAATGATGTATAAAAGAATATCGCTGCGTAGTACTTGGCGAATGACCTTTGCTTCTTGTTCCAATGGATCACTGACAAAAATATTAACTACAAACTGCTCCAATATTTGTGCCGGTGACGATAATTTTGATTGGGTTTGTAGCTTTTTGATGTGCGCGAATAAAGCTCTGGAATCTTCCAAACCGGGCGTGTCATACAAATGCAGAATCGGTTCGTTGTCGGCGCTTATTGTCGCTTGCTCAACATGCCGCGTTGTACCCGCGGCATCTTCAATAACACCGAATTCTGTGCTACGTAGCATGGTGCGAATCAATGATGTTTTACCGGTATTAGTATGTCCGACAACAGCAATATTCAGCAATAATTGTGCATCCAAACCATTGGGCTTTTTGACTAACATGATTTATCGAGTAATCACATGTTCAGCCGGAATGCCGCAAGCTTCCGCCAAGCGAAACCAAGCAAACTCACGCGCACGCGCAACGGGTGCTGATGACTTACTCAACAAAATCAACCAAGGCTTGGTATTGCTACTGTCAACTAATTCTTTAATCATGCGCTGCACACCGCGATCCGGCAGGCGATGTGCAGCCACACCCAACAATACAGGAGCTTTCATGTTATTTATCAGTGAAATCGCTGCGTCGTGAGATTCCTGATCGATAATATTCAGTCGGCAAGTCACCCGCTCAGGCCAGGTCGTTGTGCTATCCAATTCAATGCCAAACGCTTGTGCATTAGCTGGAATAGAGATATTTTCAGGCGGGCGAGCTATGTCAACAGGTTTTATACCTGCCTGCGGATCGGCATCAATAACTTCCGCTTTAACATCTCGTCCCATCAAACGCTGACGCAATTCAATATAATAAGGTAGATATAGATCCAGCTTAAACCGATACTCACTCCATTTTTGCATGGCCCAGGAAAGACCGAGCAATAACAGTCGTGGAAATATGCCATAAACTATCAAGGTGCCAATCAAAAAAGTAGCCCAAGCCATCCGTGTTTCCGCATCCTGCTTATCTGCCCCTATCCTGCTTGCAACCGTTTGCGGGTTATCCGGTATTTTTAAACCGGCGGCCTCCAGAGGTGAGCCTAAGATTTGGGTAAGTTTAGGCAAAGTGCTTTCTGGCAATAATGTCGTACCCCAGATAAAATTGTATTGCTTGGCCAGCATGAGCAATATCAACAACACTAATCCGGCGGTTAAGTAAGTCAACCAGAGTTGGTGCGTCAGTACACTGATACGCCATTTTCCTACCTTCCCCGTTAAACAACTCTCCCACCAAGCCTGCGATGCCGACGATGCGATCGTGGGATCATTTTTATGCCGATAAGGCAACCAGCTGGCTAACTGCGCCACGACACCACTACTTAAACTTTGTAAATTCAAAGTAATGCCGCATATCCATAGCAATAGGGAAATCAGATTAAATCCCAGCAGCACAGCAAGCAACCAATAAATATTCAGCGTAGAAGACTCACTCACCGCCTGGCTCGCTGCCAAGCCGCCCAAGATCACTGCTATGATCAAACCTATTCGGCGCGCACGAATAAACTGTTGACTTGGCTGCCGCAACTCATCTGCCAGCGCATTCTCGTATATCAAATGATGAGCACGAATCTTCAGCTGATGAATGAATGCATGATAACTGAAATCGCTGCTTGTAGAATTCAGTATGTTTTTGATGCTGGTATAGGATAGTTCTTCTGCCTTGATCGATTCGATCTTGCGTAATTGTTCAATCCGCACCAAATCAGAAAAGGTATATTTTTTTACTGACATTGCGCGATCCATTTTGAGCAAATAACAATCAAAGAGTTACGATTTGTGGTGAATGAGCGACTCATAAGTGTCCAAGAGAAACCAACCTGAATTTTCAGCATGCTGCAAAACAAGCTAAAATTGATCATCACATCATTCAATATAATGACAGGAAGCCTTTATGAAGCCGGTTGCAATTTTTAGACATATACCCATCGAAGGGCCGGGCTATTTTGCCACATTTCTCGACAACAATCATATTCCTTGGCGCCTGATTAAAATCGACGCTGGAGAAAAACCACCAGCCTGTATCGATGCATTCAGTGGTTTAGTGTTTATGGGTGGGTCAATGAGCGTCAACGATGATTTACCCTGGATCGAATCGTCGCTAACATTGATCCGACACGCAGCTGCCGTGGATATGCCGGTATTGGGCCATTGTTTGGGTGGACAATTGATGGCTAAGGCACTGGGAGGCGCTGTCAGCACCAATCCGGTGAAAGAGATGGGGTGGGGTGAAGTCACCGTGCCGGATCATCCGATTGCGCGGGAATGGTTTGGTGATCTAACCACTTTCAATTCCTTTCATTGGCACGGCGAAGCTTTCAGTCTGCCCCAAGGGGCCACGTGCATCCTATCCAATCAGTACTGCGAGAATCAGGCTTTTGCACTCGACATGCATTTAGGCATGCAATGCCATGTCGAAATGACAGAACGTTTGGTGCGAGACTGGTGCAGCGTAGCTGCGGAAGAGCTTGCCAACATCAACGAGCCATCAGTGCAATCAATGGAAGAGATTGAAAAAGATTTACCTGAGCGGGTGGCAGCGCTAAATAGGGTAGCTGAAAGGTTGTATCAGCAATGGATCGTTCATTTGAAATAACCCGTGAAGTTCATTTGTTATCAGGTCATTCTCAACAATGAGAACGCTGGCACCAATTGAGAGACAAAGGCATGACCTGCAGCAAGGAAATCCTATTCATTTTTTTACTGCCTTTTTGATCAATTATCTGCGTTTCAACAGGTAATGTTACTATAGAGGTTTTAATAATTTTCGAAGGATTGGTACTAACATGTTTTCGCAGAAACAAACTATAGAAAATGTCGACCCGGATTTATGGCGAGCAATTAAAGGCGAGGTACAACGCCAAGAAGAATATATCGAATTAATTGCATCGGAAAATTATGCCAGCCCCGCTGTCATGCAAGCCCAAGGCTCCGTTCTGACCAATAAGTACGCCGAAGGTTATCCAGGCAAACGCTATTATGGTGGTTGCCTGTATGCGGATCAGGTTGAACAACTCGCGATTGATCGATTAAAAGCACTCTTTGGCGCTGAGTATGTGAATGTACAACCGCACTCGGGTTCCCAAGCTAACACAGCAGTTTACCTGTCAGTGCTAAAGCCGGGCGATACTTTGCTTGGCATGTCGCTGGCGCACGGAGGTCATTTAACCCATGGCTCTAGCGTGAGCATGAGCGGAAAAATTTTCAATTCCGTTTCTTATGGCTTGGTTCCGGAAACCGAGTTGCTTGATTACGATGAAGTCGAGAAATTAGCTCATGAACATAAACCTAAAATGATCGTAGCGGGTGCTTCCGCTTATGCGCGGGTGATAGACTGGAAGCGTTTTCGGAAAATAGCCGATGCTGTTGGAGCGTATTTGTTGGTGGATATGGCACATTATGCTGGGTTGGTGGCAGCAGGCTTTTATCCAAATCCAGTCGGCATCGCTGATTTTGTCACAAGCACTACGCACAAAACATTGCGCGGCCCACGTGGGGGCGTCATCATGGCCAAACCCGAACACGAAAAAGCATTGAATTCTGCAATCTTCCCACAAACTCAAGGGGGTCCATTGATGCATGTAATTGCAGCCAAAGCTGTTTCATTCAAGGAGGCTGCGACTAAGGAATTCAAAGATTATCAGGAGCAGGTAATTGATAATGCGAGAGTCATGGCTAAGGTGTTAACCAGTCGCGGATTGCGGATTGTATCTGGACAGACCGATTGTCATTTATTCTTAGTTGACTTGCGCGCGATGAACTTAACTGGCAAGCAAGCAGAAGAATCGCTTGAAATGGCGCATATCACGGTTAACAAAAATGCTATCCCCAATGATCCGCAGAAACCCTTTGTTACCAGTGGCATTCGCATCGGATCGCCCGCAATAACCACGCGGGGTTTCAAAGAACTAGAATCGGAGCAATTGGCGAACCTGATAGCAGACGTTCTGGCTGCGCCTGAAGACTCGGCAGTCATATCACGTGTAGCTATCGAGGCAAAACGATTATGTGCAAAGTTTCCGGTGTATGGATAATCCCAAAGCCGACACGTGACGTGACTTGAGTTGACGATTACAGATCATGATTAAATATGAAGTGTCCTTTTTGTAATACCGATGACACCAATGTCATAGACTCGCGCGTAAGTGAGGATGGCCACAGAATTCGCCGTCGTCGACGCTGTTTGGCTTGCGATAAACGCTTTACAACCTATGAGACAATTGAGCTGCGTTTACCTCAGGTCGTGAAACATGATGGTACTCGCGCGGAATTTGATCGTAACAAATTGTTAACCGGCTTTAAAAGAGCGCTTCACAAACGTCCAGTTCCAACCAGTTATGTCGATGCGGCAATTGATCGTATTGTACAAAAATTCCTGGCTAAAGGTGAACGCGAAGTTTCATCACGCAGTATTGGTGAAAGCGTGATGGAAGAACTTTATAAGCTCGACAAAGTAGCGTATATCCGATTTGCATCTGTTTATAAAAGCTTTCAGGACGTGGATGATTTTCGTGATGCGATTAAGGAAGTGCAATAGCCGGGGCAGCAATTACAACGGGAGAAAGTATCCAAAATCCATCAGGAAATCTCTAATGATTCTCGTTTTTTTTAAGCTGGACTTTCCTATATTTTATCAGAGAGATATTTTAGATGTTTTCTTCTGCCGATTACGCTTTCATGTCATTTGCACTGCGTCTGGCAGAAAAAGGACTCTACAGTACAACACCCAATCCTCGTGTAGGGTGCGTACTCACCCTACATGATCAAATCGTAGGTAGTGGCTGGCACGAAAAGGCGGGGCAGCCACATGCAGAAATTAATGCACTAGCCTCAGCCTCAGAAAAGGCGCGTGGCGCAACAGCCTATATTACTTTGGAGCCTTGCAGTCATTATGGACGGACACCGCCCTGTGTTAACGCCTTAATTGACGCTGGAATTGCCAAGGCCATAATAGCCATGGAAGATCCCAATCCAATAATGTGCGGACGTGGCTGTGCACTCCTGGAGCAAGCGGGAATCACCGTGCAGACGGGCTTACTGCAAACACAAGCACAAACACTCAATGCGGGGTTTATCACTCGCATGACCGATAAGAGACCATGGATCAGGCTGAAAACTGCTGCCAGCCTGGATGGCAAAACAGCACTGAACAACGGAATCAGCCAATGGATTACTGGCGAAGCTGCACGACATGACGGTCATCGATGGCGCGCGCGCTCATGTGCTATCGTAGCAGGCATTGGTACAGTAAAGTCCGATAATCCACAGCTGTCAGTTCGGCATGTTGAGACAGCACGCCAGCCTAAAAAGGTTATTGTGGACAGCCAGTTGACTATTCCGCTGGATGCGAAATTGCTTCAGGGTAGCGACGAAGTATTAATTTTTACCGCGCATGATGGGAATATTGAGAAAAAAAAAGCGCTTAGCGGAATGGGCGCTCAAGTTATTGTTATACCCAATGCGGAAAACTCAGTTGATCTGAGGAGAATGATGACCATCTTAGCTGAGTTGGAAATCAATGAAGTGCTGGTAGAGGCTGGGCGTGAATTGAATGGCGCATTAATTGAAGCTGGAATAGTTGATGAAATGATTTGTTATCTTGCGCCACACTTGCTGGGTGATGATGCGCGAGGAATGATTAAACTGCCTGAATTAACCTGTCTTGAGCAAAAAAAAGAATTTAAAATTCAAGATGTACGCATGATTGGACAAGATATCCGGATCATCGCAAGATTTCCATCAAGCCTGAGCTTATTGTAGATCTACTCTCGCAAGGGTCTCTTGGCAAGTTTTCGTTGCAGCGTGCGCCGATGCATATTCAATATTCTTGCTGTCACCGAGATATTATTATCATTCTCGGAAAGAATACGTTGAATATATTCCCACTCTAATCGACCCACTGATAAAGGATTCGCACTGATAGGTGTATCCGACTCCCCAACTGTACGTTCAAAAGCTGCCATGATTTGATCCGCATCAACAGGTTTTGCAAGATAATGGGTGGCGCCAAGTTTAATTGCCTCAACAGCTGTGGCGATGCTGGCATAGCCTGTTAGCATGACAATGCGAGTACCGGGATCCAAGTCTCTTAATTTCTCGACCAATACCAATCCAGATTCGCTGGATAATTTTAGATCAACAATGGCATATTCGGGCGTCGATTGCTCAGCTAGATTTATAGCATCTTCAATAGCTTGCGAGCATGTTACGAAAAAGCCGCGCTTCCTCATGGCCTTTGCTAATACTTCACAAAAAATGGTATCGTCATCGACGATCAATAAACTGGGATCTTCGGTACTGTCTATTAATGAGGATTCGATCATGCAATTGATCCTATCAGTGGCAAAACTACTTGTGTGCAGGCCCCGCCATTCTCAAGATTAAACAAACGAACGCTACCACCAAATCGTTCTATATTGGCATTAGCCAAAAATAAGCCGATGCCAAAACCCTGCCCCGGTGCTTTGCTGGAAAAGAAAGCTTCACCAGCACGCTGCAATGCTTCTGCTGACAATCCTTTGCCGTCATCAATAATCTCCAGGTGCAGCTCTTGATTATCCCAATGGCTGCTGATCTCAATACGCTCTGAAGAGGCGTCTGCGGCATTATTCAGAAGATTGAGTATAGATTGGCTCAATAATTGATTGTCCATAATTCGAGGTACGGGTTGTGTGCTTGTACTTTGATACGTGAATTTAACAGAGGGACGTATCAACTTCCATTTATCCAATATCTGACGGAGAAATTCGTCAACGGCAAGCTCGCTACCATGCTCAGCTCTTGTTTGACCTGCTTTCGCCAGCAAATGAGTCAAAGTCTGCTTGCAATGAACTATCTGATCCCGCAGTATATGAATGTTGTTTTGGAATTCTGTATCATGCGTATATTCTTGCTGTAATTCACCGGTTACTACCGCCATCGTCGAGAGCGGCGTGCCTAGCTCATGAGCGGCACCTGCGGCCAGTGTTCCTAAGGCGATGATTTGCTCATTGCGCAATGCATGTTCACGTGCTTTGGCAAGATCGCGGTCCCGATCGCGGATGGAAGAACTCATTCTAACGACAAACCAGGCAATGATTACTGTACTTAATACAAATGCCAGCCACATTCCAGATACATGCAATGCAAACTCTATAAGATGATTGCTATGCTCGTGCGGGAGAGGTATATAAACGAATAACAGTAGCGTATAACAAGCAATTGTAATAATAGCCATAATCCATGTGTAGCGCCAAGGTAGCGTAGCGGCTGCGATAGTCAGGGGTAACAAGAATAATGAAATAAATGGATTGGTTGATCCGCCACTGAAATATAGCAGAGCACTCAGTGCCAGAACATCAATCAACAATTGAAAAAAGAATTCCAGGTGAGAGACTGGCCATGTGCGATGTAATCGTATCCATGTAAGTAGATTTATTACTGAGAGTAATATCACAACGAAAATCATGGGTAGCCAAGGGATTACAATATCAATGCTCCAGTACACAATGGTAAAGGTGAGACATTGGGCAAATATAGCGATATTTCGGAGCAGAAATAATCGGTGCAAGTTTTTGCTAAGTGGTGATTGACTGAGATCACTGAACATGATGCATGTATAGGATGAATTTTTGACTTATTTTAACTATAGAACATTAGCTGAAATTTCATAAAATAGCTATGTGACAAATTGTCTCAGGTTGGTTTAAGCATAAATTTGAACACATACTGAAATCATGGTAACCAATGGTTTTTTCGGTTAAAATCTTCGGTCACCTTTCTTGCGCTCGAAAATTAGCATTATCTTTCTAAAATTACTTTATGATTCTTATTCTTGCTCCCAATACCCGACCTGAAAGCCCAGAATATAAACAGTTGATGGCGCATCTAGCCAATTTCACGGGGATATCAACACGCATCCATACCGAGGTCGGCATCGAGCAAACACTAACAGAGATATATTTAATCGGTAACACCAAAGTATTATCCATTGAAGATGTGAGTTGCTTACCTTGTGTTGATAGCGTTGTACGCGTATCCGAAGAATATCGCGTTTTAGGTCGACATAAGAATGACGATCGCCCAACTTACTTTGAATATAACGATGTTCGTTTTGGGCAAGACACGCTAAACGTGTTTGCCGGTCTATGCGCCGTTGACACCATTGAACATGTGGAAATGATGATGAAGGCATTGCGTGAACACGGTCAGGTTTGTACACGTATGGGTGCTTATAAACCGCGCACCAGCCCATATGCATTTCAGGGCCACGGCAAGACATGCCTACCTTATGTATTTGATATGGCAGGGAAATATGGAATAAAAGTGATCGCCATGGAGATTACGCACGAGTCTCATTTAGAAGAGATACGTAACGCACTTTACCAGACAGGCAGTGCAACCGGCGTTATGCTGCAGATAGGTACAAGGAATACACAAAATTTTGAATTATTAAAAATCGTTGGTCGTCAGCAGAATTTTCCGGTATTGATCAAACGAGGCTTTGGCATTACTTTGGATGAATCTTTGAATGCTGCAGAATATTTAGCTTCGGAAGGAAATCGAAAAGTGATTTTCGGTTTGCGTGGCATGAAAACAAACATGGGTGACCCGCATCGTAATTTTGTCGATTTCTCACATGTGCCGGCGGTCAAGCGCTTGACACGCATGCCGGTCTGTATAGATCCGTCACATTCAGTGGGAACACGCGCAAGCTCGCCGGAGGGCATATTGGACATTATGCATGTAACTGCACAAGGCATCGTTGCAGGCGCCAATATGGTACTGGTGGATTTTCACCCGGCACCCAGTAACGCGTTGGTGGATGGCCCACAAGCATTACTGATCAAGGAATTGCCGCAGTTTCTTGAGGACATCCAAATCGCTCGTGAAGCTTATGAAAAACGTACCCTACTAGCTGAGCGTTATCGAGAAAAACAAAATACTGCGTAATTTAAAAACCGCTAAGTTTTATTGTCTGTAAAATTTATCTATTACCGAATAATTGCAAACATAATATCCATTGTTGGAGAATGAAAAAATGATCAAAGTATTACTCTCAAATCCAAGAGGTTTTTGCGCCGGCGTGGACCGCGCGATCGAAATTGTAGAAAGAGCACTTACAATGCATGGCGCACCGATATATGTCCGTCATGAGGTGGTGCATAATCGATTTGTGGTAGAAAACCTGGAGAAGAAAGGCGCAGTTTTTGTGGAGAACTTGGATGAGGTACCACAAGATAGCATTCTAATTTTTAGCGCACATGGCGTTTCTCATGCGGTCCGCCGGGAAGCCGCTGATCGGAAATTGAAGGTATTTGACGCAACTTGTCCGCTGGTTACCAAGGTTCATGTCGAAGTAGGTAAGATGCGTAAAGATGGCAAGGAAATCATTATGATCGGCCATCAAGGTCATCCTGAGGTTGAAGGCACCATGGGGCAGATTGAAGGTGAAGACAAAGGAATGTATCTGGTAGAAACAGAGATGGATGTTGAGGTTTTAACGGTTAAAGATGAGACAAATCTGGCTTATGTGACTCAAACTACGTTATCTGTCGATGATGCTGCACGCATTGTCGATGCCCTAAAAAAACGCTTCCCAATGATCACCGGCCCTAAAAAAGACGATATCTGCTATGCCACGCAAAACCGTCAAGATGCTGTTAAAAAGATGGTTAACCAATGTGATTTAGTTATCGTAGTTGGCTCTCCCAATAGTTCGAACTCAAATCGACTTTGTGAAGTAGCGAGAAATGCCAATGTGGAATCTTATATGGTAGATCGCGCCGAGCAGTTGCAAGAAGCATGGTTCATCGGAAAGAAAATTATTGGCATTACGGCCGGAGCTTCTGCACCTGAAATTCTAGTACAGCAAGTGATATCCAGACTCAAACAAATAGGTGCCGATCAAATTGGTGAGGATGTAATGATAGAAGAGTTAAGTGGTGTTGTAGAGTCGGTTGTGTTCCCATTACCCAAGGCCTAGATGAACGTTAGTTAATTTCCCATCCTGCTTGGTACGGAGAGATATCGAATGGTTGTGTAGCACCCGTCATCTCATTGACTAGGATCTCAGCGCTAGCAGGTGCCATCGTTACCCCATAGCGATAGTGTCCGCTATTGATCAGCAAATTACGAATGACCGGATGCCAACCAATCGTAGGGATATTTTTGGATGAAGCAGGGCGTAATCCTGACCAGTGTTGCTTAATTGGCATCATATGAAGTGACGGCAAAATATCATAGGCGTGTCTTAATAACTGGTTAAATGCTGATACCGTCGTTTGTTTATCAAACCCTACATCCTCGAGTGTACTGCCAATGAGCACATGGCCATCTCGACGAGGTATGATGTAAAAATCATTTCGCACCACAATGTTACTTACCGGTGGTATATTAAATTTAAATAATAACATTTGCCCTTTTATTGGCTTGATATCGAGCTGCAGAGCGTGAACTCCCAATACCTCTTTACTCCAGGCGCCCGCACTAACAATATAGTAATCAGCAACAAATTCCCCACAAGACGATGTAAGCGATTGTATCTGTTGATGACTAGAATTGAAATAATAGGCTGCACAATTTTCTATGATTCTCCCACCTAGCTGTAAAACTCGGCTGATTAATGCACGTAATAGTCTAGGGTTACGCACTTGAGCAATATTTGGCAGAAATAAAGAACGATCTTGTGTTTTCATTCTATCAGAACCGAATTTTTTTCCGATAGAAAAAATATTGGGAACTGTGGGCTGTTCGATTTCAATCCCTCGAACCGCACACCATTGCTTAGCAATTTCTAAATCGTAAGGCGGCAATATCAACATGCCGGATATTTCGTATTCTGAATCTATCCCAGACACCTCCTGCAAAGCTGAAACCCAAGCTGGAAATTGCTTGGCACTGTAGCTGGTAAGTTGTGTGACATAATCGGAATAATCCCATGGCAAAAGCGGCGATAAAATACCACCACCCGCCCAGGATGATTCCTGTCCTGCTTGATTTCGTTCAAGTACCGTAACATTCGCGCCCCGTGCTAAAAGCCTTTCAGCCGTTGCAAGTCCAATGATTCCCGCACCAATGACAACTATATCCTGCTTCATGATGGATTAATTATTTGCTCATACTGAAAAATTGTAAAGCTTGGTAAAACGAACATTATCCCATACCAATTGTGTATAGATGCATTGAATCAACAATCGAGAGATACATAAGATTTCGTTCTAAAAACTAAAGTTTGTCTAAATTATGGCCGCTAGAATCTAGCCGAAAGATATTAATAAATGAGCTTAGAAGATAAAACAAAGATGGTATGAGATTTCGCGCATGAAAAAGATGCAACTAATTAAACAGCTACACCAACATGGTTTTACCTTGATTGAACTGCTTGTCACATTGAGCGTGGCCAGTATTTTGTTATCAGTTGCTGTGCCAAGTTTTAGTACATTTATTCAAAACAATTTATTGACAACACAAAGCAATAGTTTCTATTCGGCATTGGCTTTAGCTAAAAGTGAAGCTGTTCGACGCAGCAGCCCGGTTTCACTTTGCCCCAGTACAAATGGTACGAGCTGCACAGGGGGATCGATCTGGTCGAATGGCTGGCTAGTATTTGCCGATGCCAATAATGCTGGTGTAGTTGACGCAGGTGAAGAAATTCTACAGGTTGGAATAACTTTCTCGGGAGGAAATACATTCTCGGGAAATATTGGCAGGGTTACATTTACTGCCAATGGTTTTTCCATGGGATTTAACGGTTCTTTTACACTGTGCGATAGTCGTGGGGGATCGCATTCAAAAACCATTATTTTAAATAACCAGGGGCGCTTTCGTTCTGAAACAGGTACAGGAACATGCGGATAAATAGGGTATTTTCAATAAAAAAGAAAATTCAGAACAATGGCTTTAGCTTAATTGAAGTACTAATTACGCTTCTAATCGTGTCTTTTGGCTTACTAGGTATGGCGGCACTGGTTGTATCCGGTGCGCGTAGTAACAATGTTGCATATTATCGTTCTGTAGCCAGCAAACAAACAGAGGATATTGCCGATCGTATGCGTGCCAACATAGCAGGTGTAGTCGCCGGAGCATATGACGCACTTTCAGCAAATATTCCCAGCAGCGCGGATTGTGTAGCAAATACCTGTAGTCCGACACAAATCGCGACTTTTGATCATGCGCTATGGAATACAGCTAACGCTAGATTACTTCCCGGCGGTGTTGGCATTGTAAATGGAAACCTAGCAGCAGGATATTCAATTACTTTGATGTGGACAGAAAAAGAAATGGCAGATGATCCTAACCCTAGTCCTAACTGTCCAGGGGGAACAGCAAATACTCAATGTTTTGTAACAAGGTTTGCGCCGTGATAACTACTTCAACAATTCATCAAGAAGGGTTCGAGCCCGAACAAGAAAATAGAAAACTGAACGCTCAGGGTGGCTTCACTCTGATTGAGCTGATGATTGGAATGATAGTAGGTCTGGTTTTACTACTCGTTATCGGCACTGTGTTTGTCAGTAGCCAGGGAGTTTTTCGCGAACAGGAAGATAATGCCCGGGTACAAGAAAATGGGCGTTTCGCGTTGGAGATTATTGGACGAAGTATCAAGCAAGCTGGACACGTAGAAATACCATTTACTGGGTTTAAAGTCGAATTTACGGGCACTGCCATTAGCGGCACTAATGGCAGTGCTGGTGTGGCCGATACTTTAACTGTGCAATTTGAAGGAGCAATTGGAGACAGTGATTGCGAAGGTACAGTGGTAGGTGTTGCGGGCCAAATTATCCAGAATCATTTTAACATTGATGCAGGCAATGCAGAATTACAGTGTGATGGGCAAATTTCCGATACCCCGCTGGCACCCGGCGCACCACCAATCGGGCAAGTTTTATTAAGCGATGTAGAAGATCTACAAATTCTTTACGGAGTGGATACCAACAGTGATCAATCCGTTGATCAATATACCGATCTACCAGCCGATTGGGAGCAAGTTATCACAGCGCGTATTTGTGTTTTGATTCGCTCTGAAAAAACAAATGTTGTTTCAGCAGGCAATTATCTCGACTGCAATGGTGCATCAATTGCCATCCCGTCAGATAGGCGATTAAGACGCGCGTTTACATCAACGATTAATTTACGTAACCGCATTAATGATACGCCATGAGTAGGAATCTTTATTATTTTCAGCGGCAAAGTGGTGCTGTCTTTGTAACAGGCCTGATTTTTCTGTTGGCTTTATCTCTTCTTGGAATAACAGCCGCGAAAATGGCAACGATAGAAGAAAGAATGTCGGCCAATATGCGAGACCGCATGCTCGCAATGCAAGCAGCAGAAATGGCTTTGCGCTATGCCGAAAATCATATTCGTGATAATGATCCTTCTACAAATTCACCCAAATCGATTGAGGGCATGAGTGAGTTTGACACGAACTGCACAGACGGATTCTGTTATTACGGCGCAGGTGTTGATGCTCCAGCTAAATCCTGGGATACGTACTGTAACCCGGGTTGTCCGATTAATTATGTAGAAGGCAACGTTTTTAGATTTAATGGTGTTCCTTACACAGCACCTGGTCTACCAGTCGGTGTCCCAGCACCCACATATTTGATTGAAGGGATACAGAAAACACCGCCCGGAAATACTTTACGGTACTACTATCGTATTACTGTTCGAGCTCAAGGAGCCAAGCAAGGTACTGTTGTATGGATACAAGAGGTTTTTAGGCCATAGTTATAGAAAAATACTGTCAAGGACGTAAAGATCATGAAGAAAAAAAATTTATACGGTTTTTTAACATTAACAAATGCAATATTTTTTTCATTAGTTTTTTTAACCGGTAGTGTTCATGCTCTTCCACCGTTATCGAATACCCCGCTTTTTCTAGGAGGAATGATTTCTCCAAATGTTATGTTTACGCTCGATGATTCTGGCTCGATGCAATTCGAGATCATGCCGGACGATCTGATTATTCAAAATGCTCGCTATATGTTTCCTCGTGCATCAAATGTTTATGGTGCTAGTGATTACAGCAATTATAGTATCGATTTTGACTCGGCTAACAATAAAACCGCTTATTTGCGCTCTAGTCATGTCAACAAAATCTATTATAATCCGACGGTAAGGTATTTACCCTGGAGTAATGCTGATGGATCGTTGATGAGTAACGCCGATCCGACATGTGCCTTCTACAATCCAATCAATACTGCCGCTGGTTGTCGTAACCTGACAATCAACAATACACAGACTGCGAACTGGCTCATGAATAACAGCATTTTGTCTGCTATTTTGTCAAAGACTTTCTATCCTGCCGTATACTATCAGTATAATAGTGGTAGCATCTACAGTTCTAGTAGCTATACAAAAGTAGAAATCAAGTCTTCTACTACTACCTATACGGGAGGCCCCAATCGCTCAGATTGTGCAGCAGCGGCCACATGTACCTATAACGAAGAAATTCAAAACTTTGCCAATTGGTATACTTATTATCGTTCGCGTATCTTATTGGCTCGTGCAGGTATAGGTCGGGCATTCGCAGCACAGTCAAATAACATGCGGGTCGGGTTTGCAGCTATCAATAAAGGCTCTACAACAATCGATGGTGTGGCAACAACAGTAGTCAAAACCGGAGTAAGGCAGTTTACGGGCACGGACAGAACAAATTTTTTTACCAGTCTTTATAATCATGATATTCCTGCAGCAGGCACACCGCTGCGGGAAGCCGTACTCGCAGTAGGAGAATATTTCAAAAGAACAGATGATAAAGGTCCTTGGGGTCTAACACCAGGCTCAAGCGGTGGTACCCAACACGAATGCCGACAAAATTATAATATTTTGATGACAGATGGATACTGGACAGCGGGCTCTGTATCTGGCTTGGATAATTCGGATAATCTGTCTGGCTCTACAATTACTAATCATTCTTCACCTGCGGTTCCAGCAACATATAAATATACTCCTGCACTTCCTTTTTCCGATGCTTATAGTGATACATTAGCTGATGCAGCCATGCAATACTGGAAAAATGATTTGCGTACAGATTTACCCAATAAGGTACCAACCAATCCTCACGATCCGGCATTCTGGCAGCATCTGGTGACCTTTACCGTAGGTTTGGGAGTAACTGGCACAATGACAGAATTACCCTCCGGAACACAAACTTGGCCCAATCCAACGTCAAGTGATGCTGCCAAAATAGATGATTTGTGGCACGCTGCTGTCAATAGTCGGGGAGAATTCTTTAGCGCTGCTGATCCATCTACTTTTGCGGATGCATTAACCAATTCGTTAAGGAGTATCGTGTCTCGAACAGGTTCCGCCTCTGCTGTGGCAGCTAATTCAAACTCACTGATGACAAACGGACGCGTTTATCAAGCAAAGTTTAATAGTGGCGATTGGAGTGGGCAGTTATTATCGATTCCGCTAAGTTCCACCGGAGTATTCGGTACAGCAGAATGGAACGCTGGGGAAGTCTCACTTGCATCAGGTGCGATTAATCCTGCTTCACGGGTCATAATTACAAAAGGTAGTAATGATGGAGTTTCATTTGAATACGGTAATTTAACCACTGTCCAAAAGGCGTTACTCGATAAGAACGCTGCGGGTTCTACTGATAATTGTGGACCTGAGAGAGTAGCATTTCTGCGGGGAGGCTCAACACGTGAAAGTGCAACTGGAACATTTACATGCTCGAGTTCTACTTCGATCAATAATTTTCGTACTCGTCCTGTCAGCAAGCTAGGTGATATCGTGAACTCTGGTCCGCTCTATGTAGGAAAGCCTAGTGCAGGTTATTCTGATGTGGACCATCCCGGCTATAAATCTTTTTATACTAGCTATAAGGATCGTATTCCAATGATATACGTTGGCGCCAATGACGGAATGCTACATGGGTTTAATGCCTGTATTGCTGGAGTAACAGCAGGGTGCACTACAGCTGATGCAGGCAAAGAATTGTTGACTTATATGCCAAGCACGGTTTATGAGAATCTAAGTAGATTGACGGACAAAGATTATACCGCCAATCATCGCTATTTCGTCGATGGGTCTCCGATGACGGGTGATGTTTATTCTAGTTCAACCTCGAGCTGGCGAAGTATCCTTGTTGGTGGGCTGAATGGCGGGGGTCAAGGCTATTATGCATTGGATGTTACAAACCCAGCGGATGCAACAAAATTAGCACCGTCCTTTACTGCAGCAAATGCAGCAAATATATTACTATGGGAATTTACCAATGCTGATGATGCTGACATGGGTTATAGCCATAATTATCCGCAAATTAATTCGTTTACTGGTCAATCAATGCAAATCGTCAAAATGGAGAACAATCAATGGGCTGTAATTGTAGGTAACGGTTATAACAGCGCAGGCGGTAAAGCGGTCCTTTATATTTTGTTTATTTCAGGCGGTGAAGATGGTACTTGGACAGTTGGAACGGATTATATTAAGTTGATTGCCAGCTCAGGCACAGGAAACGGTCTTTCAACGCCAACTCCATTTGATTCAAATGGCAATGGCAAAGTCGACGCCATATATGCGGGTGATATCAAAGGAAATTTGTGGAAATTCGATGTAAGCTCTGCTACGCCTTCAAATTGGAAAATGGCCATTAGTGGAGCACCTTTATTTGTATCCGGCACATCGAAGCCTATCATTTCTCCACCTTCTGTAAGCTTTCACCCAAAAGGCGGTCAATTGGTTTTATTTGGCACAGGAAAATACTTAGAGACTGCTGATACCACCAGTATAAATGCTCAGACTGTCTACGGAATATGGGATGATAGTACTGTAGCAACAGTAGCAACGGGAGCACTTGTACAACAAGTGATAACTGACGGAACAGTCAGGACTGCAACACGAAATTTGGTACCCTATTCGACCACAATTAAAGGTTGGTATGCAAATCTTCCCGTTAACGGTGAAAGAATTACAGGTGTGCCTAGTTTGGAGGATGGAATCTTGGTATTTTCTACTATTATGCCTTCTACATCACCATGCGATTTTGGCGGTCGAGGAGTTGTTAACGCGCTCGATTTCTTAACAGGGGGGATGCTTTCTTTTCCGGCATTTGATACCAACAGAAATCGGGTTCTTGCACTTGATGACGGGCTATCGGCAGGTATGGATATTGGTTTTGCTGTAGGTGGCGTTACACGGATTAGAGGTCATTCGGATTCTGACACACTTGTGTACTCAACAGCCGATGGTACGCTCTCACAGACAACTACAGCGAAAGGTGCTGCCGGATTACGTGGCAGAATTACGTGGCGAGAGCTTTTGCACTAAAATAAATCTAGCAAGTAAATTATTTTTATCATTAATCGTTGCCATTTATTCTTGAATTCAAGATGGGTGGTATAAAAATTTGTAACAACTGAGCATCAAAATTATTTATAAAATAAATGCTCACTGGAATTAAAATCCTTGGAGACTAAAAGCTTATGAAATTACCTTTCTATCCATCTAAAGCGATGGGCTTTACTTTGATTGAGTTAATGATAACAGTGGCAATTCTAGGTATTATCGCAGCCGTTGCGCTCCCATCCTACCAAGATTATGTAAGACAATCTAACCGGACTGTTGCAAAATCAATTCTGTATGAGAATGCTCAATTTATGGAACGATTTTATTCACAGAATAACCAGTATGATGCAACCGTAGGCGCAGATGGAATCATTAATACAGGTGATGATATAGCTGTAACACTACCTATCACCCAATCACCGAGAACAGGAGTGACACAATATAATATTTCATTACAATTTGTGGATAACAATACTTTCATACTTCAGGCAATACCAATCGGTTCGATGACGGGAGATGTCTGCGGCACACTTACTTTGAGAAATACAGGAGCTCAAGGTGCAGGTGGGAATGTAGCGGATTGTTGGAATCGTTAATTTCACATAACAATCCAATGCCTTCTGCCTTCTGCCTTCTGCCTTCTGCAGATTAAGGTTTCAATAAAGCACCCCGCCGCAAGCAGCGAGGTATTAAAAGCGCTCTTCAGACTGCTGGTTTTCAACCAGCCTTCGCCCCAAGGGGCGAGGAATTAAACCCGGAAGAGATTAAAACATTGACTAGCAGCCCTGCTGTATACCACAGTTTATCTAGAGAGAACTTTGCACGGTTAGAGTCATTTTCAGGTGCGGATGACGAAATAATAATTAACATTTTGAATCATATTGTTGAGTTAATTGGTGTGAGTTTTTCAGAGTTTGATGTTACCCGCCGTACTCGCAAAGGAAACTTTCTCAATCAAATCGATTACCAGATTGATTGGGTACCGATAGAAAAAGCAATCGCTGAACATTATGCCCCTACACCTGATGCCGCAGACCGTCCGTCCTGCCTATCCCGGGTCTGCTACTGTTCAAAATGTTGCTGGTAGGAATCTGGCACGGTGACTCAGGATTGCCATGTCGACGCCAGTATCACGCACAGCCCGCGCAAACCAAAGATTAGGTCTTCGTATGAAGTGGTTGCTGAGCGGGAGGAAGATCGGGACGATAAAGAAGATGCGAAAGCAGCCATGCGCGTTATTTAATTGGTTCAGCCCGGTGTAGATGCAAAAGCACGATGGGTTAAAAAAGGTGGTAAATCTGTTTTTGGTTATAGACAGCATACGCTGGTTGATAACAACGGTTTGATGTTAGCTCTTGAAACTACTGCTGCCAATCAACATGACAGCAAACCACTGCTGACTCTGCTTGATAAAGCCGAGAGCGAGCGAACCGGGTACTCGCATTCATGCGGACAAAGCTTACTGTAGTTAGAAACACCGCGGAGCCTTGAAAGCACGCGGCATTAAAAATGGCATTCAGGATAAGGCAGTTAAGAACAGGCTGCTGACACAGCGGCAATTGCAACGCAATAGCTTGATTTCCAAAGCCCGGTATGTTGTGGAGCGAACCTTTGGTAGCCAAGCACGCTGGTTTGGAGCCAAGGTGTTGCGTTACCGGGACAAGACCAAAGCACATGCGTAGCATATCTTACAAGCTATGGCATACTACCTAAAAAGGCTACCCAGATTTTATGTTAATAGGCAGATACAATTGCAATCACAGGAGAAATGTGCTTTTTAAGCCGATAATGATCGATAAAAGTGATTTAAGCAAGAAAATTACTAAAAAACACCCCGATACTCACAAAAGATTAGAAATTGTAACGAATTTTACAAAGGTCTCAAAGAGTAAATTGTTCCAAATTAGCACTTGGTATAAGAAAGAATCATTCAAACTATTCTCTGATTTCCTGTTCAATCTGGTCGGCCGTGACATGGCGCACATCTTTGCCTTTTACCATGTAAACAACATACTCAGACATGTTCTTTGCATGATCTCCAATACGTTCAATTGCTTTGGCGATAAATACTATCTCCAAACAAGTTGAGATTTTTCTTGGGTCTTCCATCATGAACGTAATTAATTGGCGTAAGATAGAACGGAATTCTTCATCTACAAATTCGTCCTGTCTGACAATTTGTGCAGCTGCATTCAAATCCAGTCTGGCAAAGGAATCAAGTGCCTTATGCAACATATCCATTGCAATACTGGCAACATGTTTGATTTCATTAAAACGCGGAATGTGCATACGATCGGACGAATAAATCAATTTCGCCATCCGGGCAATTTTCGCCGCTTCATCACCAATACGCTCAAGATCAGTAATAGTCTTAATCACCATCATGATCATACGTAAGTCACTTGCAGTCGGTTGTCGGCGCGCAATAATCTGATTACAGATTTCATCGATCGATACCTCCATGGCGTTGACACGATGATCGCGTGTGATCACTTGGTCGATAAGTTCTTCATTACCACTCGTCAATGCCTCAATTGCATATTCGATTTGCTCTTCAACGAAACCACCCATCTGTAAAACACGGGTACGGACTTCCTCAAGATCTGCATCAAACTGCTTTGAAATATGCTCTTTGTTTGCCATACCTAGCCTTTGGCTCGTAGCTAAGATTAGAGTTCTTATCTACCAACTATTAAATATTAAATAGAAATTGTTCGCACACCGTTATCTGTTCCTAATAATAACGTATCCGCCGCACGCCGGGCAAAAAGACCATTAGTTACAACACCAGCAATTTGATTGAGCGCTGCTTCCAGCTCAACCGGGTTCATAATTTGCAATCCATGCACGTCCAGGATGATATTGCCATTATCCGTGATGAAATCGTGACGCAAAGCTGGATGTCCACCTAAATGAACAATTTCACGAGCAACATAACTACGTGCCATCGGTATAACCTCTACAGGTAAAGGAAAGTCGCCCAAAATATTTACTAGCTTGCTCTGGTCGGTAATACAAATAAATCTCTGCGCTACCGCAGCAACGATCTTCTCTCGCGTCAATGCGCCACCGCCGCCTTTAATCATATGCAAATTTTCAGTGATCTCATCCGCACCATCAACATAAACAGGGATATCAATAACATTGTTGAGATCATGCACTTCGATTCCATGTTTCCTAAGCCTTTGTGTCGTCGCATCCGAGCTCGCTACCGCGCCATCGATTTTATGCTTGATTTTAGCCAGCTCATCAATGAAATAATTTGCGGTGGATCCTGTACCTATTCCAACAACACAATCGACCGGAATATATTGGATCGCAGCTACAGCTGCAGCGCGTTTTTGCTCGTCTTGTGTCATGATGTCTCTTACAAATAATAAATAATATCGTTATCAGGATAGCGTTATCTGTTAATTTAGACAATGCCTCCATCGCCAAGAGAATGAATTTTATACTTTTCTAGAGAAGGAAATGCAATAATCGATTTAAGCTGGGAACGTATGCGACACTTTAGTGACCGGCAAACAGTTTCTTTGAGAGAATCCAGCGATTCCGCCGTAGTTAGTTTAACTTGTGCCGAAACAATTACACTCGAATCTGAACCCTATGATAAATTATACTAAACTGCACATTGACCATAGGGTTATTAAAAATTCGCTTAACTACTTAACAATGGCGTTCAATTCGCCTTTAGCATAACGATTAGCCATATCTTCCAGAGAAATTGGCTTTATTTTTCCTGCTTGTCCAGCACAACCAAATGCTTCAAAACGTGCTTTACAAATATCCTTGGCGGCTGCCGTGGCTTCTTTCAGAAATTTGCGCGGATCGAAATTGCTTTTATCTTTTTCCAGGCTGCGGCGAATCGCACCAGTCATTGCCAAACGGATGTCGGTATCGATATTAATCTTACGCACACCATATTTGATGCCTTCCTGAATTTCTTCCACTGGCACACCATAGGTTTCCTTGATGTCACCGCCGTATTGACGAATGATATCCAGCCAATCTTGCGGTACCGAACTCGAGCCGTGCATCACCAAATGGGTGTTAGGAATACGCGCATGAATTTCCTTAATACGTTGAATCGCCAAAATGTCGCCCGTAGGTTTGCGGGTAAATTTGTAGGCACCATGCGAGGTTCCGATTGCAATAGCCAATGCATCCACGCCAGTTTTACGGACGAAATCAGCAGCTTCTTCCGGGTCGGTCAGCAATTGATCATGGGACAACACACCCTCTGCGCCATGTCCATCTTCCGCTTCACCCATGCCGGATTCCAGTGAACCCAGACAACCTAGCTCACCTTCTACGGAAACACCTACTGAATGCGCAGTATTAACGACATCCGCTGTGACATCGACATTATATTCATAAGTGGATGGAGTCTTAGCGTCGGCTTGTAAGGAACCATCCATCATTACGCTCGAGAAGCCACTACGGATTGCGTTGACACAAACCGATGGAGAAGCGCCATGATCTTGATGCATTACAATAGGAATATGAGGATAAGCTTCTACTGCGGCAGCGATTAAATGACGCAAGAACGCCTCACCGGCATACTTTCTTGCACCAGCTGAGCCTTGCATAATCACCGGACTATTGCATTCATCTGCCGCTTGCATGATCGCTTGGATTTGCTCCAGATTATTGACATTAAACGCAGGCAATCCGTAACTATTTTCTGCCGCATGATCGAGTAATTGTCTTAATGATACAAGTGCCATTTAGATCTCCTTAATAAAACTATCTGAATAAAATTTTGTAAATATTAGTATAAGCGATTATTCCACACGAATGCGATTGATTCTTTTTAACTACAGCTGTGTTCGTACATTTGACTGCGTAGACATCATGTCAGTGCTTTTAAGTCGCATCAATTCCTTGTCTTATTTTCCACTCGCCGACCTTAATAATTTTCATGGTATTAGTACCGCCCGTCTTTCCTACCGGCTCACCTATCGTCATCACCATGATATCACCGCTGCGCACAACACCGCGGTCGAGTAATTCCTGCTCGGCCAGATTGAGAATCTCTTCTGGATCGCTCATTCCTTCACCAAATTCCACCGGGTAAACACCTCTGAACAAAGTAACTCTTCTACGCGTTTCCTCGTTCGGGCTTAACGCAAAAATAGGCACCTTGGAACTCCTGCGCGACATCAGCAATGTGGTCACCCCACTTTGTGTCAATGCTGCAATTGCGCGAATCTGCAGACCACCAGCGGTATACATCGTAGCGCGCGCAATTGCTTCTTCAATGGTTGCCGGAGTAATACTCTGCATCCGTCGATCAATACTCACCAGGTATTCCTTTTCCGCTTCCAGACAAACCCTAGCCATGGCTTCCACCGCTTCAACCGGATATTCACCAGCAGCAGATTCCGCCGACAGCATCACTGCATCAGTACCGTCGAGCACTGCATTGGCCACATCTGATACTTCAGCACGCGTTGGAATTGGATTGGTAATCATGGATTCCATCATTTGTGTTGCGGTCACAACGATTTTGTTATTTGCCCGCGCCGAACGTATCATTCTCTTCTGCAGTGCCGGAACAGCAGCATCACCAACTTCAACCGCCAGATCGCCACGCGCCACCATAATTGCATCTGAAGCTTCAAGTATATCATCCAGCGCAAGAATAGCTTCCGATCGTTCGATCTTAGCCATAATCATGCCCTTGCCTCCTGCTTCTTGCCACAAGGTGCGCGCCTGTCGTATATCATCACCCGAACGAACAAACGATACTGCCAAATAATCTGCGTCAAACTCAGCAGCCGTTCTGATATCCTCTAAATCCTTGCTAGTCAGAGCGGGAGCGCCCAACCCACCACCTTTACGATTAATACCTTTGTTATTTGACAATATTCCGCCTTGCTCGACCACACAAAATACCTGATGGCCTTTCACCTGAGATACTCCCAGTACAATACGTCCATCATCCAGCATCAGTGTGGCCCCGGTTTCCAGATCGCTCGGCAGTTCTTTATAATCTAAACCAACTCGTTCCTGATTACCCATTTCACATGCCGCGTCGAGAATAAACTGATCACCTACTTCAAGCCTGATTTTGCCGTGTTCAAACTTGCCGACACGGATCTTGGGGCCTTGCAAATCAGCTAGAACGCCCACAGTAAAACCTGCTGCGCGGGCCAATGAACGCGTCATCTCCACCAATTCAATATGCTGTTCGCGCGTTCCATGTGAGAAATTGATCCGAACAACATCGACACCGCCCCGGATCATACGTTCCAAAGTTCTCGGATTACCGCTTGAAGGACCCAGTGTAGCTACAATTTTTGTTCTTCGAATCATTATGTTCTTAACGATTCGTTAGCACGCATTTCCAAAATTTCTACTGCAGGCAATTTTTTACCTTCTAAAAACTCTAGAAATGCACCGCCTGCCGTTGAGATATAGGAAACTTTGTTATAAATATCATATTTTTGAATCGCTGCGATGGTATCACCACCGCCTGCCAGCGTGAATGCCTTGGTTTCTGCAATTGCTCGTGCAATCTTTTCGGTTCCAGCGCCAAACTGATCAAATTCAAATACACCCACGGGGCCGTTCCATACCACCGTACCGGCTTTCATAATAATATCCACTAATTCCTGCGCACTTCTTGGGCCGATGTCGAAAATCATTTCATCATCTACCACACTACCGGCGTCTTTCAATACGGCTGGTTCATTTGCATCAAATCTCTTACCAACCACAACATCGACCGCAATCGGAATCGATGCATTGCGTTTAGCCATTTTATCCATCAAAGTTTTAGCCGTTGGAACCAAATCATCTTCACACAATGATTTACCGACATTCTTGCCGGTTGCTTTAAGAAAAGTATTAGCAATCCCTCCACCAACAACCAATTGATCTACCTTTTCGGATAGCGACTCAAGCACAGTCAACTTGGTGGAAACTTTCGAGCCCCCCACAATAGCAACCATAGGACGAGCTGGACTCAACAGCGCTTTAGTTAAGGCCTCCAGCTCTTCAGTCAGTAAAATTCCTGCACAAGCTACTGGAGCATATTTCGCAACACCATGGGTTGAAGCCTCTGCGCGGTGTGCTGTGCCAAAGGCGTCCATTACAAACACATCGCATAATTTTGCGTACTTCTGCGCAGTTTCCTCAGCATTTTTCTTTTCACCTTTGTTGATACGGCAATTTTCAAGCACCACCAGCTCTCCAGTAGCAACATCAAATCCGCCATCCACCCAGTCTTTGATTAATCGAACCGGTTTTCCTAACCGGTTAGCAATATTATCAGCAACCGGTTTCAGAGAATTTTCTTCAGTCCAATTTCCTTCCTCAGGACGCCCCAAGTGAGAAGTAACCATCACCTTGGCACCTTCTTTGAGGCAATGATTAATCGTCGCCATAGAGGCGGTAATACGTGCATCCGATGTCACTTTACCATCTTTCACGGGCACATTCAGATCAGCACGTATGAATACACGCTTACCTTTAAGATCAAGGTCAACAAGTTTAATAACAGACACGATAAACTCCAAAATTGTCTTTAAGAAAATAAAAGGATAGCAAACGCTACCCTTTAAGTCTTGGTGAAGTTAATATTAATTTATATAGCAATCAAGATCTTAATTATCATCGACCGCGTATTCATCAATATAAATTACTTGGCAACAGTACGAACCATTTCCAACACTTTGGTAGAATAACCCCACTCGTTGTCGTACCATGCCACTACTTTAA
Organism: Nitrosomonas sp.; assembly: GCF_019752095.1. Lineage (GTDB taxonomy): Bacteria > Pseudomonadota > Gammaproteobacteria > Burkholderiales > Nitrosomonadaceae > Nitrosomonas. The sequence continues at coordinate 96,219 of NZ_JAIEMO010000010.1, forward strand.
CAAAACTTTTATCCAAGGCCATGCCCGCCTCAGCATCGAAAATCGAAGTGCAGCTTTCGCCGCGGAAATCGGTAGAAACTACTTTTTGATCGGTATAACCTAATACACCTTTCATTGAGCCTTCAGAAGCTTCCTTCATCGCACTGCAAATCTCATCGTAGCTAGCTTCTTTTTCTAACTCAACTGTTAAATCAACCACCGAAACATCTGAGGTTGGGACACGAAAAGCCATACCGGTAAGTTTTTTGTTCAGCTCAGGAATAACCACGCCGACTGCTTTGGCAGCACCCGTTGAAGATGGAATAATATTTTCCAGAATACCACGACCACCGCGCCAATCCTTGTTGGATGGGCCATCCACTGTTTTCTGTGTCGCTGTTGCCGCATGCACTGTGGTCATCAATCCGCGCTTAATACCCCATTTGTCATTCAATACTTTGGCCATTGGCGCCAAGCAGTTGGTAGTACAGGAAGCATTGGAAATTATATTTTCACCTTTGTAGGATTTGTCATTCACGCCATACACAAACATGGGTGTATCATCCTTCGAGGGTGCAGACATGATGACCTTTTTAGCACCTGCCACCAGATGTTTTTCGCAAGTTTCTTTAGTCAGGAACAATCCCGTAGATTCGATAACAACCTCAGCTCCCACTTCGTTCCATTTCAATTCAGCAGGATCTTTAACTGCGGTCAAACGAATTCTTTTGCCATTAACCACTAATGTGTTTCCATCAATTGACACATCGCCCTTGAAACGACCATGCACTGAATCGTGTTTCAACATATAAGCCAAGTAATCCGGCTCTAGCAAATCATTGATCGCGACGATCTCAATGTCAGAAAAATTCTGTACTGCGGAGCGGAAAACCATACGCCCGATACGACCAAACCCATTAATCCCAACCTTAATTGTCATGCTAAAACTCCTTGAATAAAAAACTTACTGCTTTCGGACAAACAAAATTCGTCATCCGAACACCCTATTCTTAAATTAGAGAACGCCTTTCACTGTTTTTACCACGTTCTCGACGGTAAAACCAAAATGCTTGAATAACACATCTGCAGGCGCTGACTCGCCAAAAGTATCAATGCCCACTACTGCGCCATCCAATCCGACATACTTACGCCAGAAATCTGTCACACCGGCCTCAATGGCAACTCGTTTGACACCCTTTGGCAAGACACTATCCTTGTAAGAAGGTTCTTGGCGATCAAAAACATTGGTACAAGGCATGGAGACAACGCGTGCATGCACGCCCTCATCCGCCAGCACTTTCTGTGCGTTCACGGCCAGACCAACTTCCGAACCGGTAGCGATGAGAATAACCTGCGGTTTGCTATTACTTGCTTCGGCTAATATATAGCCACCTTTTTCGATCTGCTTGATGATTACCGCGTCTCGTTTCTGGAATGGCAGATTCTGGCGGCTGAAAATCAATATTGAAGGGCCGTCTTTACGTTCAATGGCACGCACCCATGAAACGGTTGATTCAACGGTATCACAGGGCCGCCATACATCCATATTCGGGATATAACGCAATGTTGCCGTTTGTTCCACCGGTTGGTGCGTTGGACCGTCCTCACCCAGCCCGATTGAGTCATGTGTAAAGACAAAAATGTTGCGAATCTTCATCAAAGCAGCCATGCGCAGTGCATTACGAGCATACTCTGAAAACATCAAGAAGGTTGCGCCGTAAGGAATCAAGCCGCCGTGCAACGACAATCCGTTCATCATGGCGCTCATACCGAACTCACGCACACCGTAATAAACATAATTACCGCCGACACTATTACCAACACCTTTGGAACCTGACCATAGCGTCAAGTTGGAGCCGGCTAAATCGGCAGATCCTCCAATTAATTCCGGCAGAATGGGCGCCAAGTCTTCTATTGCGTTTTGTGAAGCCTTGCGGCTCGCGATAGATTCTGCCTTCGCATTGACTTGATTAATAACATTCTCAACATGACTGCTCCAATTTGCGGGCAATTCCCCTGCCATGCGACGATTAAATTCCGCTGCCTCAGCAGGATGCTTCTCCGCATACTCGGAAAATTTCTGATTCCATTCCGTCTCGAGCTTCTGGCCCTTCGCTTTTGCGTCCCAAACACTATAAACATCTTGCGGAATTTCAAAAGGCGGATGATGCCAACCAATATGTGGACGAGTGGCAGCAATTTCCGCATCACCTAATGCGGCACCATGTACTGAATGGGTATTGGCCATATTCGGCGAACCCAATCCGATGACCGTTTTGCAACAAATCATCGATGGCTTATTGTTTACTTGCTTCGCGGCTTCAATCGCCGCTTCAATCGCTACTGGATCATGACCGTTGACATTAGGCACCACATGCCAGCCATAAGATTCAAAACGCTTCGGCGTATCATCGGTAAACCAGCCTTCCACATGACCGTCTATGGAAATACCGTTATCGTCATAAAAACAGATTAGCTTGCCTAAACCCAAAGTACCGGCTAATGAACAAGCTTCATGCGAAATACCTTCCATCAAACAGCCGTCACCCAGGAAAACATAAGTATGATGATCGACAATATTGTAGCCCGGACGATTAAATTCGGCCGCCAATACTTTCTCTGCCAAAGCCATGCCTACTGCATTTGTGATACCCTGACCCAACGGCCCGGTAGTAGTCTCCACGCCCGGCGTATAGCCGTATTCTGGATGCCCAGGCGTTTTTGAATGGAATTGACGGAATTTTTTAAGTTCTTCCATCGGCAAGTCATAACCAGTTAAGTGCAATAAAGCATAAATCAACATGGACCCATGCCCGTTAGATAGAACAAACCGATCACGATCAACCCAACCCGGATTGCCAGGATTATGACGCAAGTGGTGAATCCACAGCACCTCAGCAATTTCAGCCATACCCATCGGCATACCGGGGTGACCGGAATTGGCTTTTTGCACGGCATCCATCGCCAATGCACGCACCGCACTGGTCAAATCTTTAAATACCGTCGCGTCAAAATCCTTGAAAGTCCCCATCGATACTAGCTCCCTAATTTTTCAGAAAAATAAAGTAAATAAAAGGGTACATTATCCCCTAAGATAAGGGATACGACAACTAGAGACCTTCATTCTGCGTATAAAACCAATTCAGTAGAAAAAGAATTCCACCTACTGTCAGAATCAGTTTCCTGCAACCTAGCCCTCAATAGCTGATAATTTCAATGTAACAGCACAAAAAAATTACTAAAAACTCCATTTCTAACAAAAATACAGTGCAACCTGTGAATTTATTTGGCAGAATTGGGCTATTCGCAAATAACCTTTCATTTACCGGGGAATTGAAAATGAAATATAAGAGCCTTCAGGAGTTCAGCGCGTATGTGACTGAGCGCAATCCTAATCAACCAGAATATATGCAGGCGGTTACGGAAGTCGTTGAGAGCTTGTGGCCCTTCATAATGGAACACCCACGGTATGCAGAACATGGTTTGCTGGATCGCTTGGTCGAACCGGAACGAGTGATAATATTTCGCGTATCCTGGGTCGATGATCATGGTGAAGTTAAGGTCAATCGGGGTTACCGGGTTCAGCACAGCTCTTCCATTGGCCCCTACAAAGGCGGCGTCCGGTTTCATCCTTCGGTGAATCTGTCGATTCTTAAATTTCTGGCGTTTGAACAAACCTTCAAAAATGCATTGACGACGCTGCCGATGGGTGGTGGCAAGGGTGGCTCCGATTTTGACCCGAAAGGTAAGAGCCCGGGTGAAGTTATGCGTTTTTGCCAAGCTTTTATCAGTGAGCTATTTCGCCATATTGGTTCGAATACCGATGTCCCCGCCGGTGATATCGGTGTTGGTGGGCGTGAAGTCGGATTCATGGCGGGGATGATGAAAAAACTATCCAATCGAGCTGATTGTGTATTTACCGGTAAAGGATTGAGTTTTGGCGGATCCATGATTCGTCCGGAAGCAACGGGTTATGGCACGGTATATTTTGCTCAGGAAGTACTGCGGCATGCAGGACGTTATATGGAAGGGATGCGTGTTTCGGTTTCCGGCTCGGGTAATGTGGCCCAATTTGCCGTAGAGAAAGCCATGGCACTAGGTGCCAAGGTAGTTACTGTATCTGACTCCAGCGGCACGATCGTAGATGAAAATGGCTTTACCTCGGAAAAACTGGCGATATTGGCTGAAGTAAAGAATCATCTGTATGCGCGCCTGGATGAATATGCAAAACGTGTCGCCGATGTCACTTTTCTGCCAGGAGATAATCCCTGGCATGTGCCGGTACAAGTGGCATTGCCGTGCGCAACGCAAAATGAAATCACTGGGTCTGATGCACAAACACTGGTTAACAACGGTGTTATCTGTGTTGCCGAGGGCGCCAATATGCCGTCGACTGCTGATGCGGTCGAATGTTTTATCCATAATAAAGTACTCTATGCGCCGGGCAAAGCAAGCAATGCCGGCGGTGTCGCTACCTCAGGTCTGGAAATGAGTCAGAATGCAATGCGCTTGTCTTGGACTCATGAAGAGGTTGATGCACGCCTGCAAGCAATTATGCAGGCCATTCACAAATCCTGCCTGAAGTATGGCACCAAACCCGATGGCAGCATTAATTATGTGGATGGTGCCAATATCGCCGGTTTTGTCAAAGTGGCTGATGCTATGCTGGGTCAAGGTGTTGTTTAATCATCATTACCCGACTGGTTGCGGAATTTTTGCCGGAACGTGAAGTATAATGCTGGGTTTTTACAGCAAAGATGTGGAAACCCAAGCTAGCTGTAAAATATTTGCTCTATTTCTTGATTGTAAGTACCCTTCATTGATTGTGTTCCTGCGCGGGAAATAGCTATGAGAAATTATCTTTTAGGACTAATCTTTTTAGTCTTTTCCGGAACGCTATCTGCAAGTCAGGACTTTGATTTTATCGCCGCGCGTGAAGCTTTTCAGGTCGGCAATGTCAAACGCTTAGATGAATATGCCGCAAGGTTGCAGCACCACGTGCTTGGACCCTATGTGGAGTATTTTAAATTGCGCATGAGGTTGCAAGCCACCGACATTGCCAACATTCGATACTTTCTCACACGCTATGACGGCGACTTGGTTGCAGATCGATTACGCGGCGATTGGCTCAAGATCTTGGGCAAGAATCAACAATGGCTACTTTTTGAAACTGAATATCCGCTGTCAGTGAATAGGGATACTGAACTCTTGTGCTATTACTATCAGAACCGCCTGAATGCGAAAGATAATTCAGTGCTATCGGAAGTACGGTCATTGTGGTTTACGCCGACCAGTCAGCCCGAAAGCTGCACACAAGTTTTTCGAACGTTAATCTACAGCGGACAAATTACGCTGGAAGATATCTGGACCCGAATTCGACTCGCCTTGGAAGAAGGTCAAACTGGCGTGGCTACGCACATTAATCGTTATTTACCTAACAGCGAATCGTTAAACAGCGCTGATTTGAATAATGCAGCAAAGAATCCGTTGCGGTATCTGGATACATTAAAAAACAAAATTAAATCGCGCAGTGACCGCGAAATTGCTTTGTTTGCGCTATTGCGTCTGCTTCGCAATGATACCAATCAAGCCTATGTGCAGTGGTTAAAGATCAAAAACCAGCTTACTCCATTTGATCGTTCCTTTTTCCTTGGAAGGCTCGGGTACCGCGCAGCAATGCGGCATGATCCACGTGCTCTGGATTGGTTCCGGGAAGCTCAGAATACACCACAAACCTACCCACCTTCGGATATCGTGCTTGCCTGGCAAGCACGCGCAGCTTTGCGGGTCACTCACTGGGATGAGGTACTGAAGACTATCGAAAAAATGTCACTTACCGAGCAGCAGATTGATACCTGGCGCTACTGGAAAGCGCGTGCGTTAATCGCTAAAGGCCAAACGCTAGATGCAAATAATATTTTAATTCCGCTCAGCGATGAGCACAGTTTTTATGGCCAATTGGCACGGGAAGAGCTGGGCACCACACTCAGCATCGCAGGCAAAACTTATCGCGCAAACGCTAACGAGGTATCCGCAATGGAACGCAGACCCGGCATACAGCGAACATTGGCTTTTGCGCGCATGAATTTACGCACCGAGGCATTTCGTGAATGGAGTTGGACCGTTCGGCAATTTTCCGATGCAGAATTATTGGCTGCATCGGAAGTAGCGCGCCGTCAAGGTATGTATGACCGCGCAATCAATACTGCGAATAGAACGATAACGCAACATGATTTCAGTCTGCGTTTTTTATCGCCACATCGGGAAACACTGAAAAATGTATTGCGACGGCATGAGCTGGATGAAGCTTGGGTGTATGGTTTAATTCGGCAGGAAAGTCGATTTATCGCAGATATTAAATCTCATGCTGGGGCAACAGGCTTGATGCAATTGATGCCGGCCACGGCCGAATGGGTTGCCAAGCAATTGGGAATACCAAATTTCCGCCAGAACCTCGTAGTGGATGTGAATACTAATTTGCAATTGGGTACTTATTATCTGAAGCACGTGCTGAGCACATTGGATAATCAACCGCTGTTGGCTTCAGCTGCCTACAATGCCGGGCCGGGTCGGGCCAGACGCTGGCGTGACGACACTAGAATGTTGGAAGGCGCTATTTATGCTGAAACAATTCCTTTTAATGAGACCCGGGATTACGTCAAGAAGGTTTTGAAGAATTCGATGTATTACGCCAAAGTACTCGAGCATGGGCATAATTCACCAACACTTAAGGAGCGTCTAGGGATTGTGAGGGCAAAACAGTAATTGAAAACGTATCTCGTAGGTGGTTCGGTGCGCGATGAACTGCTCGGATTGCCGGTCAAGGATCATGATTATGTGGTAGTGGGCGCTTCGCCGGAGGAGATGGAGCGATTGGGTTATCGTCCAGTGGGTAAGGACTTTCCGGTTTTCTTGCATCCGCAGACAAATGAGCAATACGCACTGGCCCGGACTGAACGAAAAATTTCACTCGGATATAAAGGATTCGAAGTATTTACTTCCCCCCAGGTTACCTTACAGGAAGATCTGGCGCGTCGAGACCTCACCATTAATTCGATTGCCAAAGACGCAGATAGCAATATCATCGACCCTTTTAATGGTGTCGCTGATCTGGAAGCTGGTATTTTACGCCATATCAGTCCGGCATTCACGGAAGATCCGGTACGTATTCTCAGAGCCGCCCGCTTTGCGGCACGCTTCGGTTTCCGCATTGCGCCGGAAACCATGATGCTAATGAATGATATGGTACACAACGGCGAAGTCGATGCACTGGTACCGGAACGTGTCTGGCAGGAGCTTGCGCGCGGATTGATGGAGAGAAACCCCTCCAGAATGTTTTATATACTGAAGGAATGCGGCGCCTTGGCACGGATTATTCCCGAAGTAAACGTGTTGTTCGGCGTTCCGCAACCGGGGCATGTACATCCTGAAATCGATACCGGTGTGCATATTATGATGGTCATTGATTATGCCGCCGCACAAAACTATTCGTTACCGGTACGCTTTGCCGCACTGACCCATGATTTGGGCAAAGGCACAACATCGCCCGAAGAATGGCCGCGCCATATAGGCCATGAAGCGCGCAGCATCGAATTGACAAAGAATTTGTGTGAACGCATCAAAGTCCCTAAAGAGTCGCGTGACCTCGCGTTGCTGGTTGCCCGTTATCACGGCGATGTACACCGGGCGGAAGAGCTTAAACCATCCACCATGGCAAATATGCTGCAAGCGGTCGATGCTTACCGTAAACCAGGACGATTTGAGGAATTCTTGCAAGCTTGCGCATGCGATTTTCATGGCCGCCCAGGCTATGCAATCAGGCCTTATGTGCAAGCCGATCGATTTAGAAAAGCATATCTTGCGGCAAAAAAAGTGGATGCCGGTGCAATTGCCGCTGAACTCAGGCAAAATTTACCTGAGTCAACTGCATTGCCTAGCGCTATTAACACCAAAGTGCGCACAGCGCGTATTGCCAGAATAAAAGCTGAACTGATTTATAGCCGGAATACATAAGTTTTAGTTGCGGCGCTCCATTTACTGTTTTCGTTTATCATCACATGCAGCTTCACCAACTTGCCGATACGGTCTATCAAGTGTAGCCGGCACAGCGCCAACTCTAGCAAAAATATCACCGTACCTAACCTCATTCTTTTACTTTAGCAACTTCACACTGAACTCGTTTAGGATCGTGCGTTGTATCGCTCCAAGCAAGTGAGCGGTAGTTAAAGCCATTTTCGATTGCCGGCTTGATAATATCAAAGTAAGGCGATATATCGAAATCCCTTGGGGTAAACAAGCTGTGATGACGGATATGGTAAATATCTGCATAACAATCGGTGCGCGCGGGATCATCTGACCAAGTACGCTCGATCTCCGGCAGAATGGGATAACGCACCGATTCGAAGGCTTGTGCAATCAGAGTGGAACAGATTGCCCGTGTCGGATCGTTACTTCCCAATGCCAGCATGCGCCTGCGGAATCGTGTAGGAACCGGGATCGTTGGGAGTAGATAGCGCAAGAGATCGAAAATGTGCTTCAGGTCATAATGATGGCCGATGCGTGCAACTACATAATCGACAACGCGCTTGCGATCATCATTACTCAAACCGACAGGACGGCAGATCCGGGTATGCATTTGCGCATAATGCGCCAGTGTAATGGCGCGCACACCCTCTTTCAGATCGGCTTCGATCAGTACTCGGGGGAGTTCCCAGGGAGCGCCATGCGGAAGTACATTGCCGATGTAAAGTGCTGCATGTGACCACGTGGATTGCGTCAGATATTTGATAGCGACACTAACGCGCGTATTTCCCTCCACCAACAGCACATCGCCAGGCTGCAAGGTAGCAGCAAGCTTTTCCTGACTGATTGTTGCAACCTGAATGCTTTGTCGTACCTGCTTGGTTAAAAATCGGGCCAATCCACGCCCTATGATTTCAGTCACTTGCCCCATGAATTTTCCCTATGACGGCGTAATTATCGCTATATAAAGGTTCTGCACTTAAACCTCTCCCTATTATATGTAGCTACAATACGTTTTGTGATCAAAAAATTCGCTTGAAATTATGAATGAGCATGCTTCTTATTTACTGGGATTAGTGATCTCCGGTGCGGTTGTTACTGTTTGTGTGATATTGCATTACGAAGCATTGCGTTTTTTAAGTCGCACGATTGGCGTGCATGTGCATAAACGCATCGGAGTGCTGATCGTCATGCTGGGCTTGTTGGTGGCGCACGTACTCGAAATTGTGATTTTTGCTTTAGGCTATATGTTGATGCAACATAGCCCCGATATGGGACATATTACCGGCATGGATAAAGGCAATTTATTTGATTTTATTTATTATTCGTCGGTTGTGTACACAACCGTCGGATTCGGTGACTTATTACCCGTTGGTGCCATCCGCATGCTGAGTGCTGCTGAAGGTTTAGCAGGCCTTGCCATGATAACCTGGTCCGCTTCTTTCACTTTCTTGGCAATGCAGCGGCTATGGCCGCATCTATTATCCCGATCAGAAAAGGATTCAAACGATTAGATTTTGATCTGGCGGTTTTTTGTCAATACAATACAAATAAAAAATTAATCTTGCACGACAGATGTTATCGTTTAGTGTGTACATTACGTACTATAAGGTATAAAAAATTCAACAATTTCTGTTCGGAATGATTCACTAAAGACTTAAAATTATTTTTTATTATGATCTTGTGCGCTGATTCCGAATCGACTAAATGCGATAGTAATTAACTGCGTAACTTGTCTAGAAAAAGTGTTGGACTAAGAATGATATTATTTCGCTATAAAATGAACAGTTGGAGAAATCATGCCCCACTCAGAACCTGAATCCGGTTTGAATATTAATTTCATCATGCCAATCGCATTATTGGCGGTATTACTAGTTGTACCTTTCTCAATCAATGCGTTGTTGCACATGCTATCGGCCCAGAGGGGGATTAATCCGGTGATTATGAAATTACCAGTCGATAGCGCGGCGATTACGATTCCGTCAACAGTCAAACAATATGAAGGCTTTGAAGTAATTCTCAATTTGGAAACGAAGCATCTTTCCAGATTTCTGAACGAAATTGTTGCCACAGCTTCCGAGGGTACTTCGATTCAGGGAATTAGCGGTACTGTTTCCTCCAACATGAAGGCAGAAATTGCCGGAGCAACCTTTGAAATTGATCGGCAGGGACCGCAAGATCCAATTTCAGACTATGGTGGCGCGGCGAAATGGCGTTGGTGGGTGACACCGAATTCTTCGGGTGAGCAAGTATTAAAATTCCAGTTGCACTTATTGGCACAAAATAGTGCACAAACAAAGAACAAAATACTTGGCCTTGCCGAAGCAAATTTTTCCGTTCGGGCAAATCCAATCGAATGGGTTAAACGGAACATGATCTGGATAGTTTTACTGCTGGCAATTACGGTAGCAATTATGTATGGATTGCGACGACGTTACTCCCAATAATTGCAATTCTTTTATTTGCGATCAATATAACTGAAAATCGGTTAAAGATTCTTATCCAATCGCTTGAAAAAAATCAAATGAACCTTATATCAGCATCGAAAGTGTATTTTCTGTAACTGTAAAACCGCCGCTTCAATTGATTAGCAGTGTGGGATTGAACAAGGCGTTGGTATTGAACTTGCATGATGTGTTTTTAATTTATAAGGAGAAATTATCATGGCTATTACACGTTATGAACCTTGGGGTTTGTTGAGTCAACTACAAAGAGAGCTGGACCGTGGTGTCGCTGAAGGTTCCACCGCAACTGCGGAATGGGCGCCCGCTGTGGATATTAAGGAAGGAGATGATAAATTTGTCATTCATGCGGATATTCCTGGGGTAAAGCCGGAGGAAATTGACATCAGCATGGAAGATGGTGTGCTTACTATTAAGGGCGAAAAGAAATCTGAAAGCAAAACAGAAAAAGAAGGTTATAAACGTGTTGAACGTACCTACGGTTCTTTCTACAGGCGTTTCAGTTTACCGGATACTGCGAATGCCGATGCAATCTCCGCATCGTCAAAACACGGCGTACTGGAAGTGGTTATTCCGAAACGGGAAGCAGTACTGCCGAAAAAAATCAATGTATCGGCAGTTGAGTAATTCAATTTATTTTAATGATTGTTGTAAAAATGGAGCTCATGGGCTCCATTTTTATTAATACATTTTTGCCAAGCAGATTAAAGCATGACAAAATCGCCTCCCTGTTGCTTATCAAAAAACAGAATCTAATTACTCCTGCAAAAAACAAACCTTACTGATGCCGCTCATTACACTGGAAAACGCCTGTTTGGCTTTTGGCCACCATGCTTTACTCGATCATGCAAATTTGCAACTGGATCCGGGAGAGCGTGTAGGGTTAATTGGCAGAAACGGCGGAGGTAAATCAAGTTTGCTGCGTGCCTTGGCAGGAGAAATCAAGTTGGATGATGGAAAACTTTGGCGTGCACCTAATTTAAAGCTGGCTCACGTTTCACAAGAACCTCTGTTGAATCCTGCCAATACGGTGTATTTGGAAGTTTCAACTGGCTTAGGCAATATTAGCCAAATATTGTTGGATTATCATGCTGTCTCGCATGCGTTGAGTGAAACAACAGATGACACTGAAGCGTTGCTGATTCGATTGCAGGATTTGCAAAGTACTTTGGAAGTGGAAGACGGTTGGAGTCTGCAGGCAAAAATAGAAACAGTAATCGATAAGTTGAATCTGCCTGCGGATACCTTGATTGAACATCTTTCCGGTGGCTTGAAAAAGCGCGTGGCGTTGGCGCGCGCACTGGTGATATCGCCGGATGTACTGTTGCTGGATGAGCCCACCAATCATCTGGATTTTTCTTCGATTGAATGGCTGGAAGGATTATTGCAAGATTTCTCCGGCAGTGTTTTGTTTATTACGCATGACCGGCGTTTTCTGGATAATGTGGCAACCAGAATTATCGAACTAGACCGCGGCAATCTGGAAAATTTCTCGGGAAGATTCAAGGATTATCAGCGCAAGAAAGTAGAAATGCTCGAGGTTGAAGCGGTGCATCAGCAAAAATTCGATAAAATACTGGCACAAGAAGAAGTTTGGATACGAAAAGGCATCGAAGCGCGACGCACACGCAATGAGGGCAGAGTACGAAGATTGGAAGCATTACGGCTAGAACGCACAGCAAGAAGGGAAAAAGCCGGCAAAGCCAATATTAATGTCGATGTCGGCGAACGTTCGGGAAAATTAGTGGCTGAGCTGGAACTTGTCAATAAAAGCTATGGCGATAAAATAATTATCAAAGATTTCTCTTGCCGCATTATGCGAGGGGACCGGGTGGGGTTATTGGGCCCTAATGGTGCTGGAAAATCAACCTTATTAAAATTAATTTTAGGTGAATTAGCACCGGATTCCGGAGAGATTCAGCAAGGAACCAAGCTGGCAGTTGCTTATTTCGACCAAATGCGTGAGCAACTCGATGAAGAAATGGTTCTGACCGATACTATCAGTCAAGGTTCAGACTTTATCGAGATTAACGGCAAACGCAAACACGTCATCAGTTACCTGGAGGATTTTCTGTTTCCTCCGGAGCGCGCACGCTCGCCGGTCAAATCACTGTCGGGTGGAGAGCGTAACCGGTTGTTACTGGCACGATTATTTACCCGCCCAGCCAATGTACTGGTGTTGGATGAGCCCACCAATGATCTGGATATCGAAACGCTAGAGTTACTGGAAGCATTGCTGCAGGATTATACTGGTACGTTGTTTCTGGTCAGTCACGATCGCGAATTTCTAGATAACGTAGTTACACAAGTAATTGCTTTTGAAGGAAATGGAAAATTATGTGAATATATTGGGGGTTATGAAGAGTGGGTACGTGTAAAACGTTTTGAAAATAATATCAGTCAGCAAAAAACATTATCCAGCCAGCCAGATACTTCACCAACCAAAATTTCCAAATCATCCAAATCTGTTCTAACCAAAAAAATTAGTTATCAGGAAGCTAAGGAACTTGAAGCGTTACCTGGTAAAATAGATTTATTGGAACATGAACAGGCTAATATTATTTTGCGCCTGAATGAGCCAACAATCTATCGCGATTATCCCGACGAAGTAAAGGCATTACAAAAACGCCTTGCAATGATTGAAAAAGAACTGACAGATTGCTTAACAAGATGGGAAGAATTGGAATCAATATCTGCCAAAGACTTGAGCACCTGAGACTAGCATTTCCCTATAAACAACATGGACATACTCACACTTTTCATTGACCAAACCGGGCGTATCGTTTAAAGTTCAAGTTTTGAGAGAAGGAGGATTAGATGAAACAAAAATTAATTATGAATTTATTACTTGCCATGGGTCTGCTCTTGGCATTTACAGGCGCATCTCAAGCGGAAGGAGATGCAGCTGCGGCAAAAGACAAACTTTCAATGTGTGAAGGTTGCCACGGAATTCCAGGATATAGAACAGCTTTTCCTAGTGCTTATAATGTTCCTAAGCTGGGCGGGCAGCATGAAGAATACCTCGTTAAAGCGTTGGAAGCGTACAAAAATGGCACGCGCAACCATCCGACCATGAATGGCTTGGCTCAAACGCTATCGCAGCAAGATTTCAAAGATTTTGCTGCTTATTATTCTAAAAATTAATTAAGTCATTTACGTAAGGAACGAATTATGAAGAATTATGTAATTGCTGCAGTAAGTGCAGCGGCCTTGATGCTATCAAGTCAAATAGTGGCTGCTGATATTGAAGCAGGTAAAAGTAAAGCGGCTGAAGTGTGTGCATCATGTCATGGTGTCGATGGAAACAGTCCTGCACCAAATTTCCCTAAGATTGGTGGACAGTACAGGACCTATTTAGCAAAAGCGTTGAATGATTACAAATCCGGTGCACGAAATGATCCTATCATGACTGCGATGGCTGCCAACTTGAGTGCAGCAGATATTGACAACTTGGCTTTTTACTATTCAAGCCTACCGGGTACTTTGAATTCGAACAAATAAAGAAAGTAGATTTAATAATTCTATTTGCAGCTGAAATTTAAAGGCGGGATAAATACCACTATCTATTTGGTTTTATCTCGCTTTTATTTAATCGCTTATCCAGACAATCAAAATAAATAGTTGCATCCGGCGCAGATTGATAGCGCTGCGCTTGCCAAATCATTTCTGCGAGGCATTCCATTACCTGGTGGGTAGCATCGTGATCGCTTCCCGTTTTTTCCTGCAATCGAGCAAATCGCTCACAAATGCCAATTGGCTGATTGATTGACAGCTGCTCTTTAATCGCCACATGCATGCTCATATGCAAGAATGGATTCGTATTACCCATTTCAGGCAAAAAGTCCTTATCTAAATATTGATCGGCATTATCAAGTAACCCCTGGTACTCCTGGTGCTGCAGTATCACCTCCAACGCAATTGCTTCAATCCCGGATAAGACATCCTGCTGGCGGAATTTACGCCAAGTATCAAAAAATAACTGGCGCGCTTGTTCTCGAGATGGTTTAAACATAGATATAGCGTTGTTGAAGTTAAATATTTTTATTCTTGAATTCACACAGATGATTAATTTTACATGTTGAACACTCTGGTTTTCTCGCCTTACAAACATACCTACCATGAAGAATCAGCCAATGATGCGCGTCCTGAAGAAATTCTTTAGGCACCACCTTGAGCAATTTCAATTCCACTTCCAAAACATTCCTTCCAGGAGCCAAGCCTGTGCGATTGGCAATTCTAAAAATATGAGTATCGACAGCAATTGTTGGTTCGCCGAAAGCTGTATTCAGAATCACATTGGCAGTTTTTCGTCCAACACCGGGTAATTGCTCGAGTAATTCTCGCGTACGGGGCACTTCACTATGATGCTGTTGCACCAACAATTGACAGGTGGCCAGGATATTCTTTGCTTTGGTTTTATATAATCCAATCCTTTGGATAAATTCTGTTAAGCCAGCCTCTCCTAAAGCAAGAACCTTTTCTGGCGTGTTGGCTTGCAAGAATAAGTTTCGTGTCGCTAAATTGACGCTTTTGTCTGTTGCCTGTGCAGACAGAATGACTGCAATAAGCAATTCAAAAGGTGAATGGTATTCTAGCTCAGTGGTCGGATGGGGATTGGCTGATTTCAGGCAAGCAAAAATTTCGTGACGCTTGATTGAGTTCATTTGGCTTTTCTGAAATTCGATTCGTTTGTTGCGTGAACGCGTATTGCAGCTGCACGCTTGAGTGCAGCTGCAATAATAGTCTTTTTACGCACTTCAGCGCTTACCTGGTTATCTTCCGGCGGTTGAATAAATTCTTCAGTATGTATCTTGTTACCAACTTGGGTGATATGTGCAAGTCGTTGCTGGCGAAATTGGTAACGTGAACGCGCTCTTTCTGCAGCTTGTTTTCTATCCACATCTACGAGCGAGCTAACCGAATCTGTTATTTCTTTATCAACTGGAATCATGCGAATGCAATCCATCGGGCATGGTGCAACACACAAATCGCAACCTGTGCATTCGTCTGCGATCACCGTATGCATTTGTTTTGCAGCACCAACAATCGCATCAACGGGGCAAGACTGGATGCAAAAGGTGCACCCAATACACAAATGTTCATCAATCCAGGCAACAACTTGATTGGATCTTGGGAAACCATATGTTGTATCGAGCGGCTTAGCCGGAACACCCAATAACTCGGAAATTCTATGGATACCTTGTTGCCCACCAGGTGGACATTGATTGATATCTGCACGACCTTCTGCGATAGCTTCTGCATAAGGTCTGCACCCAATAAAACTACATTTCCTGCATTGGGTTTGCGGTAAAATATCATCTATCTGATCTATAAGCAGTTTATCCATTATTGCAAATGACTAACTTTTAAATCAGCACAAACCGTCTTGGCAATTTCTCTGACCAAATCAGGACCACGGTAAATTAAACCGGTATATAGCTGAATCAGGCTGGCACCGGAGCTTAATTTATCTTGCGCATCACCTGCTGACAGGATACCGCCGACACCGATGATAGGAATAGCATCTTGCAAGAAATGATGCAGTTGCCGAATTACCACCGTAGCGCGCTGAGTCAATGGAGCACCACTGAGCCCCCCGTTCACCTGCGCGAGTGCCAGATGCTCAATACCGGCTCGAGAGATAGTCGTGTTGGTTGCAATTACGCCATCTACGCAATGTTTCAGCAATAACGTTGCAATCGACTCGACTTGCTCTTGATCAAGATCGGGGGCTATTTTTACCACCATCGGCACATATTTTCCATGAATTTGCGCTAACTTGGCTTGTTCAGATTTTAATTCACCTAACAACTGATCAAGGGCATCAGTAGCTTGTAATTGCCGTAAATCTTTGGTATTTGGCGATGAAATATTGACTGTCACGTAACTAGCGTGACGATAAACTTTCTGCAATCCGATCAAATAATCATCGATCGCTTTTTCTAGCGGCGTGTCAAAATTCTTGCCGATATTAATACCTAAGATACCTTGATAATTCGAGCGCTTAATATTCCCCACCAATTGCTCGACACCCTGATTATTAAAACCTAGGCGATTGATGATCGCGTTTGCCTCAGGCACACGAAAAATGCGAGGCGTTGGATTGCCTAGCTGAGGTCTTGGTGTTACGGTGCCAATCTCAATGAAACCAAACCCCAACGTAGCGAGCGCATCCAGATACTCACCGTTCTTATCTAAGCCAGCAGCCAATCCTACAGGGTTAGGAAACGTCAATCCCATCACGTTTCGTGGCTGACAAGGAATAGAAACGTTCTTTAGCAAGCCTAATTTACTGATCTGTTGAATTACGCCAAATGTTATTCTGTGAGCAAATTCAGGATCTAATTTAAACAGCAGCGGACGAAGCAAAGCATAGAACATAAATGATTTTATCCCGAAGCGATGGCCAATTTTAATGCATCTTAAGAAATATTGTTGTCATCCAGCAGTTGCCAGCGACCATTAATCAAAACTTCGAGTGATCGAAAATCAGCCTTATACCGCATCTTCTGATTTTCTTTAATCCAATAGCCGAGATAAAGATAGTCTAGCCCCAGCTCCCGACATTGTTTAATCTGCCATAAGATATTGTAGGTGCCAAAACTTGCATGAGCAATATCCGCGTCATAGAATGTGTATACCGATGAAATGCCATCGGGCAAAATGTCAATAATGCTGATCATGCGCAACTGTCCTGCTTCATGGAATTCTATCAATCTAGAATTCACATAACTTTGTAACAAAAAATTATGATATTGCTCCCGACAATCATTATCCATGCCGCCGCCCAAGTGCCGTTTGGATTGGTAGCGCTGATAGAGTGCATAGTGCTCCGCTTGATAATGCAACGGATGCTGTATGGCTACTAAGTTCTGATGCCGTTTCCAAGCACGGCGTTGGGTACGTTTGGAAGTAAAAGTTTTGACATTGATACGCACTGATTGGCAAGCCTGACAATGTTCACAACAAGGGCGATAGACGTAATGTCCACTGCGGCGAAAACCCGCCTGAACCAGATTTCCGTAAGCCATTGTATCAATTAGATGCTCTGGCGTTGCGATTTCAGAGCATGCCAATCTATCAGGCAAATAGCTGCAGGAATAGGGATTAGTGGTGTGAAATTTAAGCACGGGCACTCTACTCAATCAAGATGCGTTCAAAGCTCCATTTACTGCCGGGTTCAAATCCGGCAGTAATTAGACTATCCAGCTTTTGACTGAATTCCGCTCTGGAAATTTCCTGCGCCCCCAAGGATTCCAGATGCTGGGTTCTAACCTGGCAATCTATCAGACCAAATTGCCAGGATTGTAATTGCTTTACCAGATGCACCAAGGCAATCTTTGATGCATCCTGAACCCGTGAAAACATTGACTCGCCAAAAAACACCTTACCCAAAGCCACTCCGTACAGCCCCCCCACAAGCTCACCATCGATCCAGGTTTCCACACAATGCGCTAAACCCATTTCATGCAGCGCAGTATAAGCAGCAATCATTTGCGGGTGTATCCAGGTGCCTGACTGACCTTTGCGCGGTGCCGCGCAAGCTAGCATAACCTGGGTAAAGTTGCAGTCCACACAAATCTCATAGTTTGTCTTCTTAATAGCTTTGCGAAGTGAACGAGAGATTCTTAACTCATGGGGAAACAACACCATGCGCGGATCCGGGCTCCACCAAAGAATCGGCTGGCCTTCATTAAACCAGGGAAAGATACCCCTGCTATATGCCTCGAGCAAGCGCTGCGAAGTAAGATCCCCGCCAATGGCCAGCAACCCATTGGGCTCGCTCAACGCATTTTCCACGGGTGGAAATGATGCAAACGTTCTAATACTAGGATCCATTAAATTCCAAAAACAAAACACTGATTACTACTATCTTGATGTAGATCAAAGTTGCTGCAAAGCTTTTTTATTATGCTATTGCAATTAATTATTCGCCACAACTAAAAACTAATAAAGGAAAATTATATGAAGTATTTTTTACAAAAGGGAAAATCAGCAGCTAATTTTGTAACAAGAGCTTCACTATTAATCATTCTTGCAGTGACTACGCCGCAAGTCTACGCGCAAGATGTAGCGACTCAACGCATCAAGCAACTGGAAAATGCCCTGCAAGAAATTCAGAATGAGTTAAATAGAATGAAAGCTGAATCGGCTCGCACGCAAGAAATGCAAAATGAATTGAATCGGGTGACAGCAGAATCGGCTCGAACCATGCAGAAAGTTGAGCAAATTCAGGAAACCAGAACCTCGAAAGAACAGATTGATTTTGAGGGTATGAGTGATAAAAGGATTATGTTGTTTTTCCGGGGTGGTTACGCCAGAAGTGACGAGCATCGCAATGGTGTATCGATCGAAAGCCGTGTCGCACCCGTTGGCGCCCAGGATCAAGCAGACCGACATGCTTGGTATACCGGCGCTGGGTTTGATTTTCAACTGACCAAGGATACTTGGGGGTTCATACCGAATACCGAAATTGATGCAGAATTGATGTTTGAATATAAACAATATGGGCATGGCATTCAGGGCAATGCGCTGGCGAACGAGCCTACGCAATTGGCGGGTGGCGCATACAATCCCCGGGGTGTGACGGTGGGTCAATTTACCTTGACCGCATCGCCTAAAATTAAATTCAATCATTTTGCAAAATATAAAATCAGACCTTGGATTATTCCTGCCGGTTTGGCAATACACGTTGTTAGCCCACCCACTGAATCAATCACCGTATTGGAACCCGGAATTATGTTTGCGGGTGGTATCGAATATAACATCTGGAGAGATTTCTTTATCGGCGCAGATGCACGCTATCATTTGATGCCCGGCTCTCTGGACGGCACGAAGTTTGGTGGCATGACCGTAGGTGGCTATCTCGGTATCGGTTTTTAGGAAAAAGATAAGCTTATGTCAGTGCATTAGCAATCAATTTCCGTAACAGTAAGATTCATATGATTCACTGATTTAATACCGTGTTTGTTCGTTCGTTACCAAGTATCAATGTGTAACGAAGCCTTGGCACCCTACTATTTGCTTAGTAGGGTGTTTTTTTGTCGAGATTGAACCCGTATGCAGTATAGAAATATCAATCAGCAGGAAATCTAAATAATTTCAACTGCTTTCCTGCAACAATGAATGACCCCGCCCCAAGGGGCGAGGAATTAAACCCGGTAAAGATTAACCGT
>NZ_JAIEMO010000004.1 GCF_019752095.1 Nitrosomonas sp.
ATGAATTTGAGCGTGTAGGAGATGATAAAACTATTAAAATTGATGTGCGTATTATCGCTGCGACCAACCGCAATCTGAAGACTGAAGTCGATGCTGGGAGGTTTCGTGAAGATTTGTATTATCGCCTAAGTGTTTTTCCTATTGAAGTGCCGCCATTGCGAGAGCGCGTCAAAGATATCGGCCCTCTAGCAACCCATTTTCTTAATAGTATTTGTACAGAGCTAGGACATGACTCTTTATCATTAACCCAGCAACAGCTTGATGGCCTAAAGAAATATCATTGGCCGGGTAATATTAGAGAGCTTAAAAATGTCATTGAACGGGCAGTAATTCTCACAAAAGGTAGGCGGCTCAGGCTTGATCTTGCTATGCCAGACCATGTCGAAACAAAGAAAATCCAAGTATATACACCGCACTCCGAAGAATCAGAATTCGTTACAGATGCTGTTTTACGTGACAAAGAAAAAATAAACATGTATGCAGTCTTACGACACGCAGACTGGCGCATATCTGGCACAGACGGTGCAGCTGAGTTACTTGGCATCAAACCTTCTACATTTGCTTACAGGATGAAATTGTATGGAATTAAGAAGCCTGAATAATTTCAGCAATCTGCATCACTCGGTTAGTTTGCTGATAATATGTGCTGTCGCAATGGAATCATTCTGGTTAAGCAGCAGTTAGGTTTGCGCGGCTACTCCTGAGAAACATACGGCCGATAGTAAGAAAAATTCTTTGTTAACCAATCAATTATGCGTATAAAATGTTAAAATTTACGATTATATCTGGTCGAAATTGTAATTAAAAACGCTCACAGCCAGAGCGGCTCCCTTGTCCGATCTTGTCTTCAATTGGAATTCACTGTTGATTCCCGCTTCTCTGCTTACATTCAAACTATTCAAGATAATAAGCTTGGATCAATGGCCAGTTTTCTTAGTCATCATTTTGGCTAACATGCGAATGCCCATCCTAAAACTATTGATTGTCGAACGATCTAGTAGGACACATGGTTTTCCGGAAGATCTGCAGTAATATTTGACAGTCTGGAATGCTTCATGATTGATACAATCGACTGGACAAATAATCATATCAGCTGTCTTCTCCATAAGTAGAAATAAATTATTCAGTGTGTCATTTGAATCACCATGAAATGATATGAATGTACCGCCGAATTTTTTTACTATCTGATTATATTCTGGATAAAGTTTGATTCTTCCTCCCACGCATAGAATGGTTTTTCCAGTTAATGGATTGTCATAGTATCTGTCGGCTGGGTTGCCATAGTTTGTGCCGTCACTAATTTCTATTAAGGAAGATGATTTAATCAAAGGCGCCCAATCGATAATGCGAAAATCTCTAGTCGCAACTGAATGCTCTTTGACCAGTTTTTGTTTGAGATGTATCAAATTTTGCTTCAGTAGCTGCGCAAGTTTTACAAATCTTTGTAAAACTTTCCGATACGATAGTGAAGTATCTGTATATGCCGAAGTGGGGTAATGATAATGAGAAATAGTGCACGATGTGGTCATAGCAGCCTGCTTCTTGAGAAATTTCATAATAGAATCTCCTTCAAATTTTCAGCAAGTAAAAAAATGGCTGGCTGACCATAAAAAATGGGCTGGCTGGCTAAATGTACTGCTGGAGAAGGAAGAGGAACTCCAGCAGTATTGAGAACGCTATATCTGACTTTGTAGCCAGTTATGGATGCCGACCTTTTGCATGACCCCGAGCTGAGTTTCCAGCCAATCAATATGCTCTTCGGTATCTTCAAGAATATGCTCAAAGATTTCTCGGGATGCAAAGTCCTGGGTCGATTCACAGGCCGCTATTGCAGCTAGCAGAGTTACCCGCGATGTTGATTCAAGTTTTAGATCACAAGCGATACATTCTTCAGCAGTCTCACCAATCATTAGTTTTCCTAGATCTTGTAGGTTGGGTAAACCTTCCAGAAACAAAATTCTTTCAATCAGAAGATCAGCGTGCTTCATTTCTTCGCAGGATTCTTCAAACTCGTGTTTTCCGAGGCTCTCAAATCCCCAATTCTTGTACATGCGAGCATGCAGAAAATATTGGTTAATGGCTGTTAATTCATGTTGTAATTGCTGGTTTAGCCAGCGAATAATATCTACGTTACCTTTCATTTTTAGCTCCTAAGACAAATATTTTTATGTGGGCTGAATTCATTTGAAAAGATATTGCTCAGTTACAGTCAAATTGTTTATTGCTTGACATTATATTATGTGTCAAGAAATTGTTCTTAAATAAGAATTCCTATCATAAGCCCATGTCATGCATTCGCTTACCTTCATCACAGTTGAGAATGGTTTTTGTATGCGAACCGCTAATAACTACAAGTATTAATATACATGATCTGTGCTCACAATCCACTATTTGTTCAGGATTAACTTGCCGTTTCGTGTGCGTCGTAGTGTGTATTGTTCACCTTTATGCAATATAAAGACAACATCGCCATTTTTAAATAAGGAGTTGCTATCTATCCGTGCATTGAAGCTTGTTAGTTCCGATTGATGCGAATTTTTCGTCATCGATTGAGTTAGCGGTTGGGCGTTCATAATTAATATAAAGATGATAATGAGAATTGTTCTCATTATATAGATGTGCTGATAAAATGCAAGCGTAATCCAAAGTTAGAATTAAAGTACTATTGATTTCGATATTAACTGTCGGGAGACCAGCCATTGCAGCATTCAGCTGAACCTTATCTGATCAGGTTAATTTGTCATGAGAACTATATAGATAGTGTCTATTGACGCGAGTTGTTTTTTAAAAGTTTCACTTGCTACCAACGCCGCCGATAAATCGACTAATAAGGTGCTAAAATTCTCAGTAATCATGATCGAGCGGCGAAATTTCTATCGAATTCTTCACATTCAGCCTGATGCACCGATGACGATTGTTAAGGAAAGTTATTGGGTATTGATGCAAAAACTTGTGACGCATCCTGAACTGGCCAGTCCGGACTGGAATGTAAGTTTACTTAATCTTGCTTATAGTACGCTAGGGGATCCGCTCAAACGGGATGTATATGATCAAGAGTTATTAGATCGATATCATATTAAAATTCTTAGTCAGGGCGCATTAGGACCCAGTGTCAAGCTTGAAGCAGAGCAAAAGTATAGGGAACGTACGGATAGTTTGAATCAACGTAATTATTATCGCATTCTTCAAGTTCAACCTGATGCACCAATTACGACGATTAAGGCGAGTTATCAGATATTAAAAAAAGATTCTTTTCAAGATAAAGCATTGCTTGATGAAGCTTATCGAATTTTATCTGATCCGGCGGCGCGTATGCAGTATGACGCACTTTTAATGAGCAATTTACTTCGTGCTACGAAAGAAACAGCAAATAAGAAGACTAATCTACCCAGCTTGATCCCCGAATTAGACGCAGCAGAATACTCTGTCAAACCATATCGGACGATGATTACGCATTATTGTTTTTTCTGTAAGACGCCATATGTGCCGCAAACAGGCTTTTACCAAAGTGAAAGTTGTTTGGAATGTGCAAGCCCTCTGCTTCTATTGAATCATAAAAACATGGAGTCAACACGCCGCACTATGATGCGCATTCCAGTGAGGGGTGAGTTGGTTTTTTACTTGTTTTGGCCGGGTCGTCCGGTGCAAGGTGTTTTTCAAGATTTATCACCTGCAGGCATACGCTTTTTGACTGATGTGATACTGGATTTCAAGGACGTTATAAAAATCGACGCGCCGAATTTTCAAGCGGTAGCCGAGGTAACGCATAAACGACACGAGAGTCATGGAATTTCTGTGGGCACACGCTTTATTGCGGTAAAATTCGATCAACAACATGGCAACTTTGTCACATTGCAGGTTTAACAGGATATTGAATAGCTATTGGTATTAGAAACAAGCTCAGTCTGTTCATCATTAGGTTTAAACAGTTTGTCTCGCTTGTCTCTTCCTTACATATCGATTGCTACGAAAACATTCTTAACAACCGGTGGTTTTCGGTTGAGATAAGAATATGATTTTCTTCAAGTAATATGTAAATTTTAATGTCACGCGTCAAATTAAGTTAATCGGTATTTTAAAATAGGAAACCCCATTAGGTTCGACTGGCGGTAATTTCCCGCCTCTGATGTTTGTCTGTATCGATGGAAGTAACAAATTAGGCATTCCTAGCGTTGCATCGCGTGCATTGCGCATCTTTACAAATTCGTCTTCAGTAATTCCAACGTGGACATGAATGTTGTGCGCGCGTTGTTCAGCAACCGTACACTCCCACTCTGCCGGGCGATTGGTGGGAGGGTAATCGTGGCACATCAATAGGCGGGTTTCCGGTGGGAATGCCAGTATTTTTTGAATGGATTTAAACAGATGGCGTGCGTCGCCTCCGGGAAAATCTGCACGAGCAGTGCCAACATCCGGCATAAAAAGCGTATCACCCACAAAGATCACATCGTTGATTTGATATGCGATGTCGGCGGGTGTGTGGCCTGATACTGCAATGGTTTTAGCCGTAATTTTTCCGATCTGAAACGATTCGCCGTCAGCAAATAGATGGTCGAAATGATGACCGTCGGGTATGAATTCATCACCAAAGTTAAAAATCTTTTTGAATGTTTTCTGAACTGCGGGAATATTCTGGCCAATGCCGATTTTTCCACCTAGCCGATTTCTAAGATAATCGGCCGATGATAAATGATCCGCATGCGCATGTGTTTCTAAAATCCACTGCACCGAAAGGCGTTGATCTTGAATAAATGCAATTATTTTGTCAGCTATATGAGTAAAGGTTTTGCTGGCTTTGGGATCGTAATCCAGAACAGGATCAATTATGGCGCAGTAGCCTCCAGCTTCATCAAAAATAACATAACTGATGGTCTGTGTTACCGTATCAAAGAATGCTTCAATAGTGGGTTTCATATTATTCTCCGAGTTGTTTTTGAGGCTAAATTTCTGTTGAAAACATACAAATAGATATCATTATGTTTATATATATATCATAATAATGGAAACGATAGTATTATTTTCTCAGTATAGGGGGGCATATGAATTATCCGGACTTATTATCATGGCATGCAATGGCAGGGGGGCTAGCTATAGGTTTTGCGGTGACTTTGTTATTACTGTTTAATGGCCGTGTTGCCGGTATATCCGGAATTATAGGCGGTTTATTCCGCTTGCAAAGGGGGGATGTTAGTTGGCGCATCGCATTTATTTTAGGACTGGTTTTATCAGTCACTAGTTGGAAGTTTTTTTTCGCTCTGCCGGAGATACAAATTGAAACCAGTCATATGATGTTGATATTAGCTGGCTTATTGGTTGGTTTCGGTACAAGATTGGGATCTGGGTGCACGAGCGGTCATGGTGTTTGTGGATTATCGCGAGGATCTTCCCGTTCTTTTGTAGCAACAGCCCTATTTATAGTGACGGCTATGATGACGGTTTATTGGGTAAGACATGTGTTTACTAATTAGTTTAAGTAGCTGTGCGTAATGGAGGATATCAAATGGTTGGTTTGATGGCATGGGTGTCTGGAATTGTGTTCGGATTAGGAATTATTTTGTCCGGTATGGTTAATCCAGCAATCGTATTAGCTTTTCTTGATGTAACCGGTCGTTGGGACCCTTCATTGGCATGGGTGATGGTTGGTGCGGTGGCGGTGGGCTCTTTAGCTTTTGCCATTGCGAAGAAGCGGAAGAAAAGCTACTTAGGTGAATCAATGCAGATACCGGGTGTTACCAAAATTGATGCTCGGCTGATATTAGGTGGAATTGTGTTCGGGATCGGCTGGGGAATCGCTGGAATTTGCCCTGGACCAGCGTTAGTTCTGGTTGGATCCGGTAGCCTGGAGGCTATCATTTTTCTTGCGGCAATGTTATTGGGGATGGGGGTTTTCGAAGCTATTCAGCAGAAACATCAATAAGTTTACTGACAATTTCTATAAAATAAATTAGGATTAATATCCTTGTGATCATTGTTGAATTTCGAGGCCTCGAATAATTACTCTAAAATATGATAAAACATGAAGACACAATCAGCTTTAAACAGTATGACAACGTTGCATACATCGGCTGCGGATGCGTGTGCATTGCTGAAAATTCTCGCCAATGAAGATCGATTGCTCATTTTATGCGAACTTAGCCAAGGAACACGGAATGTGGGTGAATTGGAAGCATTATTGGGCATTCATCAACCCACCTTATCGCAGCAATTAACCGTACTGCGAGAAGAAAATCTGGTTTCGACAGAACGAAGAGGCAAGTACATTTACTATAGCTTAGCAAGCCTGGAGGCTATTCAAGTTATGGAGACGTTATTCAACCTTTACTGCAAGAAGCATTCCGCGTAAGAGGCTAAAGATTAGTTGCAGTGCTTATAGATCTTTTTGGAGAAGGATTCTATATAAACGGAAGTCGTAGCTAGGCTATTAAATTACAGGCTAATAAAGGAGAATAGGCATGCCCATTGATATTATTAAACTGGATCACACGTTTTCGGTGAGCGGTCAAATCAGCATTGATGACATCAATGAACTAGCGGCGGCTGGTTACAAGTCGATTATTTGTAATCGCCCGGACTATGAAGGCGGCGAGAATCAGCCGCATAGTGAAGAGCTGGAAGCAGTGGCTAAAACGCTAGGTATTGCCTTCGCTTATTTGCCTGTCAAGATGGGCTCGGTTCCTACCGAGCGTGTTAAAGCTTTTCAGAAACTGATGACTGAGTTGCCTAAACCGGTTTTGGCGTTTTGTAACTCCGGTAGACGCGCGACTGCTTTGCATGAGATGGCCCGGCAAAGCGCCAGTAATGATGTGAAGGCACAGGATTCAGTCTTTGACGCCTGTAATTGGGGGAATGCTTTCGATGTGGTCGTTATTGGTGGCGGTTCAGCTGGCATCGGAGTCACTGCTAGCCTACTCAAACGGCGACCAACGCTGCGTATTGCAATCATCGAACCCAGCAGTGAACATTATTATCAACCTGCCTGGACGCTGGTCGGGGGCGGTACATACGACATTGCGGAAACAGTGAAACCGATGGCAGATGTGATTCCCAGAAACGCAGAGTGGGTCCAGGCGGCCGCAGCTGTATTTGATCCGGAAAGCAACAAAGTGCGTCTGGATGATGGTCGAGTGATTGGCTACCGGCAGTTAATTGTTTGTCCTGGTATCCGCACAGCATGGGAAAAGGTTGAGGGATTGGAAGAAACGCTGGGTAAGAATGGCGTTACATCAAATTACCGTCATGATTTGGCGCCTTATACCTGGGAACTGGTGCGAGAACTTAAATCCGGGAAGGCAATTTTTACCCAGCCGCCCATGCCCATCAAATGCGCTGGTGCACCACAAAAAGCCATGTATCTTTCGTGCGATCACTGGCTGCAAACAGATTGTTTGGATAGCATAGACGTTGAGTTTGATACAGCAGGTGCCGTGTTGTTTGGTGTGGCTGATTTTGTGCCGCCTTTGATGGAGTATGTCAAACGCTACCATGCGAAATTGGTATTTAATTCCAACCTGGTCAAAGTGGACGGAACGCAAAAAATCGCCTACTTTGAAATTAAGGATGCTGATGGCACGATAGTACGCGAAGCAAAACCGTTCGATTTATTGCATGTGACGCCGCCACAAATGGCACCGGACTTTCTGCGTGATAGCCCTTTGGCGGACGCCAGCGGGTTTTGCAAGGTGAATGAAAAGACACTGCAACATACCGATTATTCGAATATATTTTCTCTGGGGGACGCTTGTTCTTCGCCCAATGCGAAAACTGCAGCCGCCGCCCGAAAGCAAATTGTTGTTGTGGCCGAGAATCTGTTGGCTGAAAAAGAAGACCGGGAATTTACCGCTTCTTACGACGGCTATGGCGCATGTCCGCTGACTGTGGAAAATGGCAAGGTAATCCTGGCTGAATTTGGTTTTGGCGGAAAGCTACTGCCCACCTTCCCATTTAATCCAACCGCACCGAGTAAGCTCTATTGGTTTTTCAAGCAGACTGTTTTTCCATGGATTTACTGGAATGGCATGTTAAAAGGCAAGGAATGGCTTGCTCATCCTCGCAAGTCACGCTGAGTTAGCGTGATTTTGCTAACCAGCATACTGCTTGGCGCCGGTGCCGGCGCTGTGCTTGCGCTAACCGGTGCGGGCGGAACGATCATCGCAGTACCCTTACTCATCTTCGGGTTGCATTTCACGGTTGCCGAATCCGCTCCGATCGCCTTGCTCGCAGTATGCCTGTCATCAGCCATTGGCGCGCTCATTGCGCTGCGGCAGGGAAAAGTGCGTTACCGCGCGGCGGGATTTATAGCAGTTACCGGAATATTGGTGGCGCCCGCCGGGATTTGGCTGGCGCAGAAGCTGCCGAATGCACCTTTGACAGTGTTATTTGCATTGGTTTTGTTTTATGTTGCTGTCAATATGTTGCGACACAGCACGCAGCCGATGGCTGAAGAAAGGAATGCGGCAGATCTGCAATCTGACTCTGCTGCAATTCCCTGCCGTTTGGAATACGAACGAGGTCGTTTAATTTGGGGCTGGCCGTGCGTTCGAGCGCTGGGCTATTCAGGCATTGCAACCGGATTTATATCAGGGCTGCTGGGCGTCGGCGGTGGTTTTGTGGTTGTGCCGGCGTTGAAAAGAGCAACCAATCTTCCAATGAAATCCATACTGGCCACATCGCTGGCCGTCATTGCACTTATCTCAGGTATCGGCGTTGCGTCGGCAACTTTTCTGGGCGGGATGAATTGGCCTGTTGCACTGCCATTTGCTGCCGGAGCATTGGCAGGCATGTTGATAGGACGTGGCATTGCCGATTATCTTGCGGGGCCGAAATTACAACAGGGATTTGCCGTTGTCTCGATGGGCATAGCGGTTTGGATGATTGTTCGGTTATTTTGGATCAGCTAGCTTGTAATAGCTCAAGCTAGATCTGAAAACTGCAAGAATTAATCTCCATTTAATCTGATGCTGAATGACTGAGTTCGCTCTACGAAGTAGAGCGGCAGCATATTAAACGCCGCTGTCTCATGTTTTATAGGTCACGAAAAGCTTTACAGAACTTCTCGAGCACCATTTTCAACGGGATCAACGCAGGTCAAAGCGATCGAGGGTCATTACCTTGACCCATGCATCAACAAAGTCACGGACAAACTTCTCTTGTGCATCGTCAGCTGCATAGACTTCTGCGACAGCACGCAGCTCCGAGTTCGACCCGAAAATAAGATCAACAGGGGTGGCAGTCCATTTGAGTGCCCCTGTCTCGCGATTACGACCCTCATAGATACTTTCGGACGTGGACGATTTCGCCCACTGCGTTGACATGTTGAGCAGGTTCACGAAGAAATCATTGCTCAACGTTCCAAGTCGATCGGTAAGCACACCCTGTCCAGATTGTCCGGCATTTGCATTCAGGGCCCGCATACCACCGACCAGAACGGTCATTTCAGGAATCGTCAGGGTCAGCAAGCTCGCCCGATCAATCAGCATTTCCGTCGGTGAACTACGATTACCCTTGCTGAAGTAATTGCGGAAACCGTCTGCGGTCGGTTCGAGCACAGCAAAAGAATGAATATCGGTATACTCTTGCGATGCGTCCGTGCGTCCCGGTGTGAAGGGAACCTGTACGTCGTAGCCGGCTTTCTTTGCCGCCTGTTCAATGGCTGCAGAACCGCCCAGAATGATCAGATCGGCGAGTGATACTTGCTTTGCGCCCGATTGCGCGCGATTGAAGTTTTTCTGGATGTCCTCCAGGTGCTTAAGCACCTTCGCCAGTTCATCCGGATTATTGACATCCCAATTTTTCTGTGGCTCAAGGCGAATGCGCGCCCCGTTCGCCCCACCGCGCATGTCGGTGCCGCGGAAAGTGGAGGCCGACGCCCAAGCGGTTCTGACAAGTTCGGAGACGGTTAGCCCCGATGCAAGAACCTCGGACTTCAGCTTTGCGATATCCTGTGCGTTAATCAAGTCGTGATCGATCGCAGGAACGGGATCTTGCCAAAGCAGTTCTTCAGCAGGAACCTCAGTGCCAAGATAGCGTGCACGCGGACCCATGTCGCGGTGCGTCAGCTTGTACCATGCTTTGGCGAAGGCGAGTTCGAATTCCTTTGGGTTCTCCTGGAAGCGCTGCGCAATCTTCCGATAACTCGGATCGAATTTTAACGAAAGGTCGGTCGTGAACATAATAGGCGCATGCCGCTTTGACGGATCGTGAGCATCCGGCACGAGGTTTGATGCGCCCTTATTATCAGGAACCCACTGGATCGCACCCGCAGGACTCTTCGTCTGCACCCACTCAAAGGCGAATAGGTAGGTTAGATATTGCGAGGTCCAGGCCGCCGGACTGGCAGTCCATGCACCTTCCAGACCGCTTGTGATCGTGTCGCCAGCATTGCCGCTGCCACATTTATTCTGCCAGCCGAGGCCTTGCTGCTCGATGTCTGCCGCTGCGGGCTCGGGACCCAAGCACTTGGACGGGTCGGCTGCGCCATGGGCTTTACCGAACGTGTGCCCACCGGCGATGAGTGCAACGGTCTCTTCATCGTTCATCGCCATGCGGCTGAACGTGTCGCGAATGTCCTGCGCTGCCGCGAGCGGGTCTGGGTTGCCATTCGGCCCCTCTGGATTAACGTAAATCAGACCCATCTGAACAGCAGCGAGCGGTTTCTCCAGTTGCTTGTCACCACTGTAACGCTCATCCGCGAGAAACTTGGATTCAGGCCCCCAGTAGATCAGATCAGGCTCCCAATCGTCCTTACGTCCGCCGGCAAAACCAAAAGTCTTAAAACCCATGGATTCCAGCGCGACATTTCCCGTCAGAACCATCAGATCGGCCCATGAAATTTTCCGACCGTATTTCTGCTTGATAGGCCAAAGTAACCGCCGCGCCTTGTCGAGGTTAGCATTGTCAGGCCAGCTGTTAAGCGGTTCGAATCGTTGTTGGCCGCCGCCAGCGCCGCCGCGTCCGTCACCCATACGGTACGTACCTGCGCTGTGCCAGGCCATGCGAATAAAAAATGGCCCATAGTGACCATAGTCTGCTGGCCACCAATCCTGTGACGTCGTCATCAGCGTCTCGATGTCCTTCTTCAGGGCATTGAGGTCGAGACTTTTAAACGCCTCAGCGTAGTTGAAATTTTCGCCCATTGGATCGGATTCAGCAGCGTGCTGGCGAAGAGGACTGAGGTTCAGTGTTTCAGGCCACCAGTACTGGTTCGATTTGGGTTCACTTTGAGCAAAAGCAGAACTTGATAGCCCTAACGGAGATATTGCTAACGCTATTACAGCAAGTAAAGGTATCGTTTGTTTGAACATTGGAATCCCCTCTTTTTCGTAAAAATTTGGAGTACATATCAAATAATATACCCCAAATTAATAAGGTTAAGGAAAGGAAAATGAATAAAAAACATAGAGCAGCAACAGGAAATCTTAAACTTACGATTCCCCGTGGTCTTGCCACGGGGCTGTTTATTGCTAATCAGCATACGGCTTGGCGCCTGTACTTGCACTGACCGATGCGGGCGGAACGATCATCGCAGTTACCGGCATATTGGTGGCGCCCGCCGGGATATGGCTGAAGAAAGTAATTTGGGGCTGGCCGTGCGTACGAGCGCTGGGCTATTCAGGCATTGCAACCGGATTTATATCAGGGCTGCTGGGTGTCGATGGTGGTTTTGTAGTTGTTCCGGCGCTGAAAAGAGCAACCAATCTTCCGATGCAATCCATATTGGCCACATCGCTGGCCGTCATTGCGCTTATCTCAGGTATCGGCGTTGCATCGGCAATTTTTCTGGGCGGGATGAATTGGCCTGTTGCACTGCCATTTGCTGCCGGAGCATTAATAGGCATGTTGATAGGACGTGGCATTGCCGATTATCTTGCGGAGCCGGAATTACAACAAGGATTTGCTGTCGTTTCAATGGGCATAGCGGTGTGGATGATTGTGTGGTTATTTTGGATGAGTTAGTTTGTAACTTGTGGGCGGTCTCTCTCGACGAAATGGCTAGGTGCGTGACTGCTAGCCATGACTTGGGGTTTCCTCATTCTTCGGTGACGATTTTTCTCGGACTGTCACACGACATCGGATTGGCGTTTTGGCAAGCGCATGAATGAGCTCAACGTACAAACGACCTTTTGCCATCTCCGATACATCTTCAGTCTGTAATCCTGTACCTGTCCAAATCTTTCCCGGCTCTAGAACGTACGGTAGGGGTTGATTGGGGAGATGGTCAACAATTATCCAGCTCTGTGATGGTCGTCGCCTGATGTATGCCAACCAAGACGGATAAAGCTGCATTGTCATGTGGGTGATCGTAGTTGCGCGACTACTCATGTTGATGGCCCGAAGAATCATTAGCTCTTTGCCCTCAAGCTCGGGAATGTTGAAACTGCACATCCCCGTTGCAAGGTGAACATCGAGCTTCGCTTGGTGCTCTGCATACCATTTCACTCCATCCCAGAGCAGCACTATCGTTGCAACGACTGCACCATATACGGCGACAGGATCCATTGTTATCTCAGAAGTTTCTTTCTTGACAAAATCGACCACATTTCAGAACGGGAGCTCCTGAAATGACATCTAACAAGCAATTATATAGTCCCCGTATATTTTTCATACTTTTTGTTTGAACAGCGACAAAGTTGATTCGGCCGGAAGCGGTTATTTCATTCACGCTAATCGCCAGTACTTTCTCAGTCTGCTTGCAGCAAATGACTGATCTAACCACTCAGTTGAGCATGATTTCACGAAGCTTTTCCTCGAGCGGGGGGCGCAAGCCCATTTTGCGCGCCTCTTCAATGGCTACTTCCGGTTCAACGCCTTTGGTAATGCGATAACTGGCCCACATGGCGCCTGCGCGGTTACCGGATCCACAATGAATCAAGACCGGCTTTGGGGTTGATTCAATTATTTTGGTGAATTCCGCCACCTGTTCCTTCGTTATCCCCGCAACCGTGGTTGGAATGTTGAAGTACATCATGCCAGCCCTGTCGACCAATGCTTTTTCCTCGGCAGTTCCTTCATTTCTAGTGCGTAAGTCAATAACGGCTTTAAAACCGGTGGCAGCCAGTGCTTGCGTGCCGCCATCGCTGATCATTCCTGAAATGGCGATTTGTTCTGTAGCGCGACTGTAGTTTTGTACCTCGATGACCTGATGTCCAAACGGTACGCGGCCGGATGCTTGTGCCAAGGTGGTAAACAGGATGGCCATCAGTGCCATCAGAATGATAGAGTATTTCATGGAAAGCCCCATTTGCTATGTTAAGGTGAAAAAATGATTTCCATTGTAGCTGTACTGGATAAACAAATACAAATTATTCCTGATAACCTTGCTCGTCGGCTTCTTGCGCCAAAGGAAAAAAATGATGTTGTATGATTCCAATTTGATTGTTGATAAAACACCCGCATGGCATAACTATTCAGCGGAGCAGGTTGTGCAGGAACTTGCAACCGATCAGAGTGGTTTATCACAATCGGAAGTAAAACTTCGTATGGAAAAGTATGGCGCAAATCGCTTAAAACCGCCCAAATCCGAAAGTGTGGTCATCCGTTTTTTGCTGCAATTTCATAATGTGCTGATTTATATCTTGTTGGGCGCGTCCATTGCGACAGCATTGCTGGAGCACTGGGTAGATAGCGGCGTTATTTTGGGTGTGGTCATTATTAACGCCGTCATCGGTTTTATCCAGGAAGGCAAAGCGGAAAAAGCGCTGAATGCAATCCGACGCATGCTGTCGCTCAACGCGATTGTATTGCGTGCAGGGCAACGAGCGCAAATTCCGGCGGAACAATTGGTGCCGGGTGATATTGTGTTGTTGCAATCCGGCGACAAGGTGCCTGCTGATATACGGTTGCTCAGTTGTAAAAATCTGCGTATCGAAGAGGCTGCGTTAACCGGCGAATCCGTGGCAGTCGAAAAATCGATTCCAGCGGTTGATGCCGTGACAGCGATCGGAGACCGTTTCTGCATGGCGTACTCGGGTACGCTGGTGGTTTACGGTCAAGGAATGGGCGTTGTGGTTGCCACCGGTCAGGATACCGAGATTGGGCGTATCAGCCAGATGATCGCGCAAGTCGATAAGCTGGTTTCACCGCTATTGCGGCAAATGGCAATTTTTGGCCGTTGGCTGACAATTGCAATCTTACTTCTGGCTGTGAGCATATTTGTTTATGGCTTTTTGCTGCATGATTATCCCTTGGGCGAGATCTTCATGGCCGCGGTGAGCATGGCCATCGCCGCAATTCCGGAAGGATTGCCGGCCATCATGACAATTACGCTGGCGCTGGGGGTGCAGAATATGGCGCGGCGCAGTGCCATTGTACGCAGATTGCCCGCAGTGGAAACGCTGGGTGCGGTAACCGTTATCTGTACGGATAAGACCGGCACACTGACGCGTAATGAAATGACCGTGCAAAGCATCATTACTGCGCATGATCAGTTGCAAGTCGGTGGCGTAGGTTACGCGCCAGAGGGCGGCTTTAGCCGGGATGGAAAGGAAGTTGCGATTACTGATTATGCCGATATGCTGGAATTGTTCCGGGCCGGATTGCTCTGTAATGATGCGTCGCTATGCCAGCGTGGTGAAATATGGGAAATACAGGGCGATCCGACCGAAGGCGCGCTTATCACGTTGGCAATGAAAGCAGATCTGGATTCGGTTTTTGAGCAGAAAGCATTGCCGCGCACGGATGTGATTCCTTTTGAATCGGAACACCGCTTCATGGCAACGCTGCATCATGATCATGCCGGGCAGGGCCTGATTTATGTCAAAGGCGCGCCGGAAAAAGTGCTGGCCATGTGCAGCCATCAACGCATCGAGGGGAAAGATCAGCCGATTCAATCTGATTTCTGGCATGACGCGATAAGCGCAGCCAGTGAAACCGGTCAGCGCATACTTGCGATGGCCAGTCGCAGGGCGCAGGAAAAGCAGCAAACACTGGCACTCTCAGATGCTGAAGCGGGATTTACCCTGCTTGGATTGGTGGGTATTATCGATCCTCCGCGCGAGGAGGCCATCACCGCCGTGCAGCAATGCCATGCGGCCGGCATTCAGGTCAAAATGATCACCGGCGATCATCGTATTACCGCCTGTGCGATCGGCGCAAAATTAGGGATTGGGGATGGCCAGCGCGCGATCACGGGTGTTGAGCTGGACAAGATGGATGATGCGCAATTGCGTCAGGTTGCAGTAGATGTGGAGATTTTTGCCCGCGCAAATCCCGAACATAAGCTGCGGCTGGTGACAGCTTTACAGGAGAACGGCGCAGTTGTCGCGATGACGGGAGATGGCGTGAATGATGCCCCAGCGCTAAAACGTGCCGATATTGGCGTTGCGATGGGACATAAGGGTACCGAGGTTGCAAAAGAAGCCGCAGAGATGGTGTTGACGGACGATAACTTTGCTTCGATTACGCACGCCGTGGAGGAAGGTCGCACAGTCTACGATAATATCCGTAAAACGGTTGTTTATATCATTCCAACCAGTGGTGGCGAAGCGGGCATCCTGATACTCGCCATCATTCTGGGTATGGCTTTACCCATTACGCCGGTACAGATTTTATGGATCAATATGGTGACGACGGTAACGTTGGCGATTTCACTTTCGTTCGAGCGGCCGGAAAGCGGGGTGATGTCACGCCCGCCGCATGATCCCAATGCATCCATTTTGTCAGGATTTCTGGTGTGGCGCATTGTCTTTGTTTCTTTATTAATGATCAGTGGCAGCTTTGCGCTCTACATCTGGGAAACCATGCAAGGATCCAGTGTTGAGTGGGGTCGGACAGTGGTGGTGAATACGCTGGTGATGTGTGAAATCGTTTATTTGTTCAATTGCCGCTATTTGGTGGCTTCCGTTTATTCGCGCCAAGGTTTTTTGGGTAATCGTTATGTTTTATTGGCGATCGGTTTGTTACTGGTACTGCAGCTACTGTTTACCTATTCGCCAATTATGCAGCAATTGTTTGGCACAGCGGCGCTGGATGCTGCGGCTTGGGGGCGAATCATTGTTGTTAGCATAGTTTTATTTCTGCTGATTGAACTGGAGAAATTCTTGTTAAGGAAGCGAGGTATTAAGAACTTGTAAATCTGAGTTATTCGCCGCCATGCAGATAAAACACGTATGTGTTGAGCAGATAGAGTGTGAACAGACCCAGGCTAATCCAGCCAATGCTAATGAAGAGGCGGGTGCTGGGTCGATAAACCAAGCCGACGATAACGATGCCGCTCATGATTACTGCCGACAAAGCAGAAAAAGCATGCAAGGGTGAAGTATGCGTTAGCAGTGGGCCTGCAAGAAAAATGAGGTCTTCCAATGCCAGTATCAGAATATTGAACAAGTTGCTGCCTAATAGATTGGCAATCGCCATATCTAGTGCGCCCATGCGAAACGCGGCAATGCTGACGGCAAGTTCAGGAAGTGAGGTGATCCCGGCAATGAAGAGCGTGCCTACAAAGGTGTTGTTCCAACCCATCAGTGCAGCCAATTGTGCAGCCACAAACGGTAAATATATTCCTGCAGCGATAACCGCCAAGGCAGACAGCGCATAGCGTAGATAGGCCTGATGCAGAGTTATATCCGGATAGCGATCCGCGACCCGCTCAACGAACTCTCTGACCTGCGCGCGTTCATGGATATACATTGCACGCATGGCAACGATATAGAACATTATGATGGCGGGTGTATAAATACCGATGTGGGCGATATTAAAAGTGTTTTTATCGATCAGTAAAACATTTAGTCCCACAAATCCAATGAGTATTACGCCAAATCCTGCAGATAGAATGTGGCTCGAGCTGGCGCGACGGTACAATGATTCGCCACGCACCAGAAAATCCAGTACTACCAGAATAGTCAAGTTGAATACGCAACTACCCAGCAAGCTACCCACTGCAATATTGGGTATGTTTGCCAGTGTCAATGCACTGACACCGGTAACCAGCTCGGGCAGTGAAGTCACCGTGGCAAGTAGAATAAGACCCACCCAGCTTCCAGATAAACCTGTCTTGTCGGCGATAACGTCGGCGTACCGGCATAATCGAGTCCCTGCCAAGCCAATGAGCATGGCGCAAAGGCCAAATTCAAACCAAATGATCAGAGCGGTCAGCATGTGACAGGTATTTTATGTGTTTGGTACGAACGACTGGATGTGGGCATTTTTAATCATGCTATCGAGCAGAAAGAAGTAGCAATCTTAGCATTTCTGTTCGATAGCGCATTGCTTGGTCAGATATTGTGATTATCATCAAATGGTTATGTGTTTCTCAGGAGTGACTGTGCAAATCATCGAGAGCTACATTTTTATAGACATTCATTATTCCAGACAGCTCGCCTGGAATAATTGTTGTTCGATAATTTTTCAGGGTCGATTAAGTAACAAAATGAGTAGTTCTGCAAAGATCTCACAGCATATGTCGCTTGCAATAACCTTATTTTCCAGTCAGTGTGGGATATTCCATCGGCTCATAATGAATTAGTAAGCGGATGTCCTTCGCCTAATGTCTGAATTCACCGAGCTGCACGGTTTTCACGCATTTCGCCGCCAAGCAAATGCTCAAAAAACCATCGCATGATCGACTAAATACTTTCCGTTTTGATGCACCAGCACCATTTCCGCGACAAATTCCCCCGGCGCTTTTGTAAAAGATTGTTTCCACACCATGGCTACCGAGTTTGGGCGCCTGAAAACGGCGATTGGCACACGCTCTGAAAAATATCCTTTTTCGGATTGATACTGCTGACAAACATGTTGGAGATACTCCGGGGTAACAATGGCTTTCATACGCTCAGTAAAATCCCGGATATGCCGGGCATGATCGATATGGGTTGAGGCATCCATCAAGTTGTCCATAATGGGATTGGCAATTTCCCAAATCTGCTGATCGCCCATTTTCTCGAAGTTCATAATGCTGTCATTTCGGATCACTTCCGGTGCCGGATTGCTTTTTGTACGTTTCATACGAGGCGCTTGTGCTCGACAGGCAACGATCACGATCTAGTTGATCCATCAACCGGTTACACTCATTGCGTTGCCACGATTGACCCGTGGTATAAAGTTGCTGAGTTGAGCAACCCGCAAGACCGATTGCAAATGCCATCGATACGATTCCAAGAACCAGCAAGCACGGCCGTTGACTGGAAGTCAAACTGCCCATGATTAGATAGCCATCAAACCACGACATTGATCATCCAACTGATACCAAAACGGTCAGTAAGCATGCCAAAACGCGGCGACCAGAATGTTTTGGCTAACGGCATTTGCACCTGCCCACCATCGGATAGCGCGGTAAAGAAACGATCCGCTTCGTTCTCCGTAGCAACCGAGATGGAAAGTGAAATACCGCTGTATTGCTGACCTTCTTCACATCCATCCGAAGCCATCAGCACATTGTCGCCGATGCGAAAGCTGGCGTGCATCACTTTATTGTCAAACCCCGGTGGAAGCATATCCGCAGGTGGCGGTTCTGGACTGTCTTTGAAACGCATCAGCATGTCAATCTGTGCATCGAGTGCGGTGCGATAGAACTCCAACGCTTCTTCACAGCGTCCACCAAACATGATGTAGGGTTGAATCAATGCGCTTGGCATGTTATCTCCTTGATATTAGAATATTTGTATCTTGCGATATCCACGATCATCGCGCTATTATTTTCAGCAATGAGTGAGGTTATTAATCCGGTGTTGTGAGTTTGAGGCCAACGATGCCTATAATAATTAAAGCAACGCTGATTAAACGTGCCGCATTCACAGGTTCGCCAAACAGTACGATTCCGAGAATCACCGTGCCGATCATGCCCACGCCTACCCAGATGCTATAGGCAGTGCCAACCGGAAGCGATTGCATGGCAATGCCCAGCAACCAAACACTGGCGATGATCGCGAAAATCGTTCCAACCGTGGGCCACAATTGCGTAAAACCTTCCGTATACTTCAATCCGATGGCCCAACCAATCTCAAATAGCCCCGCAACAACAAGAATAACCCAAGCCATATGCACTCCTTTCCGAGTTACGGGGCCGTCCCCTGAAAGAGTCGGAGCGGTGAGGTCGTCCTCACTTCCTGCTAAAAATTTGTTTGCTCTTTTGTATAACAGCTTACACACCGGTTTATTTACTAATATGAAATCACAAAGTCTTCAAATATTCAATAATAGCAAAAGCGCTTTGTTTGTCGTCAGACCAATTGAGGCGATAAGTTTTTTCACCTTCCACGATATCCTTATCGTGCCCTTTGTTGCTCAAAGCAGGGATCGTGTTGACCTGAAACACATAGCCCTCATTCTGATTGGTTGTTTGTTCAGAATTCCAGGAAAAACCGAGATATTGAGAATCGTAATCAAGGCGACTTTTGATAAAGCTGATCGGGCGCTCGTCAGGAACCAGTAAATGATAAACAGTCGGTACCGTGCCATTATGCAAATAGGGCGCTTGCGCCCAGATACCACTTAATGGGCGGGCATTGTAACCATGATGTTCATTATTGGGCGACATCAGCAGGTCTTTTTTACCCTCAAGAGAAATACCGTCAAACTCGGCACAGGGCTTGACATCTTTACCAACCAACTGAATGGAAGTATCCGGCGCACAGTTTGCATACAACTGTTTGCGTGCGGCATAATTCAGCAACGTGCCGACCACGTAAGCCCTTTTCATGCTGGTACCGAGATTATCGTACACTTTGCCGTTTTTAGGCTGATGGCAATCAGCACAGTGCTGTGCAAATAGCGCTTGCCCCTTTTTAGCCAGTTCGATATCCACATTAAAAGGATAAGGGCTGGCCGGTAAACCATCGAGCAGTTCTTCGGCAAAGGCAGCCACCCGCACATCGGTTTTTTCCAGTCCCAAGGTCAGCATGGCGATCAGATTGCGGTAGATCGGCATCGGCACATTACCGTTCCATTGCCCTCCGCCATTGATAAATCTTTTATGGCTTTCATCCCAGCTTGCACGGCGCTTATCTTGTTCCCATACCGACATAAAATCGGTAATGCCCGGCTCCGGCGGAAGCGAGACACTGGCAAATCCCTTAATAATTGGAATCTTGCGCAGACTCATATAGCCGTTGATGGCACTTAGCCCCGTCGCATCCGCCATTCCGGGAAAACCGGCCAGCATTTCTGATTCAAGATCTTCGTAGTTCTTGGCGATTAGCGCGCCAAAACCTTCGTATTCCGCTTCAGCGCGCTGCGCAAACTGCTTGATTGTTTGCACAGCATTTTGTTTGAACAAGGCGATTTGCGCGGCTTCGTAGTCAGCGTCAAAGTTTCTAGTGCCTGTTTGGAAATTGTTATAAAAATAATGCGGATCGTGTTGCTGAACTGCATCCAAAGCATCAAGCAACTTCTGCGTTAACAATTGGTATTTATTGTCGCCGGTTTCATCCGCATAGGCTGTTTGCAAGGTCTGATACAGCTTGACGCGGAATAACGCAATATTGAAAGTCGTATTTACGCCGCCGTCGAGATAGTCCATTTGGCCGTTTTCAAGCCGCACACGGCCGATGTGGCAAGCGCCGCAGGTGAATGATGCATAATCGATATTACCTTGCGCCTCAGCGCGAGACAGACCGCTAAAACCAATGCCGCGTGCAACGGGATAGGATTGCTGCCGCTCATCAATAAATAGACCCACCGCATCAAGAAAATTTTCTTCGCCTCCCCATAATTCCGGCGCCAGTTTGGGTAAGAGTTTCAACGCAATATAAGGAATACCATCGACTTCGCTAAAAGCAAAATTGCCGAACCAATCATAAGCGACTTGATGAGACTGAATGTAATTTGATTTTTCTTGAGATTTTCTGGCTTGCGCCTGCTCCCAGTTTTCCGGTACTTCACTCACGACAGCGGGTGGTAGCGGTGCCTCTAACGGATGCGCAATACAAGCAGGCAACAAAGCGGCAAAGAGAATGCTTAATGTGATTTTCATGATACTTAGTCCTATTGAATTAAGATCGTGCATCAGTGTAGCAGCATGCGGTAAAGTGTTAGATAGGCTGTTGCGCTCGCGTGCCAACTGAAATCTTTGGCCATGCCATTTTTTTGCAGACTTTGCCAGGTCTTTTTATTGTGATAAGCAAGTACTGCACGTTTTATGGCGCCTAGTAAGTTATCAGCCGTCATCGGGTAAAACACGAAGCCACTGGCCGTACGATTTGCCAGTGTGTCGGGGGTGCAATCCACGACTGTATCGAGCAGACCGCCCGTGGCATGAACTACCGGAGGAGTACCGTAGCGTTGACTATACATCTGATTCAATCCACAGGGTTCGAACCGTGATGGCATCAGAAAACTATCAATACCGGCCTCTACTAAATGAGATAAAGCTTCGTTAAAACCAAAATGGAGTGCGATTGATTCAGGGTAGGTTTGTGCCAGCATGGAAAGCAGATGCTCTAGTTCGGCATTACCACTCCCAAGCACAACCAGTTGCGCGGGTATTTTTATTAATTGCGGAGCAATCTGGATCAGCAGATCAATCCCTTTCTGATGGCTCAAACGGCTGACAACACCGAATAGCGGGATAGTTGCGTCAACTGCCAGTCCCATTTGTCGTTGCAGCGCAGCTTTATTAGCCGCCTTGTCCGACAAGTTTTTGCTACTGTAGTTTTTGACCAGATGACGATCCGTTGTAGGATCCCATTCAGTGGTCGCTATACCATTGATAATGCCGATGAGATCAGGCCGGCGCGCAGCCAGTAATCCTTGCAAACCGAATCCCAACGGTTCTATCTGAATTTCTTTAGCATAATTGGGGCTGACGGTAGTGATCTGGTCGGCATAATACAGCCCCGCTTTGAGAAAAGACAAATTGCCATAGTACTCTACCCCGTTGATATCGAAGCTATCTGGCGGCAACCCTAGTTGTACCGCACTTCCAGGTGGGAAAATGCCTTGAAATGCTAAATTATGGATGGTCATCATCGTGGCAGCTTTCTTCCCCGAATGAAAATGTAAATAAGCCGGGGTGAGCCCACTTTGCCAGTCATTACAATGAACTATGTGCGGACGCCAGGCAATCGGACTGGCGTCACTGGCCAGAATGGCACCAATTTTTGACAACAGGCCGAAACGTAATGCGTTATCTGGCCAATCACGGCCAAACGCATCCATATAGGGTCCGCCTTCGCGGTTATACAACCCGGGACAATCGATCACGAACACCGGAATTTTCTCGGTTTTGCTCAACGATAATCGGGCCGAGAGCAATGAAGCCGGTGGAAACTGTGATAGCGCATTGAATTCGGCTACTTTGGATTTGTATTTCACTCCGGCAATGACTTGCGGGTAGCCGGGTAACAAAAGCCGCACATTGCTGTGCAACGCACGTAATGCAGCGGGTAATGCTGCACTGACATCACCCAGGCCACCAGTTTTGCACAAAGGGTATACTTCAGAAGTGATAAATAGAACGCGAAGTTCTTGAGATCGCGGCATAAATGATATTTCTACTGATTTTCCTTGAAATAATTGATCAATCCGTTGGTGGATGAATCGTGCGTTGTCACAGGTTCACTGTGTTCCAATTCGGTTAGAATTGTTCCGGCAAGCTGCTTGCCTAGTTCCACCCCCCATTGATCAAACGGGTTAATGTTCCAGATTACGCTTTGCACAAACACTTTATGCTCATACATTGCGATTAATGAGCCCAATGTCTGGGGATCCAGTTTCTTGAATAAAATGGATGTGGTCGGGCGATTACCAGGAAAAATCTTATGCGGCAGTAGTCGTGCCAAGGATTCTTGCGACATACCTTGCGCTTCAAGTTCGGCGCGTACTTCCTGTTCATTTTTGCCCGTCATCAGCGCCTCTGTTTGAGCAAAAAAATTCGCCAATAACATGCGATGATGTTCGCCCATTGGATAATAGCTTTGGCAAGGCGCCAGGAAATCAGCTGAAACGATTTGCGTGCCTTGATGTAACAATTGGTAGAAAGCGTGCTGACCATTGGTTCCGGGTTTGCCCCAAACAACTGCTCCGGTGGCGTAATCGACCACTTCACCATTGCGGGTGGCGCGCTTGCCATTGCTTTCCATTTCCAGCTGCTGCAAATAGGCGGGGAAGCGGTGCAGCGATTGATCATACGGCAGCACAACATGAGAAGATGTACCGAAAAAATTGATGTGCCAGATACCAATTAAACCCAGCATAACCGGCAAATTTTTCTCCAATGGCGCAGTAGCGAAATGCTGATCCATTGCTCTCGCACCTGCCAGCAACGAATAAAAATGATCCATGCCAACAGTCAAGGCAATCGGCAATCCAATAGCTGACCATAATGAATAGCGCCCACCAACCCAATCCCAGAATTCAAACATGTTATTCGGGTCAATGCCAAATTTTTCCACTGCAGCGCGATTGGTCGAAACAGCGACAAAATGATGCGCGATGTCTTTTTCATTGCCGCCGTTGGACAGAAACCACTCGCGCGCAGAATGTGCATTGGTCAGAGTTTCCTGAGTAGTAAACGTTTTTGAAGCTATAACAAAAAGCGTCGTAGCCGGGTCAAGCTGCCGCAAAATACCTGCTAGCTGCGTACCATCAACATTTGAAACAAAGTGTGGTGAGATGCCTTTCAGCCAGTAAGGTTTGAGTGCTTCAGTCACCATTACCGGCCCCAGATCCGATCCACCGATACCGATATTGACAATATCGGTAAACATTTTTCCGGTATAACCTCTGCGCGCGCCGCTTTGAATCGCAATCGAGAAACGCTCCATCTGCTTCAGCACGCGCTTAACATCCGGCATCACATCCGCACCATCAACCATTATGGATTGATCACCCCGTAACGCAATATGCAGTACCGCACGTTGTTCAGTCGAATTGATTCTTTCCCCGGAAAACATTCGTGCAATCCAATCTTTTAGCTTCTGCTGATGCGCCAACGCCAGCAATAATTCAACAGTTTCATGATTGATCGGCTGCTTGGCATAATCCATCAAAATATTGTTGAAAGTCAGAGAGAACCTTCCAAAGCGTTGCGGATCCTGTTGAAACAATTCCCGCAAATGTTGATGCGTCATAACGGATTGATGCGCCTGTAAGGCTAGCCAGGAAGATGATTGCGTAAGAGTAGACATAGCGTTTTTGAGTTGCTGAATATTAGGAGTTATGAATCTTGAATGAAATGAAACTACCGGACATTAATCTCCAGTGTAATGATTAATTCCTGAGTTGTTACAGGCCATTCCAACAGCAGTGTCGTTGCCTGCATAATTTTTTCAAACCCGCTTTCAGATTGCGACACCGAAAAATGTGGGTGTGCACTTAACGTCACTGGATGAGATGTTTTTAGCACCACGCTACCGCCCAGCGTATCGTCGTCTAATGTTATTTCAGTCATGCCGGTTAACTGAAGCAATTCACCAAAACCGCCACGAATTTTTCCCTGATAAATGTAGCGTCCGCCCATGCCATCACAACTAGGCATCGCAAGATTGATTTCGGTACTGAATCCATGCGCCAATTTAGCGGTAAAATGATATGCGACCTGTAATTGATTCTGATCCAACATGACGTGTTTATGGATCGGATATTGGGTATTTTCAGATTGAA
The DNA here is from genome assembly GCF_019752095.1 of Nitrosomonas sp. GTDB lineage: Bacteria > Pseudomonadota > Gammaproteobacteria > Burkholderiales > Nitrosomonadaceae > Nitrosomonas. Next base: position 24,535 of record NZ_JAIEMO010000004.1, read on the forward strand.
AGTGGTTATTCTCAAGTGCTGAAGCGACGGATCGATAGGCGATAAACGTGCCATCCAAGCGATCGACGAACAAGCCGCGAGGATGAGCGTCGGCGACAATGTTTTCCGCATTAATCTCATGCTTATAACTGATTCGGTCGTGCGCTGACGCGATGCCGCTAACGGTATCACTGGATGAATCCAGTTGTCCCGTCTGAATTTTCTGGTAATAATGTTCGGTTTGAACGCGCAAGGTATCGCCAAAGTTATGCTTCAACAGATAAGCATCCAGTTCGCAAATACTGGCAAAACCGTCTAATTTTAGCACTGCTTGTAGCACACCATTTTGGAGGTACGCTTCTTCCACACCATCCAGGTCGGTATCTTCGGTAAAATATGAAGGACGCGGCGCGCAGGTATCGAGCAACGCTTCCAGTTCAACCATGCCATTGTATACAGCACGCCGCAGATGCGGGAGGTACAGGCCGCCAAACATGCCATGCCAATAGGCATCATTCGCTTGAGATTCGTACAGTTTCTGCTGCATTTCATTAGTGCGTTGTAGCGCCGGTAATTTATCCAGCCGCGCAGAAAGCCCCAACATGCGCTTATGCATCCAATTGGATTCTGGGTAGCGGGAAAAAAAGTTTTTCCAAATGCCGCCTCGGATAAAAGCCTTCTTGTGTTCATACCAACCGCTTTCCTTTGCTTGCTGTAACAGCTCTGCATAAATATTGGCGGAATGCGCAGGCAGCGTCCATTCATTCATTTCTATGTACGATACCGTAGGCAGATAAACAATGCCGCGGGTTTTCTCACCGGCATGATATTCGCTGTAATGCTGGGTACTTATTTTGTCGGAAGCCAGTACGCCTTGGATAAAATGCTCAAGCCAGCCTTGCTCATATACCCAATGATACGTTTCCGGCCAGATGCCAAATTTCTCGATATCATCAAAATAAACCGCCGCAGGGTTAGCATCTGGCAAATGATGATCCGCTAATGATTCCAGATAAGCGATGGTCTCTTCAACCGGAGAGAAAGGAATTTTATAGCGCAAGGATTCAGAAATTGGGAATAAATCGAGTTTATAAGCATCTTCCTCGGTAGTGAAATAACCACTCAATTCTTCCGGTGTTTTGCCGGCACATAGAAAATGGTAATCATCTACAGTGACATAGCGAATTCCGCAATTCACCAAAGCCGGAACAACCGTAGATTCCCAAACACGTTCAGTCAACCACGCTCCTTGTGGACGTTGACCAAACTTTGCTGCCAGTTTATTGGAGAAAGTATCAATCTGCCCGATGCGATCCCGGTTCGGAATGACCGCCAAAACCGGCTCGGTATCACCCGCACCGAATAATTCCACTTGCCGACGCGCAACCATCTGATGCAGCAATGCCATATCATCAGGAAAATGCTGCAATAGATAATCCAGTAACCATCCCGAAAAATGAACTGAAAAACGAAAGTCTGGGTAGCGATAAAGTATCTGCAGAAAAGGTTTGTAACAACGCTGATGCGCGTCCTTCAATACATCGGGAAAGTTGCCGACGGGTTGATGGGCATGAACACCCAAAAGCAGCGAAACACGTTGTGACATTCAATGACTCCCGTAACCGTTAAGAACCCAAGGCAATCCAGAATACTTTTTTCAAGCACGGATGAATGCGGTTTGAATTAATCCCCGTTTGACGAGGATCGCCGCATCGCTCCGCTCGTTTCGGTGTATTCATTACCTTTACTAACGGGCTCAAGTATTGTTGGAGGTGTCGGTAGTTTAAGCAAATGATATAGATTTATCAGATTTTTCCTGAATAATTGATCGAAGCTAGCTACCGAATGTGCCGGGTTGTAATCACCAAACCACCAAAACCAATCTGAACTCTCACAAGACGCCAATTGCCGACTGGCTTGAGTTTTTTCTTCCTCAGTCAACCGGTCGCTTTGCATCACCAGATCAAAACTATGTTTAGCCGCACAGAGCATGTCCCATGCGCAATTTTTTTCGTTATCGCCAATCCAAGTAGAGAATGTTCCATATACCCAGCTACCCGCTGCTAGCTTAGGCAAAGTTTCAATCGTATTGATCTCAGCCTGTGCAAGATAATCCCGATAAGTTGTGGTACGAATATACGGATGATCATCAAGCAAATGATAAAGATCATCAAGAAAATAGAAACCGTTATAGGGATATGATTCCCAGGCATTCTCACCATCCAGAATAATACTGATAATCGGATTTTCCTGAGCTGATGTGTTGTGATAGATGTGATCCAAAGATTGCACAAAATTTTCAGCAGCGTCACGGCCAAACCATTTGGAATATTCAAAACCGATCAAGTCAGATAATTGATCATCGCGGAAAAAACAAATGACGTCTTTTGATTCTCCATCTATCCGGTAAGGATGATACAAATAGTGATTGCGATCCGAAAGTGGCTTATCAGGATATGATGCACATAAGCTATTGACCAGCACACCTTCCCCACTAGCACTCCACTGACAACCTTGTTCTGCCAGGATCTTTATTAATGCGGTTGATAAAGCCCCTTCAGCAGGCCAGGCACCGACAGGCTTTTCATTAAAACGCTGTGTGTGACTGGTGATTGCAGACGACAAATGAAATGCTACACGGCTACGCCCACCTGGATAGATGTTATGCACGGGCAAGGTAACATCAGGCTGACTATCTTGAGCAGAAGTAAAATCAATCAGAAGCGGCGCGAGCGGATGATAATGAGGCGTGGTGGATAATTCAATCTGACCAGACTCAGCAAGCTTGCGATAGCGTGGAATCAGGTCCGCAATTAATTCTCCAATTAAAGTAAAGAGCTGTAGTCTATCCTCATGGTTAAACTCCTGATTCTTAGCCATCAATTTCATCACAAACTCGTTGTTTCGCCGTACACTTTCCCCCATCCACGCCAAGTGATACCAAACCACTAAATCAGCGAGATATTGCCCCGAAAAATACTTTAACTCACGCTCACTCACTTTGTTGAAAACTTGATAAAGTTCGTGTAAGCGCTTATAAGCTGGGTACGGTTGCAACATGTTCTCATGATTGCTGAGAAAGCAACTGTCAAATAAATACAGTCGATCCTGCATCGTAATGTTTTCGAGCTCAGGTGTCGCTAGCAGGCGTAACAAAGGACAGCGTACTTGCTTGGTGGAAAATTGTTGTGTGAAATCTTCCAGCTGATCCAACAGTACCGGCACAAAATTGACAACCGCTTTGGTTTTTGGATGCGACTCCAAATGATAAGCCATATCGGTATAGTCCTTAATGGCATGCAGATACACCCAAGGCAACACAAATTGATTAGTCACATAATCCCGATAGTCCGGTTGGTGCATATGCCATAACAAGACAAGATTTATTTGTTTCATTATAAAAAATAATACTTATTAAGTTAATAATTAAAGACTCTTATTGAGTCAGTTAGGTTTTTGACATGAATATGAATATGCTTAGCACTATGTGCCGATCAGCATTATTTGAAACGTTTATTCAATCTTCGTTAACATACGTTATGTATTTCCTGCCCTAGCATTTCTGGTGTAATTAACGTAATGCCTTTTTCAGTAACATAGAACCGCTTGCGGTCCTGCTCAGGATCAAATCCAACGGTTAATCCTTCAGGAATCACGCATTTCTTTTCCACCACAACACGCCGTAGTTGTGCATGGCGGCCAATTTCCACATTGGGAAGTATGACCGAATCCTCTACATGACTGAAGCTATTGACTTTCACGTTGGAGAACAGCAAGGAACGACGAACGGTAGCACCGCTGATAATACATCCACCGGATACGGATGAGTCCAATGCCTGACCACGTCGGTCATCATCATCAAAAATAAATTTTGCCGGAGGCAATTGTTCCTGGTGTGTCCAGATGGGCCAGTCATCATCGTACAGATTAAGCTCCGGCGTGACGGAAATCAGGTCAACATTGGCCTCCCAGTATGCATCCACTGTTCCAACATCACGCCAATACGGCATTCCGGATGCCATATTGACGCAACTATTCATGAATCGATGCGCAAAGACGCGATAACGGGGCACTAAATACGGAATCAAATCTTTACCAAAGTCATGCGATGAATCATGATCTTGATGATCGCGAATTAATTGTTCATAGAGAAAATCGGCATTAAATATATATATACCCATGCTCACCAACGCTTTCTCCGGTTGACCGGGTATCGACACGGGTTGAGCCGGTTTTTCAATAAAACTGGTTACTTGCCATTGGTCATTGACGCCCATCACACCAAAAGCACTGGCTTCTTGCTGTGGAATTTCGAGACAAGCCACCGTCATATCCGCAGATTTCTCGATATGTTCAGCCAGCAGCTTACTGTAATCCATTTTGTAAATGTGGTCTCCGCCCAGAATCAATACATATTTCGCATCGTGACGCAGTAAAATATCGATATTCTGAAATATCGCATCGGCTGTCCCTTGGTACCATGTTCCATCGGCAGTTCGCTGCTGCGCCGGAAGTAGCTCGACAAACTCCTTAAAACGTCCATCGAGAAAACTCCAGCCATGTTGAATATGGCGAATCAGGCTCTGTGCTTTATACTGGGTCACTACACCTATACGCCGAAAACCTGAGTTGACACAATTGGACAGAGGAAAGTCAATGATGCGAAATTTCCCACCAAAAGGCATAGCTGGTTTAGCGCGCCAGTCGGTCAATTGATGTAAACGGCTACCCCGCCCACCCGCTAATATCAATGCCAGTGTTTCATGTGTGATGTTGCTACGGAAACGGCTGCTGGTACTGTATTTCGCCTGGGATTCATTTGCATGTACAGGTTCATTTTTATCCATAGCAATTAATAGCCCTTTTGCCTCTATGTGAATATGTTATCGTATTATGGCACTTTCTCACAGACTGCTTCGAATTTAATTGCCTTTTGTCAAAGAATAGACAGGTTATAATCCAAGCCGCATCTGCTAACTCCATATTAAAGGTGATGACCACGAGCAAACCCAATTATCTGCTACATGCACTGCTCAACGCAAAGCTCCATGATCCTTATGCGTATTTAGGGTTACATAGAGAGCATAATCAAGTTTTAGTGCGCGTATTTCGTGCCTTTGATGCACAGGTATGGATCAAAACATCCATCGGCTATGAGCCGATGCAATGCGTTCATCCTGAAGGAGTTTTCGAATGGCGCGGCGAATCGATGCCGACCATGCCGTACCGCTTGCGCATTGAAGGGAAAGACTCAAAGCATGCCGTCTATGAAGCATACGATCCCTATGCTTTTATGCCACAAATTTCTGATCATGATTTGTATTTATTCAATCAAGGTAAATTATGGCAGGCATATCGCATGCTGGGGACTCAGCCGGCCAAGAATGCCGGTGTTGATGGAATGCGCTTCGCAGTATGGGCGCCAAATGCAGAGCGCGTCAGCGTCGTAGGAGATTTTAATCGCTGGGATGGCCGAATACATCCGATGAAAGTGCATCACGCCAGCGGTGTATGGGAATTGTTTATTCCGGAATTACCCTCCAACATTCATTACAAATTTGAAATTCGCAATCGCGATAGCGGTGAAATTCTTGTCAAGACGGATCCCTTTGCCCAGCAATACGAGTTGCGTCCCAACACGGCCGCGTTGATCCCCGTGCATAATGCCTATCATTGGCAAGATACCACTTGGATGTCACGTAGATCCGATTGGGATTGGCTGCATGCGCCGCTGAATATTCTTGAAATTCACGCCGGATCATGGAAACGACATCCGGACGGACGCTTCTATACCTATCGGGAACTGGCAACGCATCTATTGCCTTACGTGGCGGAGATGGGTTATACCCATATCGAGTTGATGCCCGTCTCCGAGCATCCGTTGGATGAGTCCTGGGGTTACCAGACGACAGGATATTTTGCCGTCACCAGCCGCTTTGGCTCACCGGATGATTTCCGGTTTTTCGTGGACACCTGTCATCAGGCGGGAATCGGCGTGATTCTGGATTGGGTGCCTGCGCATTTTCCTCAGGATACTTTTGCGCTGGCACGTTTTGACGGCACCGCCTTGTATGAACACGAGGATCCACGCCTGGGGTTTCATCAGGATTGGGGTACCTATATCTTCAACTATGGCCGCAATGAAGTGAAATCCTTTCTTTTGTCCAGCGCTCATTATTGGCTATCCGAATTTCATTTGGATGGATTACGCGTCGATGCGGTGGCTTCAATGCTTTATCTCGACTACTCACGCAAGGATGGCGAATGGTTGCCAAACAGATATGGTGGACGGGAAAATCTGGAAGCGATTGATTTTATTCGCGAGCTGAATATCATGGTGCACGGAGAATTTCCAGGCGCACTCACACTGGCGGAAGAATCCACTGCTTGGCCGGGTGTGTCGCGCCCTACCTATGTCGGCGGTTTGGGTTTTTCGATGAAATGGAACATGGGTTGGATGCACGATACGCTCTCTTATATGCAGCAAAATCCGATTCACCGGCGCTATCATCACGAACAGCTGACTTTCAGCCAGCTCTATGCGTATACCGAAAATTTTGTGTTGCCTTTTTCGCATGATGAAGTGGTGCACGGCAAGGGTTCACTTTGGAGCAAAATGCCCGGAGATTCCTGGCAAAAATTTGCCAATGTGCGCCTGTTACTGGTCTATCAAATGACTTGTCCAGGAAAAAAGCTCAATTTTATGGGCAATGAATTCGCACAGCAACGCGAATGGCGCGTGAGTCACGAACTTGACTGGTATTTACTGGAGCAACAACCACATGCCGGGGTGCAAGCTGCTGTGCGCGATTTGAATCATTGTTATCAAAATACCCCGGCTTTACATCAGCTTGACTTTACTGCCGAAGGTTTTCACTGGATCGACTGCCAGGATGCCGACCAATCGATAATCGCTTACCTGCGGCGTGCCATCGACGAAACATTTGTGCTGATCATTCTCAATTTCACTCCGGTACCACGCACCGGCTATCGCATCGGCGTACCAGCTGCCGGCGCTTATCAAGAAATCTTTAATAGCGACTCCACCTATTACGGTGGCAGCAATGTCGGCAATTTAGGCAATATTGACAGTACACCGATCCCCTGGATGGGATTTGCCAATTCAATGGCAATTACGCTGCCGCCACTGGCAGGGGTTATTTTTTCTTGGAAGGAATTACCCAGAGATTAAACTGACTTGATTTGTCTAGCTTAACGGGTCGTTGAAAAACGTTTTCGAAGCAGCTGATGCAAGGAAAAAACAGGTGAGAAAGCGCAGTTTATGTCAAGTAAATGAGAATTTTGAACTTGTTTTTAACACTGCAGCGGTAATGCAGATAGTTTTTCAACAGCCTGTTAAAGTGAAACAGTCTGCGAAAACATGCTGATCACCACAATCCCCGCAATGATTAGCGCCAAGCCAATCACAGCGGGGATATCCAGCGATTGCCCGAAAAAGACCCAACCGCTCAGCGCAATTAATACCAATCCTGCGCCGGACCAAATAGCGTAAGCCACACCGACCTGAATGGTTTTGAGTGTCAGCGACAGCAAATAAAAGGCCAGTACATAGCCCACAATCACTACGAGCGATGGCCACAAGCGAGTAAATCCTTCAGATGCCTTAAGAAATGAGGTTGCAATTACTTCACTGAGAATCGCGATTGAAAGAAAAATCCAGTGCTGCATTCTAATAACTCCATATTTTTCGCTACTTGGTGGCGGATACATTTATTAATTCCAAATGACACACAGAGTAACTATAACAGGGATGAGTAACAACCAATGACCGACAATCATTTCAGCCTTCTTTGTTCTAAAACCGGCAATCACAATGGAGTGCCGATTTTTTCAGGACAATCTATTACGTAAACGGTTCGTTGAAGAACGTTTTCGAAGCAGCTGATGCAAGCCAGAGATAGGTGAAAAAGCGCTTTATACCTAATAAATGGGCATTCTGATCTTGTTTCTAACGCCGTAGCAGCATTGCCAGATAGATTTCAATGCTTGATCAATCAGGCAACTTCAACTTGCTTACTGCGGTATCTGATGAAACCAAGAAAACCCAGTCCAACAGCCAGCATGGCATAAACTCTCGGCTCTGGAACGGGAAGGAGATTGACTGCAACATCGGAATCCACTGCCGCCATGGTCCCAGAATAGATCAGAGTTGAATTATCGGGAAAAATGACGGATGCTCTAATCACCATTCCGATCAGATCGGATACTGTCGCGGCATAGTCACCGTTACTCGCAACATCGGGATCCCATAAGAACTGAAATTTATCAAGCGGATCATAACCGGTGAAGTTAAAACCGAAATGCAGCGCATTATGCACGCCAAACAGAGATGAAACCCCGTCACCAGCGGGATCATGAACGAAACCAGAATCTTGCACGGCATCAAACACCAGCGGTTCTCCAAGTGTACACCCCGTGTTGCCGCACTGCGTACCCAACAAATCAAACCGCAGACTCTGGATCATACCATCGGTCCTGTTAGAACTCGCAATATCTACCGTAAAGGAATTGAGCGGACCAAGGTTTTTTATGAAGATTGATCCGGATGCGCCTGCATGACTCGTTCCACCTAGCGTCACTACGAAACCAACCGCCAGAGCAATTTGTTTCAACCATTTTAGTATCTTCATTCGCTTTCCCTTTCAAGTAAAAACATCTTGGATTCTTTTTGCTTGTTATCGCAAATACGCATTGTGCAATGTAATCACTTTCCTTGGTAGCTAATTGTTCATGGTCGTTCCTGAAAGTTTACTATTACTATTTAAATAGCCCGATGTTTATTATGCGCAAGATAATTAAGAATCGCTACCAGCAATTTGAATTCGCGGATTAAACTTAGCCAGACTTCATGTTTCTTTTATTTTCCGCTATATCACTTCGCTATCTGAACCAGTTACTTGATTAAAAGGTTTATGCTGGAAAAAATTCTCGATATTGCTCGCCAATTGATCCAGCAAGCGCTGCCTAGATTCCCGACTGGCCCAAGCGATATGCGGCGTAACAATCAGGTTTTCCGGTTGCTGCCGCAGTATTAGATTTTCCTTGTCCGGTGGTTCTTCCTGGATCACATCGATCGCAGCACCAGCAATCCGGCCATTGGATAAGCTCTGCAATAAATCGGCTTCATTGACCAAACCACCGCGCGCGGTATTGATCAAATACGCAGAAGGTTTCAGTAGATCCAATTCTCTGCGGCTGATCAGGTGTTGAGTCGCCTGCGATAATGGACAATGCAGCGTAACAAAATTCGCCCGCCGCAACACGTCGTCAAACGCGGTTCTGCCAGAGCGTGGCGGTTTGCCTTTATGCTCCGCGATCAGCACCTGCATACCGAATGCGTGTGCCACGTTAGCCACCGCCTTGCCCAATTCACCAAACCCGATGATTCCTAATGTTTTTCCGGATAGCTCCTGAATATCAAAATCCAATGGACAGAAAAATTGGCTCGCTTGCCAGCCGCCGCGTTTCATCAGCTCCTGATAATCCACAAAATGGCGCGCCAGATTCAGCATCAGCATAAACACGTGTTGCACTACCGAAGGCGTAGCATAACCACGCACATTACACACCGGAATATTGCATTCACCGGCGGCTGCGAGATCGACATTGTTATACCCGGTTGCCGCCACGCAGATGAGTTTCAGATGTTTCGCCGCAACGATTGCCGCGCGATCGACAAACACCTTGTTGCTGACGATCACCTCGGCCGTGTGGATTCTTTCCTGCACCTCCTGTTCAGAAGAGTCATGATAATACTGCCACGGTGATACCGCTCGCTCCAGCGCCGCGCAATCCATATCGCCGCGAGTTACAGAACCAAAATCCAAAAAAACAGCGCGCATCTCAATCCTCCAGTAATGATCGAAAATCATACCACAAGCGATGCTCGGACGTTCCTTGCGGGTCACGTAGAATCGTGCGCATCTAAAAATATTGAGTAGTGTACTTTTATCGCACGACTTGCTACATTGCTCATCTGCCATCAGATGTAGACGTGATTTCTAGCGAGGAAATCAGAATATGACTGAAACAAAACCCAGTGCTCCAAGTGTGATTGATGTTAAAGCTGATTCACAAGAGGCGCTTGCCACCAGTCAGTTTGTTCATCGAAAAATCCTGCTTCGTCTGTTTCTAGGATGGTTGTTTCTCAGCCTCACGATTGGAGGCGTCGTTCTATGGCTTGAAATTTCGCGCTTCCAGCAATTCGTCCATGCGCTTGCGCTCAAGGAATCTGCCGCGCTCAGCGGTGAATCCCCTTATGATCTGGAACAACTGGATGGATCGACTTATCAACACCTGACTAATCTGGCGCAACAATTGGTCAAGCGCAATTTTCTCGTGGTTGAGCTCTATGATGTCAATAAGCAGCTAAAGATCAAAGATGAACTGCTGCACACACTGCTGCTGATCACCGTTAGCATCACTGTTACCACCTTTCTGATGTATCCGATCATACTGACGATCAATAGGGAATTGACTAAACTTTCCACTGATCTTTTAACTGGAAATCTGGAGTTGATGAATGTGATGGGCAGCGCCATCGCGGAGCGCGATTCCGATACCAACAGCCATAATTACCGCGTTACCTTTTATGCCCTCCGGATGGGGGAGACGGTCGGACTGCATCACGAAAATATCCTCAATCTGATCACGGGCGCTTTTTTGCACGATGTCGGCAAGATCGGCATTCGCGACCCGATTCTGCTAAAATCCGGAAAGCTGACCCCACAGGAATTTGAGATCATGAAAACGCATGTCACGCTGGGTGTGGACATACTAAAACAATCCAGCTGGCTTAGTGGCGCCTGCGATGTGGCTCATTTTCATCACGAAAAATACGATGGCAGCGGCTACCCGGAAGGACTCAAAGGCGAAGCAATTCCGTTGAACGCGCGAATATTCGCCATTGTTGACGTGTTCGACGCGCTGACCTCCAAACGCCCGTATAAGGAATCATGGACGGTGCATGACGCTCTTGCCGAACTTGAACGTGATAGTGGCAGTCATTTTGATCCACAGTTATTGCGTATTTTTGTGTCGATCGCCCCAGCGCTCTATCAAGAGGTGACAGGCATGGAGGAAAGCCAGATGATTGCCATGGTAAAACACTGCATTTCGCGCCATTTCCTGACAACCGCAATTGGCACCAAGCCTCAAAGCCAAACACCTTGAATCAGGATTCCTTCGATTGTTACCGGATAAGAACCAAAATTATGAGTACGGCCATAGGAATTACATCTAGAAACCTTTGCGTGGACAAAATCTCATTGAGAAGGGCGAAGTGTTATAGCCCCATTTTAAATCTGCAATTGAATTGGTATCCATGAATTTCTCCGAATTTGATGTCACCCGTCGTACCCGCAAAGGAAACTGTCTCAATCAAATCGATGATCCTATCGAGACCGTTTGCAAAAACAAAAGACTCTTAGTTATAGACCTGACCCTATTTCTAAACCCTATTTCTGGACCCGGCGTGGTTCTGGATATCAAGCCATTTGGCTAAAAATGAAGCAAAAAAACAGCGCATTAAAAAGGGCGGGAATAATGCGCTGCATACCGCGAAAATAAGTAGAGAGTAACCCAGTTATCTAGCGACTAGAGAGACACAAGATAACTGGGAGACCCAGTGCGATCTATATGGGGAACCACCGAATCTGATTCAATAATGCAATACTTCTTTCCGAAAGTATGTACGATAACTAACACAAGAAATACTACACCCAAAATGCAAAATGCAAAATGGGGTCAGGTCCATAATCAAGAAAAATAAGGGGAAAAATGAGACTCTGACATCATTCATGATCATAACAGCGCATCGCGATGATATTTCAAATGCTCTCCCATAAACGTACTGATGAAGTAATAGCTGTGATCATACCCACTGTGAAATCGCAGCGTCAGCTTCTGCTCCGCTTCGCGGCATGCTTTTTCCAGAGCTTCGGGGTACAGTTGCTGCGCCAGAAACTGGTCGTCCAAACCTTGGTCGATTAATAAATCTGGAATTCGGCGGCCATCCTCGATCAGTGCGGTGGCATCGTACTGACGCCAGTTTTTCTGATCTTCACCCAAATAATGGCGAAATGCTTTCTGTCCCCACGGGCATTGCATCGGTGCGCATATCGGCGCAAAGGCGGAGACCGAGCGAAACAGATCGGGATAGCGCAAAGCCAATGTCAATGCGCCATGCCCACCCATCGAATGGCCGAAAATGCCGGTGCGACCCGGATCTGCGGGGAATTGATCGATGATGATTTGACGCAGTTCTTGCGTGATGTAGCTTTCCATGCGGAAGTGTTGCGACCACGGTGCTTTTGTTGCATCCAAGTAAAACCCTGCGCCTGCGCCGAAATCCCAAGCATCAGTTTCACCGGCGATGCCGGTTTGGCGCGGACTGGTATCCATTGAAACCAGTATCAAGCCATACTCTGCAGCATAGCGCTGCGCCCCGGCTTTGATCATAAAGATTTCTTCGGTGCAGGTCAGTCCCGCCAAAAAAAACAATACAGGAACACGCTGATGCTGAGCCTGTGGCGGTTGATACACGGAGAAGCGCATGGGCAAACCGATGACGGAAGACGCATGCTGATAAAATCCTTGCACACCGGCAAAACAACCGTGCTGGCTGCGTATTTCCAATTCAGCCATGATCAGTAAATCACCACGGAGCGGATTGATTCACCCGCTTTCATCAGGCGGAAGCCTTCGTTGATGTTATCCAGTGTCAGGGTATGGGTGATGAGCGAATCGATGTCGATTTTGCCTTCCATATACCAATCGACGATCTTGGGTACATCGGTACGGCCTCGTGCGCCGCCAAAAGCGGAGCCTTCCCATTTGCGGCCGGTAACGAGTTGAAAAGGACGCGTGCTGATTTCCGCACCGGCCTCGGCAACGCCAATGATGATGCTGCGCCCCCAGCCTTTATGCGTACATTCCAAAGCTTGCCGCATGACTTGAGTATTGCCGATACATTCAAAACTGTAATCCGCGCCACCGTCGGTCAGTTGCACCACGGCATCGACGATATTGGGCACGTCCTTCGGATTGATGAAATGCGTCATGCCGAATTTTCGTGCCATCGCTTCACGTTCAGGATTGATATCGATGCCGATGATTTTGTCGGCACCGACCATGCGTGCGCCTTGAATCACGTTCAAGCCGATCCCGCCCAGACCGAACACCGCCACGTTCGCGCCGGCTTCGACTTTGGCGGTGTAGATCACCGCACCGAGTCCGGTAGTGACACCACAGCCGATATAGCAAACCTTATCAAAAGGAGCGTCTTCACGAATTCTGGCCAGCGCGATTTCAGGTACAACCGTGTAATTGGAAAAAGTGGAGGTGCCCATGTAATGAAACAGCGGTTTTCCATCGATTGAAAAACGCGATGAGCTATCCGGCATCAGGCCTTTGCCTTGAGTGCTTCGAATCGCCTGGCACAAGTTGGTTTTTTGGGAAAGGCAGAATTTACATTCGCGGCATTCTGGTGTGTAGAGTGGAATGACATGATCGCCTTTCTTCAGCGACTTTACGTTGGGACCGGTATCCACCACTACACCGGCACCTTCATGCCCCAAGATAGTCGGGAAAAGGCCTTCGGGATCAGCACCGGACAGCGTGTAATAGTCGGTATGGCAAATGCCGGTTGCTTTGATTTCGACCAGTACTTCACCGGATTTCGGGCCTGCCAGATCGACCTGTTCAATCGTTAATGGCTGACCTGCTTTCCAGGCTATCGCAGCTTTTGTTTTCATTGAAATTTCTCCTGGTTATATTTTGTGATTGCGCAGATGCGCCAGCAAACCACGACTGGCTTCCTCGACCATATCCAGCACTTGTTCAAATCCTTGCTGCCCTCCGAAATAAGGATCAGGCACTTCGATAGTTACAGGGGCATTTTCGCTATACTGCATGAATAATTGAATCTTGCTGATATGCTGCTGCGGGCTTCGCTGTTGCAATAAGGTGAGGTTTTCGTTGTCCATTGCAAGAATGTAGTCAAATTCCTCGAAATCACTCGATTTTACCGCGCGGGCGCGTAATTCGTGCATTTTGTATCCGCGTTGTAATGCCGTATGCTGCGCGCGCTGATCCGGCGGGTTGCCAATATGGTAAGCATGCGTGCCCGCGGAATCCACTTCTATCATATGATCTGCCCCGGAGGCCTTAACAATATGCCGGAACACGGCATCCGCAGTTGGAGATCGACAAATATTTCCCATGCAGACAAATAGTACTTTTATTTTTTTATTCTGTTCCATGATTATTGTGACTCTAGGTTGGCAGATATTAATAATATTCGATGAGTTGCCATAAGTCCTTAGCAAATCAGCAAGCTGTGTTTTTAGCACCCTTCAGGCTTTTCTGAATTAACCTAAAGTTTACTAATACGTCATTAAACTTGGCAAGCCATCTTTTTGGAAACTATAAAGTGATTCTATTCCATTGGTGTCATAATACTTATGTCGGCTCAATATATGATTGCCGTTTAGCAAGCTGTTGAAAAACTAACTTTCATCGAAAACATTTATTGTTAACATTGCAGTTTTAAGGTGCACATAACACATAATAAAATTTGACACCTAACTGATATTAGTAACAGGGATAATACCTATCATGACACAAATACACGATCAAATTCTGCCTGAGGGCACTCAAATTGGCGTCTATGAAATCAAGGGCGTTGCAAAAGTCGGTTCATTTGATATTACTTATCGTGCCTGGAATCATCATCTTAAAGAACGGGTGAAAATACGCGAATATTTTCCTCACGATTTCGCCATACGCGCGATGGATGGTCTTGGTGTTGAACCTAAATTTTTAACGGATAAAGAAAATTTTGATTATGGATTAAAGGCATTTCTGGATCAGGCCGAGATTCTGACTCAGATTGAGCATCCTAATATTGCTGTAACAGAAAATATTCTCTCATTGAATGGAACGGCTTATCTGATTATGGGTACCCAGGAAGGTATGCCACTCTCCAAGCTATTAGAGGCACGAGCATCCTTGGCAGAGACCGAATTAAAATTCATATTGGTATCGGTTCTGAGCGCCTTGCAGAAAATACACGAACACAAAATCGTGCACGGCGGTATTCAGCCGGCGGTGATTCTTATCGGTAAAGATGGCGAACCATTACTGATCAATTTTGCTGCTGCACGATTGGCGATCGCTGCGCGCACTCCGCGGTTCGCTGAGGAGTTAGCCATCGGTTATGCGCCTGCGGAGCAATATGAAATCGACAATAAACCAGGATCTGCAACCGATTTCTATGCATTGGGTGCAATCCTCTATGCTTGCATGACACATCAGTCACCTGTTGCAGCACAGACCAGGAAAATGACCTTAAGCCGGGGGGAATCCGACCCAATGAGCGATCTTTCCGGATCTCCGGACATTGCCTATAGTGCCGAATTATTGCAAGCGGTTCAGTGGATGTTGCGACCAGAATATCAGGATAGGCCGCAATCGGCAGAGGAGATTTTGGCGCTGCTGAAATCAGAGCATGCCAGCGAAACGAAAACTTCAGTCGCAAAACAGATGGCTACAGAGCCAGTTGCGCATAGCCGTTCGGCTGCTAATAACAAGCTGTTGATGGGTGTCATGGTCGGTATCGTTGCTCTGGTAACAGTTGGCTTGTGGTTCGACGAAAATCCTGCGGGATCGTCGTCGGATGACGGATCAGGTATTGTCGCCACTGAGCCCTTATTTCAACGCAATCCAGGCAAAGTTACTGGCACCCCAGAGACAAAAGAAGATTCATCCGTTGCTTCGGTTGCAACTGAAGCAAACCCTGAATCTGGTGCAGACAAAATACCCAAGACTGCGCAAGAAGTATTGAGTGAGACCGAGAATCAACCAGCAGAAGGCATACCTTTCCCAGAGAGTTTAGCGATTGTTGAACCGGCACGTAATGCTAGAGAAGCTACCAAACAGGTATCCGACAACGCTCAGCCATTAGCGGTGGCAAATGATGCATCGTCGCCTCAATCCACGCAGCAGAACGCGCCGGTAAAACCAATGGATGCAGGTTTAATTAAAAAACATTTGGCTGCTGCTGAAAAAGCTATGAAAGCAGAGCGCTTCACTACACCTGCAAGAGACAATGCCTATAAATATTACCAGATGGTGCTGACGATGGAATCCAATAACGCAGAAGCGCTTGCAGGATTGCAGCGGATGGTGGATCGGTATATTCAGTTTATTGAAAAATCAAAGACTGAAGGTAAACTCGGTGCGGCTAAGCTTTATTTGCAAAGAGCGGAGTCTGTGTTGCCGGATGACCCTAAGCTACAGAAAATCCGGACTGAATTGGCGAGCGCTCAATAAAGTACTTCGCCGCGTCAAGCGGCGAAGTACCCGATAGCGGGGGTGTTTCACCGTGAATCGGCAGTTCAACCAATTTGTATGATTCTAGCCACTGACGGTATTCCGTCAAGATTCCATACGAAAAGCATATAGAAGCCAGGAGGAGCTGCATTGGCTGAGGCAGGGGTTTTTACTGTTACGATAGGATTGCCTTTTTGCGCGGTCGACAGGTTAAAAAAACGGGTTTCATTATTGAATGCATGCGTAGTAGCGCCAATGCGCACCAACGTGATTCTGGAAATATTTTCAGTAGCTTCGATAGAAAATTGCTCATTCCAGCCCAGCATGGTTGTTGGGGCATCCACAATGACCGGTCGAGGAGAAAATTGACCGCTCCCATCTTTTTTAAATAGGTAAGGTGGGTAGTAAATTTCACCATTAAGCTGAGTTAAAGGGCCGGGCGTGCCGCCGCCTCCAGTAATCACGCTTGCATCCGGAAGAAGCAGTGAAGTTGAATGATACAAGCGAGGGGTGGCTGCTCTTGCTGTCGATTTCCATATTTTTGTGTTGGAATTCCAAAGTTCAGAGTCCAGTGCTGCACCTGCCAAATCGTTGCCAGTTGATGATCCTCCATTGACCCAGACGGAGCCATTGGCAAGAACTGTCGCATTGCTGTACTGACGATTTTTTGCCAGAGTGCCGCCCGAAGTCACGACAGGTTCGCCATTACCATTGATGTTGACAACAAGCGCTGTGCGATTGTCACGAATGGATAGTATGCGACCAGGGGCGTACATTATGCTTGGCAAGCTGTTAATACCCGGTGTTATGGTTGATAGATACTTTGAGAGCGTGCCGGTGCCTGATGTATTGAGCTTGTACATTGCGCCGTCGTGCCCGAGAATAAACAACTTGCCCTGTGGGTTTACCCAGGCCCTGGGATAAAACCATGCTTCTCCAGTGCCGCCCAGTGCTCCGTAAGCGGAGTCACTGGTCGCAGAGCTAAGTGCACGCCAATGACCATTTTTCGCACGCACTTCCGGCGTCGGTGAGTAAGTTGCTACCGTAGCCGGTATGGTGGGTGTTCCTGGAAAATCCCTGCTGTTACGGCCCCCCATCACGACATGCTGACCATTGGGCAACGTTACTGCAGTCGCGTACCAACGCTTAAACGTCATATTCTGAGGAAGGTGTGTCAGGGTATCGGTAGACGAGTCAAAAATATTCACGTTATTGTGAGCATACTGTCTCTTCGTGTTCAAAAAGGCGTCACCACCAAAGAAAAGACCGCGGCCATCTGGAAGATGCGCCTGACCAGCACAGTAAATGTCGGTAAGGGTTGTGTTAGGTAATGTCTCGAACGCATTGGTTCCAATGCCGAGTGATGGATCCCAGATAACATAGAGCAGATTGCCAATTTGCGTACCCACAGTATCGGTTCCGTAAGCAATTACCCGCCCATCCGGCATCAGCATCATTGCGATCGGGACCACAGGCCAGTCGTGCAACAGGCCGAATCTGCCTTTCAGATGCGCCTGCGACCCTGCTGCTACTGCTGGAGCGGCAATTGTGAAGGAAAGAAACAAGACCAAAATAGCTGGAAGATACTTTAGATGCCAAATTCTTTGAGCGGAAAGAGGGCGCTTAAACATCTTATACCTCCTAATATTGAAAGTATGAAAATCATGGATAATGAATTGTTATATTTCTATTAAAAATAGTAAAGAGAATTCCACGTTCAAATAATAGAAAATATAAAGTGCAAGTAATAATTGTCCGACTTTTTTATAGGCAGCTTGTCTGGATTACTGCGTTTCACTTTCTTGGGTGTTTAACAGGCCGCTGTATTTTTTCTTTCCTATTGCTGGTGAATAGCTGACTTGAATTTGTATCTCCTGTTTGCAGAAAAATGTAAACAGTACTGGTAAGAATCATAGATTATTCTCGTTAATCTGGGATAGCCTATTGTTTCCTCAAGGTTTATAAAGAAATGTCGTAAGAAATTTCACGCAATATTATTCAGGAGTTCAAAAATGCCTCAACCAGTCTCAAGAAAATTATCAGATTGGGTCGATTTCCTCACAAGGGCAGAAATTCCTGTTCTCAAACAAACTGCACGTAATCTTGAGGTTCTCACACAAGATGAGCAGAACTTGAATGCACGAAATTATGCAAATGTTGTGAAAAATGACCCATTGATGACAGTAAAGCTCATGCGCTATATGCAAGAGCATAAGCACCGTTCCCAAGAGCACGATGTGATGGAAGCTGAGCAAATTGTAATGATGCTTGGACTTGAAACGATGCTTAAGAAAATTCCTGCCAAACCATTGGCCGAAGAAGTTCTTGGGCGCAATAATATGCATGCACTCATTTTTTTGTTGAAAACCACTCATCGTTCCAATATGGCTGCATCTTATGCTTATGACTGGGCAATTCGTTTGCATGATTTGCATTTTGCTGATATTCGTTTGGCTGCCCTGTTGCACGATATTGCAGAAATGTTGATGTGGTGCTTTGCACCTGCTGAAATGCTAAAGATCAAGCAACTACAAAAACAGAATAAAGCATTAAGGAGTGCAATAGTACAAGAAAAAATTTTGGGAT
Source organism: Nitrosomonas sp. (assembly GCF_019752095.1). GTDB lineage: Bacteria > Pseudomonadota > Gammaproteobacteria > Burkholderiales > Nitrosomonadaceae > Nitrosomonas. Next base: position 43,453 of record NZ_JAIEMO010000004.1, read on the forward strand.
TCACTTTAAATCAATTGCAACATGAGCTTGCTGTCAGATGGAGATTGCCTGAGCTATTGATTACACTGATGGATGATGAGCATGCAAAATTACAGCGAGTTCGCAATGTCATACTTGCAGTAAATCTGGCCAGGCACTCCGCTAATGGCTGGGACGATGCTGCATTGCCGGACGATTATGAAGATATTTCCAAGCTCTTGCACCTGCAAGCGTGTGATGTCATGACCATCGTCGGCGCTAACAAGCAATACGAAAGTACCAGCCTTGCCTGAGAAATAAACTATCAATTACGAAAACAGGCGCGCCAATTCAATGCCTGGATCTTCCGCGCGCATGAAAGCTTCCCCGACGAGAAAACCATTAACTTGGTGACTGCGCATGCGCGCAACATCTGCTGGCGTATGAATTCCACTTTCGGTGACGACAATTTTTTGGGATGGGATTGAGGGGAGCAATTCCAAGGTTGTATCGAGTGATGTTTCAAAAGTATGCAGGTTACGATTATTGATTCCAATTAATGGCGTTGATAGCTGTAGAGCCATTTCTAGTTCAGCAGCATCGTGGATTTCTACCAGAACAGCCATTCCCAGTGAGCCAGCCAGCTGCTCAAGCTTTAACATGCGCTCCGGAGGTTCATTTTTTGAGCTTCCTGACTGATTGCCGCATTCCAGTAGGAAAGCGCTTACAATCAACAAAATACAATCTGCATTCATCGCGCGTGCTTCGGCAATCTGATAATCTTCCAGAATGAAATCTTTACGTAAGACTGGAAGTGAGCAGGCACTTCTGGCAGCTTGTAAATATTGAGGGCTACCCATAAAAAATTGTTGATCGGTCAATACGGAAAGACAAGCTGCGCCATGCTGAGCATAGGTTTGAGCTATCTCGGCAGGGTTGAATTCAAATGATTGTGTGTTCTCCGAGGTACGTCCACGCAAAACGCCCTTACTGGGGCTGGCCTGTTTAATTTCAGCAATAACCGCCGATTTTCCGGCAGCGATTTTATTTTGAATGGCGGCGACAAAATCTCGTGGCGATGCTGCGGATTGTGCTTCTTGAAGTAAGATGGGATAAGGTTTTAATGTCTTGGCAATCTCTACTTCTTGTTTCTTTACAGTAAGTATTTTATTTAGAATATCAGGCATGTTTTTAATTCGTATTTCTATTAGTAAATTCCACTAGGTCATGAAGTTTTTTCAATGCACCGCCACTTTCGATGGCTCTCTGTGCCGCCCTGATTCCCAATTCCAGTGTGTCAGCGACTCCAGCAGCATATATCGCGGCACCGGCGTTCATTACAACGATATCCCGTGCAGGTCCGGGAGTGTTTTTCAGGGCCGAGAGTAGCATTAATTTTGCATCTTCATTGCTGCTAACCTGGATAGTCTCGATGCTAGAGGATTTAAGGCTGAAATCTTCCGGTTTGACGCTATAAACGGTTACTTTGTCATTTTTTAATTCACCGATAATCGTTTCACCGGTGATCGTAATTTCATCCAATCCATCCTTGCCATGCACAATCAGTACGTGCCGACTGCCCAAACGTTGCAGCACATGGGTTAGGGTTCCCACCAGATCTTCACTGAAAACACCTAATACTTGTCTTTTAGCACTGGCGGGGTTCGTTAATGGTCCCAGAATATTAAATAAGGTTTTGATGCCTAATTCACGTCGTACCGGAGCAGCATATTTCATGGCGGAATGATAATTGGGGGCGAACATAAAACCGACGCCAATCTCACTCAGACTTTGGGCGACTTGCTGGGGTGTTTGGTTGAGATTGACGCCCAGTGCTTCCAGTACATCAGCACTGCCGGATTTGCTGGAAACGGATCTGCCGCCATGCTTGGCGACTCGAGCGCCTGCGGCAGCAGCTACAAAGGCCGATGCTGTTGAGATATTAAAGGTGTGCAGGGAATCTCCGCCGGTGCCGCAAGTGTCGACTAAATGAGCATCATTGAGAGCATCGACTTTGGTCGCAAATTCACGCATGACTTGTGCTGCGGCAGCTATTTCTCCGATAGTTTCTTTTTTTACCCGAAGACCGGTAATGATTGCGGCGATGAGCATCGGTGAAATTTCACCTTGCATGATTTGCCGCATTAAAACGATCATATCATCATGCAATATTTCCTGTTGCGCGATGATCCGTTGTAGCGCTTCTTGTGGATTCATGAGATTGCCTTTATTCAGTTCGATCGATTAACGATTAAGGAAATTCTCGAGCATTTGATGTCCATGCTCACTCAAAATAGATTCAGGGTGAAACTGGATGCCCTCAATAGCGAGGGTTTTATGGCGTACGCCCATAATTTCATCGTCTTGAGTCCATGCCGTAATCTCTAGACAATCGGGTAGGGTTGAGCGCTCAACGACAAGAGAGTGGTAGCGAGTGGCAATAAACGGATTAGGTAAGCCTCGAAAGACACCGATGTCATGATGATAAATCGGAGATGTCTTGCCATGCATCAATTGTTTTGCATGAATAACCCGCCCGCCGAATGCTTGCCCGATGCTCTGATGCCCAAGACAGACGCCTAGAACGGGGATATTCTGGCTGAATTGATGAATGACAGATAACGATACGCCTGCTTCATTCGGAGTGCAGGGGCCTGGAGAAATCACAATTCGCTCGGGGTTTAATTGCGAAATTTTATCTAGAGTAATTTCATCATTTCGGTATACAACAACCTTTTCTCCCAATTCAGAAAAATACTGCACCAAGTTATAGGTAAAAGAATCGTAATTATCAATCATTAATAACATGATTTTTGTGTGCGTTGTTTGTAATGGTTATTTCTGAAGTTTTTGAAAAAATATAAAATCCAATGTCGAGACCCTTGGGTCAAGCGGATAAATTTTACCAGTTCGCTTGGTATGCGAATAATATTATTCGCAGTTATTTGAACTCTATTTGATATTGCCTTATTAATTCAGTAAAATAGTGTGTTTTTCAACCTTGTCTCACCATCGTGATTGATGGGAGACTTACAACCCAAAAGGAATTTATGCGACATTACGAAATAGTCTTTATTGTTCACCCTGATCAAAGTGAACAAGTGCCTGCAATGATCGAACGCTATCGTGGCATTGTGACTTCCAAGAACGGCACAGTTCATCGAGTGGAAGATTGGGGGCGTCGCCAACTTGCTTATCTGATTCAGAAAGTTCATAAAGCGCATTATGTATTGATGAATATTGAATGTAACCAGGAAATTCTGGATGACTTGGATCATGCTTTCAAATTCAGTGATGCGATTCTACGCCATTTAACCATTAAAACTAAGGGTCCTGTCACTGAACCATCACCCATGATGCGTCAGGTAGAGAGAGCCGGTCCTGCGAGCTCGTCGGGTTCAGAGGAGACCACGGATGAATCGAATTCTGATGAGGTTTCAGAAGAGCCCGGTGTTGCTGCTACTGTATAGTCTGTCAGAAATTGGAATGTAATCAGACAACTATTTGCGGGAAAATCGTCAAATTAGGCATTTTACGCTACACCCCTGCTGGCACTGCCGTGACTGAATTTACGGTAAGTCATGGGTCTCAACAAAAAGAGGCAGGTGTTGTGAGGCAAATAGTCTTTGATATTCCTGTGGTCGTGATGGGGGAGCCAGCCTTGGCCGTTGCAGAATTTAAGATTAACAGCAGAGTTAAGCTCACCGGATTTCTCAATAGAAAGAGTCACATGAATCAACAGTTGGTGTTGCACTCAGATCAAATTGAACTCATTTAATTATAAATAGGAATAAATATGGCACGTTTTACTAGTAGGCGTAAAGACAGTAAGGATAAAGAAAGAGATAAAAAAGCCAATCGCCCTTTATTTAAGCGCAAAAAGTTTTGTCGCTTCACCGCGGAAGGCATCAAACAGGTAGATTATAAGGATATTGAAATTTTAAAAGATTTCATTAATGAGAACGGCAAGGTAATTCCAGCGCGGATTACCGGCACGACTTCTTTTTATCAGCGCCAGCTGGGTACAGCAATAGAAAGAGCACGTTTTCTGGCGCTATTACCTTACACGGATCGTCACTAGGGAGAAATGATATGCAAATCATTTTGATGGAAAAAATAAGTAATTTGGGTCAATTAGGTGACGTGGTTAATGTTAAAAGCGGTTTTGCTAGAAATTATCTGATCCCGCAAGGTAAAGCAAAACGTGCAACTGAGCAGGCTATTGCAGAATTTGAATCCAAGCGGGTAGAACTGGAGAAGAAACAAGCTGCAATTTTAACGGCAGCCCAGGCTGTCGCGGCAAAACTTGAGGGTTTGCTGGTACAAATTTCTCAGAAAGCTGGCAGTGATGGGAAATTATTTGGTTCTGTCACCAATGTAAATATTGTCGAGGCACTTGCCGGGCTGGGTTTTTCAGTTGAACGGACGATGATTCATATGCCGAATGGTCAATTAAAGCAAGTGGGTGACTACCCACTAACGGTCTCGCTGCATAGCGATGTGACAGCGAGTATTACTGTCTCGGTACTGGGTGATTCCGTGCTCTGATAAATTAAATTTTATTAGTTTATTTGAAAGAAGGACTATTCGTAGTCCTTTTTTCATTTGTGATTCAGCAAGTGGTAGAATCAAACATCCTTCAACTGAGTTTTCGATACCTATGGCGCAATCACCGATTAGTCTCCATCAGGATCAGCTTATAGATCCCTATAAAACACCTCCTCATTCGATTGAGAGCGAGCAATCGGTACTCGGAGGGCTGATGCTGGACAATAACGCGTGGGAGAAAGTCGCCGATGTTATTACCGATGGCGATTTTTACCGGCAGGATCACCAACTGATTTATCACCATATTTGTAAACTGATTGAACAGAACAAACCGGCTGACGTCATTACCGTGGCGGAATCGCTGGAAACATCAGCAGAGCTGCAGACTATCGGTGGGCTTGCGTATATTGGCGCCATGGTGCAGAACACGCCTTCGGCGGCAAATATTAAACGCTACGCGGAAATAGTTCGTGAACGCTCAATCATGCGTAATTTAGCGCAAGTGGGTGTGCACATCACAGATTCCGCTTATAACCCAGTGGGGCGCTCCGCTGCAGATTTATTAGATGAAGCGGAAGCGAGAGTATTTGAGATTGCTGAAGAAGGTGCTCGTGGTAAAGAAGGCTTCACGGGCATTCAACCCCTTTTGCGGCAAGTGGTCGAGCGGATAGAATTGCTATACAGCCAGGATAATCCGAGCAATGTAACCGGGATTGCATCGGGTTTTCACGATCTTGATCAAAAGACATCCGGATTCCAGCCGGGCGACCTGATTATAGTTGCAGGGCGTCCATCCATGGGGAAAACCGCTTTTTCGTTGAATATTGCAGAGCATGTAGCACTGGAATTAAACAAACCCGTTGCGGTGTTCAGTATGGAGATGGGAGGCGCGCAGCTGGCCATGCGGATGCTGGGGTCCGTGGGGAAACTGGATCAACATAAGGTGCGTACCGGTCGTCTGGACGATGAAGATTGGCCAAAATTGACGCACGCCTTAGGCAAACTGAATGAGGCGCCCATTTTTATTGATGAGACGGCGGCGTTAAATGCGCTTGAACTCAGAGCGCGTTCCAGACGGTTATATCGCCAGTATGGTGAATTGGGTTTGATTGTGGTTGATTATCTGCAACTCATGTCCTCCAGTAGCCAGGGAGAGAATCGTGCCACAGAAATCTCAGAAATATCACGTGCGTTGAAAGGGTTGGCGAAAGAATTGAAGGTGCCGGTGATTGCGCTATCGCAGCTCAATCGCAGTCTTGAGCAACGACCCAACAAACGTCCAGTTATGTCGGATTTGCGTGAATCTGGGGCGATTGAACAAGACGCCGATGTGATTCTGTTTATTTACCGCGATGAAGTGTATAACCCGGATTCGCCAGATAAAGGGATTGCCGAAATCATTATTGGCAAGCAGCGTAATGGTCCGATCGGAAAAGTTGATCTAACGTTCCTGGGCGAATACACACGCTTTGAAAGCCATGCCAGACCGGAATATTATTAATCGAATCTTATTATCCGATGACTGTTTTCTTGAAAATCTGCATTTAACTTCCAGAGCGTTGCACAGATAACGGAATTGTGTGCTTTATATTGAAAAGGCGTGTTTCAGGATAGAGAGATGATCGGTGAAGTATAAGAAGAAGCAATCAAGATATCAGTGGTCATTCTTGCAACGATTGTTGTGCCTGTCCGTCATGATCCTCTTGGCCGGATGTGTATCGCCGATGGCGTTGAATCGTGCTGTGATTGCCTATGATGAAGCGGTTACCGACTCCATATCACAGCAGCTACTGGTAAATATCGTCCGTGCGCATTACCGTCAACCGGTGCATTTTACCGGTGTATCCAATATTGCCGCGACTTTTACTTTTTCCGCCAATGCGGGTGCCATGCCGGCATTAGGAGGACTTGCCGGAGCAACGCTGATGCCAATTTTTGGTGGCAGCTTAGCCGAGAGTCCAACGATTAGCATCGTCCCAATCGAAGGAGAGGAGTTTACTCAACGTTTGCTCACGCCATTTCCGCAAAGCAAGTTAACGTTGTTGCTGCGCCAGCACTTTGATGTCGACATGTTGCTACGCATGATGGCGCAGGAGGTGCGCTTGATGAACCCCGAGCAACAGAGTGTTTATCGCAACAACCCGTCGGATAAAGCCGGTTATGAAATGTTTCGTCGCGTGGTGCTGCATTTCTCAGCAATCCAGGATCATAACCAATTGTATGCCGAACCGTTGCTGTTGAATCATACCTGGAAGATTCCGTCCAGTTCGATTGTGCCCGATAGCTTTCAGTCGCTGCAAAAGGAATTTACCGTGCACTATCATGCTGAGGACGATACCTTTACTTTGCGTAAACAAATCCCAGGGCCAATTCTAATTACCAACTATGATCCCGATAGGCTTTCCGAAGAAGAGCGCGAAGCACTGAACGAGCGTGCTAGAGACTGGGATGTCAGCGATATCGCGTTTGATATCCGTGCTGGCCATTATGGCGGCGAGTGGCCGATGAGTGGTGTGTTCCGGCTAAGGAGCTTTCACTCGATTCTTGGTTTTCTTGGTAAATCCCTTGGCTATGAGAAGGGATATCATGTCGAGAAAGATGCTAGAACGCCGCCCATCCTCCACAACGAGAATCCTGATCAAACCATGGAATTTATGGCCTCAAATTCGTCTCCTTCCGATGTCGATTTTTCTATCCGCTGGAATGACCGGTTCTATGCGGTCAATACGGTAGGATCGCATGCGCGCTGGAATCGGGATGCCTTTCAGCTCTTGTTCCTGCTGTTCCAAATGACCGTCACCGACCTGCCGCGCATCGGAGTGCCGAGTATTACAATTGCTAAGTAGTTAAGAGGTTTTGAAAAAGTTACTTGAAAGTAGATGCGATATTAAAATTTAAAGTAGTTAATTCAGAGCATACTTTGCGAAAGGATTAGGATGCTAACATGTACAGGCCAAGGAGTTCGATTTTATGGATCAAATGCTTCAGGCGGTAGAATCTTCTAATGATCCGGTAGGTGTCATAGAGGAAATTCATGGACCCGTTGTTGATGTGGTTTGTGAATTTCTACCGCCATTGCATCAAGCCTTATTCTGTATTGTTGACCACCAGAATTATGTTTTCGAAGTTCACCGCCATCTTGATGCAAGCCATGTACGTGCAATTGCCTTGCATTCAACAGCGGGTCTTCGCCGCGGCTTAAAAGTGTTTGATAGTGGCGGGCCTTTGCGTGTCCCGGTTGCACCCGGTTGCCTAAGCCGTGTGCTGGATATGTTTGGCGCACCGCTTGATGGCGAATCGCCCCTGCAGACATCGGAAATGCGCAATATCATTGCTTCTCCCGCTTTGCTGGCTGATACGGTGCCTTCTGAGGGTATCTTGGAGTCCGGTATTAAGGTGATAGATTTGCTCTGCCCTTTTGTTAAAGGTGGTAAGACAGGGTTATTCGGTGGCGCTGGTGTCGGGAAAACCGTTCTGATTATGGAATTTATGCATGCTATTGTCAGCCTGCATCAGGGTGTTTCTGTCTTTGCAGGCGTCGGGGAACGAATCCGCGAAGGCCACGAGTTGTGGCATGAAATGCAAGATGCTGGTGTGATGCCGCGCACCCTGATGCTGTTTGGGCAAATGGATGAATCTCCGGGGGTGCGGTTTCGCGTGGGTTTGTCAGCGCTGACGTATGCCGAATACCTTCGCGATACTTTAGGTAAAGAAGTTTTATTGTTGATGGACAATGTATTTCGTTTTGTCCAGGCGGGCAGTGAAATTTCTGGTTTACTTGGGCGCATGCCTGCAACGGTGGGTTATCAACCGACCTTGATGAGTGAGGTGGCGGAATTGCAGGAACGAATCATTTCGACCCGTGCAGGTAATATCACCGCGGTGGAGGCAGTGTATGTGCCAGCAGATGATATGACAGACCCCGCCGTGAGTGCGATTCTGGCTCATTTGGATACGACGGTTATTTTATCCCGAGGCCAAGCAGCCAAAGGCATATACCCCACAGTTGATCCATTGCAATCATCGAGCAAAATGATGGATCGTGCATTTCTCGGCGATCGTCATTACCAGGTTGCTGAGAATGTACGTGAACATCTTGCGCGTTACCATGAATTAGAAGATATTATTGCGATGCTGGGTTTAGAAGCATTATCAGAAAAAGACCGGCGGATTGTTATGCGTGCACGTAAGTTACAGCGCTATCTGACGCAACCGTTCCATGTGATGGATGCGCATAGCGGTATTCAAGGAGTCTCTGTTAAGTTGGATCAAACACTGACTGACTGCGAATCTTTTCTAAACGGTGATTATGATGCCGTTCCAGAGGAACAATGCTATATGCGCGGATCAATGCAGGGGGAGGGATGAATACATTTACCTTGCATCTTCAAAGCGCTACGCAATACAGTCGTGTAGATGAGTTAACTTGTTTTGTGGGGGCGGATATTTCGGGTAGTTTCGGTATTCTTGCCGGACATGCCCGCATGATGACGGCGCTCAATTATGGATTAGCTCGTTATCGCTTGCAGAATGGCGATTGGTGCTATCTGGCATTCCCCGGCGGGATTCTTTATTGCCTGGATAACCAACTGTACATCAGTACACGTCGTTATCTTTCTGATACCGATTATCAACGTATCAGCGCAGGATTGCTGGAACAATTGTTGGTTGAAGAAACGCAGTTAAAAAGAATCAAAGATAGCTTACGTCAATTGGAACAGGAGATGTTTCGTCGCTTATGGCAAATGGGACGGAGTGGAGTCAGGAGGTAGCGATCATGGATGACAAGCAACTGCGCAAATCTGTCGAACAACAAATCAAGCGTATGCAACGGGCTGAGAAAGAGCGTCCAACATTGCTGGCCCAATCAATATTCATGGGAACATTATCTTTGCTCTTTGTTTTGCCAGTCATCATTGGTGCTTATCTGGGTAATTGGCTGGATGATAAGGCAGAAAGTTATTCAATTCTCTGGACGATTGGATTAATAGTCGCAGGTCTTATAATGGGCATGGTAAATGTCTATTTATATGTGCGGGAACATCACTGATGGATATCCCGACTGTAGTATTTTATGTTGGGCCTTTCGGTATTACCTCCATTGTGGTGACTACTTGGGGCATTATGATTACATTAGGTATCTGTTGCTGGCTTGGAACTAGACGCCTTGCGCTTGTTCCTGGAAAGTTACAAACCATGCTGGAGGGCTTGGTCTTGGCGATAGAGGATAATATAAATGCTGTCATACCGGATCATACGCAACAGGTGCTGCCGTTTATTGCAACGTTATGGGTATATATTGTGATTGCAAATCTTACCGGACTGATACCGCAGTTACATTCTCCAACCGGAAGTTTTTCTGTAACTGCCGGACTTGCATTACTGGTATTTCTATCGGTTCATTGGTTTGGAATACGCAGTGGGGGCGCTCGCAACTATTTAAGGCATTATTTAAGCCCAACTCCATTACTGTTGCCTTTTCATCTGATTAGCGAAGTGACGCGGACCATTGCGCTGGCGGTTCGTCTGTTTGGTAATATTATGAGTCTTGAGTTGGTCGCATTACTGGTTCTGCTGGTGGCCGGTTTGCTGGTTCCGGTGCCTTTGCTAATGTTGCATGTCATCGAGGCTCTAGTACAGGCCTATATATTTGGAATGTTAGCGCTGATTTATGTAGCGGGCGCAATGCAATCACAACAGGAAAGTAAAAAAGGAAACGATATATGAGTGATATGACCTGGTTTACGGTTCTTTCTACCGTAGGTGCGGTATTAGCTGTCGCTATAGGCATGATGTTCCCGGCATTGGCCATGGGTCGTGCAATCAGTCAGGCGCTGGATGCGCTGGCGCGGCAACCGGAAGCTGAGAAATCGATCATGCGCACATTGTTTATTGGATTGGCCATGATTGAATCACTGGCGATTTATGTGCTGGTGATTGTGTTAATAGTCTTATTTCGTAATCCATTGCTGGAATATCTGGTTCATTAAAAAATCATAAGGCTTATGAACTTCGATTGGACTACCTTTGTTCTTGAGATAATTAATTTCCTGATCTTGGTGTGGATCTTGAAACGATTTTTGTATCAGCCGGTACTCGGGGTTATTGCCAGGCGTCGAGCAGATATCGATAAATCGTTGTCTGATGCGCTGCAAATTAGAAATGAGGCGAACGAACTAAAAGCTAGGAATGAACAATACCTGATTGAATGGGAAGCAAAAAAGGAAGCCGCCCAAGCACAATTAAACGCAGAATTGACATCAATGCGTGAAAGTAAATTGGCCGAGCTGGAAACAAGAATCAATGAAGAAGCGGAACGTCGCCGTGTTCTGACCGAACGCAATCGACACGAGTTTGAGAGGTTGATGGAAGAAAGGGGCATCGCGCAGGGAGCTACATTTACCAATAAGCTACTCATGCGATTAGCTTCCCCTGAGCTGGAAAACAGGCTCTACATAGTTCTCATGGAAGATTTGCAGGGATTACGCCAGCAAGATAAACATGTGATCGCCGTAGCTGCAGAGGAACCGGGGTTGCAGATCAAAATACAAAGTGCCTTTTCGCTGGACACCAGCAAACGTGGGGAATTGACGCGCTCATTGAACCAAATGACGGGGAAAACATTACCGGTTGTATTTAACACAAATCCGGAGTTGATTTCCGGATTCCAGATAGATATTGGTGCATGGATTCTGCATGCCAATTTGCGCGATGAACTAAAGTCATTTGGCGGGGTGCTGCGGCATGCCGGATGATGCGAGCATTGCTAATACTAATCAGCCCGATTCTCCCTTAGCCAGACAAGCTGAGTGGTTGTCGCAGTATCAATACGGTTTGCGTTTGTCGGAGCAAGGTACCGTCATTTCTGTGGGTGACGGTATCGCCTGGATTAATGGATTGCCTTCGGCCTGTATGGATGAACTGGTGCAATTGGAAGACGGCAGCAGCGCTTTGGTATTTCATCTGACGCATGATCGGTTAGGGGCAATCTTGCTGCATCAGACGAGACAACTTACTGCTGGAACCCAAGCTTTCTTGACGGGAAATCGGCTCAGTATTGGGGTGGGTGATGCTTTGCTGGGGCGGGTGATAGATCCATTGGGCATCCCTCTTGATAGTGCCGGATCTATTTCTGTTAGCACCTATCGTTTGCTGGACGTGCGCTCGCCGCCAATTATCGCACGTGATTTCGTAGCCCAGCCCTTGTACACCGGCAATAAAATTATAGATACCATGATCCCGATTGGTAAAGGCCAGCGACAACTGATTATTGGAGATAATGGAAGTGGCAAAAGTACCTTAGCGATTGACACTGTCATCAATCAGCGTGACAAAAATGTGTATTGCATTTACGTTTTAATCGGGCAGAAGCGTTCTACCGTAGTTAGTGTGATAGAAACGCTTCGTCGTTACAAGGCGCTGGCCTATACCGTTGTGGTAGTAGCAGAGGCGACGGCCATGCCGGGTCTTAAATATTTAGCTCCGTTTGCTGGTTGTGCGGTGGCAGAAGCTTGGATGGCTGCTGGGCGAGACACTCTGGTTGTTTATGATGATTTGAGCACTCACGCACGTAGCTATCGTGAGCTTTCGCTATTGTTGCGCAGACCCCCGGGCCGAGAGGCGTATCCCGGCGATATTTTCTATCTGCATTCACGCTTGTTAGAACGTTCAACGCGTTTATCCGCAAAACAGGGTGGCGGCAGTATGACGGCGCTGCCAATTGTTGAAACAGAACAGGGCGAGATTGCTGCGTATATTCCCACTAACTTAATTTCAATCACCGATGGTCAAATTTATTTTGATCGTCAACTTTTTGCGCGTGGTTTCTTACCCGCAATTGATGTTACCCGTTCGGTTTCGCGTATTGGTGGTAATGCCCAGCATGCAGCAATCAAGAAAGAGGCTGGGCGCATGAAACTTGATTATCTGCAGTTTTTGGAATTGGAAGTGTTTACTCGATTTGGTTCGAAACTGGAAGCCAGTATGGAAGAACGAATAAAGCGAGGACAGATTCTTCGCGAAATTCTTAAACAGGATCTGCTTTCACCACAGCCAGTAGAATTTCAGATGGCGTGGCTGGTAGCCTATAATGAGGGTTTATTCGATAATCTTGATCTGGGTCAGATCAGAGCGCATCTAATGCATCTTCAGGAACAAGTTACAAGTATCAGTATAAACATTGATCAAGGCCGTGATCAATGGAAAACGTTAATACGTGCTTGGCTAAAATAAATTTGAAATGAGTAAGCGGCGTGAAATAAAGGAGCATCTGGTAACGCTGGATGAAATTGAAGGCATTATGAATGCTATGAAAAATCTGGCCTTGCTGGAAATCCACAAGTTGGAGTTTTTTCTGGCGACGCAGCGTAGGTCTGTTGCCAGCATTGAAGCAGCCGCACAGGATTTTCTGAGCTTTTATTCTCATCTGCAATCATACCCTGACAATTTGCAACAACTTTGGATTGTGATAGGTTCCGAGCGAGGTTTTTGCGGTGATTTTAACGAATCCTTATTGCATTTTCTTAATGCGCATCCTCAGCAATCAGACATTCTCTTACTGACGGTAGGACGAGGAATTGAAGTTAAACTGCAAGCTGATGCGCGCATTGCAGCTTTTATCGATGGACATAGCGTTGCCGAGGAAATACAGCAAACGTTGTTACATTTGATACAGACTCTCAATCGGTTACAAGAGCAATTGAAATTAACTAAGTTGGGGCGTATCAGTGTTGTTTATCATGACGATGGAACAGATGCGATCCAATTGCGGCAAATATTGCCAATAGCGGTATCTCGCGAGAAATCAGTTTTTTCGCATCCGCCAATACTTAATCTGGAACCTTATCAATTTCTATCCCAATTAACCGATCAATATCTTTATGCTGTACTGCACGAAGTGTTTTATGCATCCTTGATGGTGGAGAATCGTAAGCGGCTTGAGCATATGAATAAAGCCATTCATCATTTGCAGCAAAATCAAGCGCAATTAAGCTTGAGCTACAACAAACTTCGCCAGGAAGAAATTACTGAGGAGATTGAAATTATTCTGCTCAGCGCAGAAGCATTGGGTGACGAGGATAAACCCAAAGAATCGGTGATTCTTATGCCTTAATTTTGCTAGGCCAACGTTCAAAGTGTTGCTGCTAGGAATCTGGCACGGTGGACTCAGTGAAGAATCAGTTGAATACATGGCGAACGCGAATCTGAACCCCATTTTCGCTTTCAAGGTTCGGTGGAATGATGGGGCGAGCCTATTTGTTCGTGAGCGGAGCAAGTTGCAGTAAACAGTTGTTTTGTTCGAACAACCGTTTGTCGGCTGGAATTTTCTCAATACAACGAATGGCCGAGCGAACCCGACCAAGGCGCTGCTCTGTATGGTTTACCTCACACCTATTGGCATGGGTGGATGGCCAAGTGCCACCCGCGCCCGTCAAAGAACCGATTAACTCACATTCTTCGGTTCGATATTTCAGCCATGCCAACTGCTGGATTTTGAGGGCTGCCAGAAGCCTTTCATCTACTTTAATTTCTGCACTCGATGATGAGGAAACGATTTTGACTAGCTCATGGTGTTTGCTTACCAAGCGTTTTTCGACGGCATTCTTCTGCTGAACGAGTAGAAGCCCAGTATGCATAGAGCTTCCTTCAGGCCAACATTCGGGGCGGTCTGTGCACTCGATTTCGGCAAAGGCAGAAAGCGGTATCGACGCCAACAGAAGAAAAGAGATGAGAATTTTTCGCATGTTTGTAAAGGATCCAATGCCAGGTTAAGTCACACCGTGAAGCGGTTTAGACTTGAAAATAATAAAAGCTTGCAACGAGAAAACTGGGCTCTCATTTCGTGTCGATCACCCAATTCTGCGACCCAGTCGGGCAGCAACGCGGATCGCCTGGTCGAGGCATGGTGGATGTCAACGTGATACGACCGGGCGTAAACAAGACATTGCGCGGATCTATACCGAATACATCATCGGCGCTTCGAAAATAGACCATTACTCCGCTCTCGTTACGAAACAGCGCCACGTTCAGCATGTCGCTGTTACCGCCACTGGGAAACATCACCCAAGCCAGTGCGTCGGCAACCCCGTCACCGGTGAAATCCCCATAGAATGTTTGCACGGGTTCGTACAGGCTTGAGCCGTATTGTTGCCGAGCCCACGTAAGGATAGCATTGTCCCAGGCAGGCTCGCGCCCGGTTGTTTCGGTACTTGATTTATCCAGCGTCAAGTCGGCATTGTCGCCGAAAGTCCCGCCCGACAATTGTGCGCACGCGGCTAAGACCAGTGTACTGAAAACCAGCATGCTTTGCTTAAACATTGCTGTTTCCCCTTCCTCTATAACTTGGCCAGGCTATTGGCCTTTTTTATTGGCATACTTCCCCGCAGTGAGCAAGTCCTGATCATGTCCAAAAAAGTGTCATTATTCTTGCTCTTGCGAAGAGTAACTCCAATAGTCGTTGGGTGCAATTGATAGTATCTCCGATTTCTCGTTGGCTGTATGTGCCTGTTTTGTAAGCTGCAATGATTGTCGTTGTGCGATCTTTGTGTTGCGCCGCAATCTCAGAAAAACGCTTTGCAATCAGCCATTTTTGCTGTTTTAGAATATTTAAATCGTTCTTTTCGTTGTCGATTCTTTTCTGTATTTCAGTGATAAAAGTTTTAGCCCTTAAATAAATCTGATCTTTCAGGTTCGACCCTATTTCAGGTTGCTGCTGTATGCCTTCCAGGACAAATTGTTTGTATTCATTGCATTGATTCTTTGCCGCCCAAATAAGGATAATATCCAGTCCGTTGTTAACCCGATCTGACCCTGCTTATGCTTTTTTTGCGATTGCCTTTTTAAAGCATAACTTCAATTAGCCGCGTGGCATTGAAATATGTTGATGAGTAATCAGCCATTTTCCGTTCAGTTTTTCCAGGCAGAAGGTGGCTCTGACCCAGTCTTCAAATGTTTTTCCATCAGGCAAAGTGCCACCACAATGAATGAACCCATAGGCAAATGCGACATCATGTCCTGCTGTAATTTTAACCTCATGAAGATCAAAAATATTTTCACCAGTCGTCTCAGGTTGCCATTCATCCCAGCTTTTCCGATATTCTTCTACTCCCTCATATTTCATTGGTGGCAATACGTCGTAGATGATGACTGATTCGGAGTGATTATTTAAGATCCTATCCTGCTCTCCCATTCTTGTACTACGCGCCCATTGTTCAAGCAACGTTTGAATATCAGTATGGTTATTCATTTGAAGATTGCCCCATCATTTTTTGTGCGTAACGCTTGCTCATCGGTAAATTAGGAGCGCAGCGAGTAATTTATCGGTGTGAAGCAAATTGTTAGGTTTTATATCCATCGCCGAACCCTTGCAGCATATGCTTTGAACTCTTTGCTAAACTTCTGCATCATGTATTTTTCTTCGGGCTTTATCTGATAGGTATTCATATAAAGAACGAACACAGGCAGCAGAACAAAAGCCATATAGTTCATCAGATAAAAAGCCCATCCAGACAGCATTAGGAGAAAACCAAGGTACATCGGATTTCTACTGATACGATAAACGCCAGTTTCCACCAATTGGGACGATTTATCTGGGAAACGTGGATCTACCGTTGTATTAGCTTTTCTGAATTCGAGCACGCCAAGCGCAGCAAGTGCTATTCCGATTAAAAGGAAGATAGCCCCGACGGCTGTGGTAGCGATTGAAGGCGCATTAAATGCTGGAAAAAAGGACGATAGGCTCCACATTGCGGCACCAATTATGACCACCTGAATAACTGGAGGGATCCGAAGTTCAAGAGCTAACACGATTTACTCCTTTAAAGCATAACGCCCAAATCAGCGGCGCGGTTTTATTCTGCGGTGTCCGTATTGAAACAGAGGTGTCAAAACAAAAAAGTGTCAGGTCCAGAATCAAGAATTCCTGTTCTTACGAAGAATAACTCCGATCGTCGTTGGGTGCAATTGATAGTACTCTCCAATTTCTCGTTGGCTGTATGCGCCTGTTTTGTAGGCTGCAACGATTGCTGTTGTGCGGTCTTTGTGTTGCGCTGTAATCTCAGACAAAGGCTTTGCAATCGGCCGCTTTTGTTGCTTGGGTATATTTAAATCGTCCTTTTCCTTGCCGATTTTTTTCTGCATCTCCGCGACGAAAGCTTTATCCCCCAAATAAATCTGACCCTTCAGATTCGTCCATATCTCAGGTTGCTGATGCACGCCTTCCAGGACAAATTGCCGGTATTTATCCATTGCAATCATTCTTTGCTGTCCAAACAAGGATAATATCCAATCCGTTGTTAACCATTCAGGCTTCGCAGCATCTCCAACAATTGCTCGAAAACTACTCCACGGCCAGTTTTCAAGCCGCTTGACCATGCCTTTGGCTCTTAACGGATTCAAAACGACATACCGGGAAAGCTCAAGCAAATATCGGTCTCTATCCACCAGAATTGCTTTGTATCGCCCTTGAAAAAGATGGCCGCTGCGTCCATGCCGCCGATTCGACGCTTGCGTATAAACGCCGTTGAGCTGGCGCATGCCTTTTGACAGATTGCCGTCCAGCGTTTCAATGATGAGATGATAATGGTTATCCATCAAACAGTAGCCATGACACAGCCAGTTATAGTCACACACAACCATTCCAAGGATTTCTATAAACCGCAACCGGTCTTCATCATCTTCAAAAATGGCTTCGCGGCGATCTCCACGCGATGTGACGTGATAAAGTGCATTAGGGAATTCTAAACGGAGTGGTCTTGTCATGGCCTAAAGTATGCATCTTTTATTCTTGATTCGCGACCTGACCCCATTTGGGTGCGTGACCCCATTTGGGTGTTAATGGTGTCAGGAAAGATCTCAAAAGAAAAAATGGGGTCAGGTCCATAATCAAGAGTTCTTATTCTTACGAAGAATAACTTCAACCGTCGTTGGATGCAATTGATAGTGTGCTCCGATTTCTCGCTGGTTGTATGCGCCTGTTTTGTAGGCTGCAATGATTGTTGTTTTTCGGTCTTTGTGTTGCGCTGCAATCTTAGGCAAAGGCCTTGCAATCGGCCGATTTTTCCGCTTGGGTATAAACGCCATTGAGCTGGCGTATACCTTTTGACATATTGTCGTCATGCGTTTCAATGATGAGATGATAATGGTTATCCATCAAACAGTAGCCATGACACAGTCAGTTATAATCACACACAACTATTCCAAGGATTTCTAAAAACCGCAACCGGTCGTCGTCATCTTCAAAAATGTTTTCGCGGCGATCTCCACGCGATGTGACGTGATAAAGTGCATTCGGAAATTCTAAACGGAGTGGTCTTGTCATGGTCTAAAGTATACATCTTTTATTCTCGATTCGCGACCTGACCCTATTTCTCCGATTCGCGACCTGACCCTATTTCTCCTCATGTTAAGCTTATCTGGGTTAAAATTTGGCTTAATTCGATTTATTGCCACTTGCGCGCTCGGTCTGATGGAGTTTTGCAAGAGGCTCTACTTAGAAATCCTTTCTAGCAGAATTGGCACTGATTATGGAGTATTTCAAACAGACTTTTCACAAGGACCTTTTGTCCTCAATCGTAGTCTTTTTTGTCGCGCTACCTCTTTGTATGGGGATCGCTATCGCTTCCGGTGTTCCTCCGATGCTGGGGATCATCACTGGCATCGTCGGTGGCCTGGTCGTGGGTTTTATTGCAGGCGCTCCGCTACAGGTTAGCGGTCCAGCAGCCGGTCTTACCGTACTCGTGTATGAACTTGTCCAAAGCCACGGTATAGAAATGCTGGGACCAGTGGTTTTGCTGGCCGGTCTTTTCCAGGCAATTGCTGGTTTTTTTAAACTCGGGCAATGGTTTAGGGCGGTCAGTCCAGCAGTAATCCATGGAATGTTAGGAGGGATCGGGGTACTGATTTTCACGAGCCAGTTTCATGTGATGTTGGACAAAAATCCCTATGGAAGCGGTATTCAGAACTTGATCTATATTCCTCATTCACTCCTTAAAACGTTTGTTCCGGACGGACGTGGGTCGGAAGCTATCTTTGCGGGTGTTTTGGGTTTGGGAACGTTTATCTTTATGTGGTGCTGGGAGTTTTTTAAGCGTAATCCACTAAGAATGATCCCCGCCCCGCTTATTGCTGGTTTCGGGAGCACCTTGGTTACTTTGATTTTCGATTTGCCGGTAAAAAAAGTTTCCATCCCCGATTCGTTTGCGACTCTAATCACATGGCCCTCGATGGACAGGATGCTTCAGGTTTTTCAACCCGATATTCTGCCATTTGTTTTTGGACTTGCACTGATTGCAAGTGCTGAAACTTTGCTTTGCGCATCTGCATTGACCAAGATGCGCCTGGATGCCAAGGTTGACTATGACAGGGAATTATTCGCGCAAGGTGTGGGAAACACAGTTTGCGGCTGGCTTGGTACGCTTCCCTTGACGGGTGTGATAGTAAGAAGTTCTGCAAACATAAAGGCTGGCGGCCAAACTCGTGGAGCAGCAATTTTTCATGGAGCCTGGTTGTTTGTTTTTGTGCTGTTTTTTCCTCACCTGCTTCGATTCATCCCCATGGCGTCACTGGCGGCTATATTGGTATTTACCGGATACAAATTGATAAACCCGGTAATCATCAAAAATCTTGCCAGATATGGAAGGCCTGCGCTCATCATCTACTTTGTAACCTTAATTGGAATAGTCGCGACAGATCTTCTGACTGGAGTGCTGCTAGGCGTTGGCGCATCATTGATTCGCCTGATATTCACCTTTTCGGCGCTGAGTATAGAGACAACGGTCGACAAAGAAAAAAAACAAATCGATGTTCATATGTCTGGAGCCGCTACCGTAATTACGCTACCGAAACTGGCATCCACGTTGGAAAGCTTGCCAAAAGACTATCATGTAACCGTCCACTTCAGTCGCTTGTTCTACATTGATCACGCTTGTATGGATTTTCTGGAGACTGAGCGTCTAAAAAGGGAAGGCGCAACGGGAGAGCTCGAGATGGATGCTTCCCGACTGCGCTTTACTTACGATAGGTCGGAAAAAGGACGATACCATTTGCCTGTAAAAAAGTGATAGTAAGGTTATAAAATTGAGCCAAAGAATAAGAGTCAAATCTATTCATTAATAACTCAAGTTTAGACATTCAGCATTCAAAAATGGCATAAAGCAGCAAACAAAAAAGGTATCAGGTCCAAAATCAAGAATTCCTGAAACAGCCAAGGTCAAGTTCATTATGAAATTTTGCATGCGGCAATCTTATCATGGCTTAAAATATAAACATATTATTCTCCTTTAGCGACCTTACCCCTTCTCTGTGCAGTTGAATTGATACCGCAATGAAAAAATTTCCTCCCGATATCATCACCAAGCGGCTCGCGCATCTTCCTACCCCTACTTATGCAGAAGATTTGCCCGTCAATGTGCGCCGCGAGGAAATCAAGCAAGCGATTGAGCATCATCAGGTGGTCATCATTTGCGGTGAAACCGGTTCGGGAAAAACCACGCAAATTCCTAAAATCTGTCTGGAGCTTAAACGCGGCGTTTATGGTTTGATCGGTCATACGCAGCCGCGCCGTATCGCAGCGCGGACGGTTGCTGCGCGTATTGCTGCTGAGCTGAATAGCCCGTTGGGTCAGGCCGTCGGTTATAAAGTTCGCTTTTCGGACAAGATCAGTTCCGATAGTTATATCAAATTGATGACCGATGGGATTTTGCTGGCGGAAACGCAAGGCGATCCCTTATTGCAGGCTTACGATACGCTGATTATCGATGAGGCCCACGAGCGCAGTCTGAATATTGATTTCCTGCTTGGGTTTATCAAGCAGTTATTGCCCCGAAGGCCCGATCTTAAGCTTATCGTCACTTCAGCTACGATTGATGCGCAACGCTTTTCGCAACATTTTAATGATGCGCCTGTGATTGAAGTGACCGGACGTCTGTATCCGGTAGAAATTTTGTATCGCCCGCTGCACACCGATGATGAGGAAGATCGCGATATGCAGCGTGGCATCATTCATGCGGTTGATGAGTTGATGGTGTCGGGTTCGGGCGATATTCTGGTTTTTCTTCCGGGCGAGCGTGAAATCCGCGAGATGGCGGAAACCTTGCGCAAACATCATTTTGATCGCTTGCGGGGCGGAATAGAAATCTTGCCTTTGTTTGCACGGTTATCGTTTGCCGAACAGGAGCGGGTGTTTCAATTGAACAGCAATCGTCGTCGCATCGTGCTGGCGACGAATGTGGCTGAAACTTCATTGACGGTTCCAGGCATCCATTACGTGATTGACAGCGGTTCGGCGCGGGTGAATCGCTATAGCTATCGCAATAAGGTAGAGCAGTTACTGATCGAGAAAATTTCCCGTGCATCGGCTGATCAGAGGGCAGGGCGATGTGGCCGGGTGGCCAATGGCGTTTGTATCCGTTTGTATTCAGAGCAGGATTATCAGGCGCGTGTGCCCTTTACTGACCCGGAGATTCTGCGCTCATCGTTGGCCGCTGTTATTCTGCGCATGCAATCGCTGAAAATTGGCGAGGTGGAAAGCTTCCCCTTTCTGGAGGCGCCAGCGCCACGCATGATTGCCGATGGTTATCAATTGCTGGCGGAATTGGGTGCAGTTGACGAAAAAAGACAGCTGACCGCGATTGGCTGGCGTTTGGCTAAATTTCCGATTGATCCCAAAATCGCCCGTATGATTTTAGCGGCAAAACAGGAAAACTGCCTGCACGAAATACTGATCATTACTTCGGCTTTAAGCCTGCAAGATCCACGAGATCGACCGTTTGAACAACAGGCAGCGGCTGACGAGGCACACCGGCGTTTTCAAGACGAACGCTCGGATTTTCTTTCCTATCTCAAGCTTTGGGATTTCTTTGATGAATTATTAAAGCATAAGAAATCCACCCGCAAACTGATCGCGCAATGTCGTGAAAGTTTTCTATCCTATCGGCGGTTGCGTGAATGGCGCGAGATTCATGGGCAACTGCATGTATTGATGACAGAGCTGGGTTTCAGGCCCAACGAGATACCCGCAAGTTATGATGAAATTCATCGCGCCTTGCTTGTTGGATTGCTCGGTAATATTGGTTCTAGATCCGAGAAAGAGGGCGAGTATCTGGGGGCTCGAGGCATCAAGTTTGCGATTTTTCCCGGTTCTGTATTGAGAAAAGGTAAGAGCAAATGGGTAGTTGCTGCGGAATTGGTCGAAACCAGTAAGTTATTTGCGCGCTGCGCGGCAAAAATTGATCCGTCCTGGTTGGAAAGGATTGCCGGTAGTTTGTGCAAAAGACACTATTCTGATCCGCACTGGGAGAAGAAACGGGCGCAGGTCGTGGCTTTTGAACAAGTAACACTGTATGGCTTGATAATTGTTCCCAGACGACCGGTTCATTATGGCGTCATTAATCCGCAAGAAGCACGTGAGATCTTTATTCGTTCGGCGTTAGTGGCCGGTGAATGGGTAACGCAAGCGCCGTTTTTTCACCATAATCAGGCATTAATTCAAGAAATAGAAGCGTTGGAGCATAAAACGCGCAGGCAAGACGTATTGGTCGATGAGCAGGAAATTTTTGCCTTCTTCGATGCCATCATTCCGGAAACAGTCACCAACGGTGCCGGATTCGAGAAATGGCGCAAGCAAGCTGAACAACAGGATCCACGGTTGCTGTATTTAAAGCGTGAATTACTCATGCGCCACCAGGCCGATCATGTGACTGAAGTGCAATTTCCTGAATGTATGACTTTGCCGGATGGTAGCGTGTTGCCCCTTGTCTATCGCTTTGAACCGGGTCATATATTGGATGGCGTTACCGTTTCTGTACCATTACCTTTGTTGAACCGGCTGGATGGCAAGCAGTTGGATTATCTGGTGCCCGGTTTAATACGTGAAAAGATTACTTGGTATTTGAAAGCACTGCCTAAAAATATCCGCCGTATGCTGGTGCCGCTTCCGGAATCAGTCACGAAATTTTTGCAAAGTCATTCCAAATCTTCGCATTTGCTCGCATTGCAAGAAGCATTAGAGAAATTTGTGTTAAAAGAAACCACCTTGACAGTTCCGCTTGAGACTTGGAAAACAAACGATATTCCAGTGCATTTATTGATGAATATTCGAGTGTTTGATGATGCGGAACAAGAACTGGCTATGAACCGGGATTTCAATGTATTGCAGAAGCGGCTCGGTGAAGCGGCGCAGATGATTTTTGTGAAGCGTGATGACGAGAGCGAGAAAAATTCTATTGAGCGCGAACAGATAACGCAATGGGATTTTGGCGATTTGCCCGATGAAATAGTATTTATGCGAGGTGGCCAACAATTGACAGGTTATCCGGCGTTGATTGATCACACCGATAGTGTCGCCATCCGATTGTTTGATACGCGAGCAGCGGCTGAAACGGCGATGCGTTTGGGTATTAGACGGTTATTATGTTTAGTGCTGAAAGACCAGCTTAAGCAATTGGAAAAGAATCTGCCCGGATTAAGGGAAATCAGCATGCAATTGACAGCAAGGATAAATCCGGGTGATCTGAAACAGGATATGCTGAATGCTATTATAGACCGCGCATTGTTGAGCGATGATCCGCTTCCTCGCACTGAATCAGTATTTATTGAGCAAAGGGAACGTGCTAAGAATCGCCTCCCGGAAGTTTCTGTTTTTCTGTCTGGCTCGCTGCAACAGATAGGCCGCGAGTATCAAACGCTATTGCAGAAATTCACTAAGATTCGGATCGATAAAGTGAAAACTGAATTAAATGCGCAGCTTGAGAATCTTATTTACCCTGGATTTGTCAGCAATACGCCCTGGGACAACATATTGCACATACCCCGTTATTTAAAAGGCATGGGGCTGCGTATCGAGAAATTGCCCGTAAATCCGGAACGCGATGAGCACAACGGCCTTGAAGTTAATGCGCTGTGGCAGCAATATTTACAACGCCTGGCAAAGCATCAAGAAATTGAATATGTTGATAAAAATTTAAGCGAATTTCGCTGGCAGATCGAAGAATTGCGAGTTTCTTTGTTCGCGCAAGAGTTAAAAACTCCCTGTCCGGTATCTGTTAAGCGGTTGCAGAAGCTTTGGGAGAGTGTGCGCCTGTAATTCGGCTTAGTTCTGCGGGTAGAGAGAACAAGTAGACAGATTTCGAAGGGATGTAATGCCCCGCAGAAAGGCTGCGGGGAGGACTTCCCTTAGCGCTGCAAGAACAGCCAGTGCTAAGAATTGGCTATATGGATGGAACTAATCTGAGCTCTTCCCCAGAAGGAATGTTTGAGTTCTTGGGTGAAGGATCGCTTGGAATTACTGGTTCCGAAGGAAGCTGCATATATTCTTCTGCAGTTTTTGTTTCTGCAGCTTTCTCTTCATCGAGAATATAACCGGGCTCAAAATTTGGTCCAATGCTTTCTTGCTCGGTAAATTGATGGTTTGGATGAAAAGCTTTATCGAAAGCAAGTACATTCCCTGCATAACAAGCTGTACAAACAGTGGCTGCTATTGTTAAGGCTTTTAATTTATTCATGCTGATTCTCCTTGTGTTTTATTTTAGTGAGAGCCATTGATGATGGCTTGCTTCCTCAAAAAGGTTGGTACAGTAAAGCACACATTTAGCGGGTAATATATGCAATTTGTTGCGTAGCGTTATAACAATGAGGGAACATAAGCCGCTACACAGTATGTGCCAATTAGTAAATATACACCAAAAACAGTTTTATTTTTTAAAATAGAACAAATTAGGTGTTGAATTTTGCCCTATCTTCGGTTCAAAAATAGAAAATTTTGCACAAAAAACAACACATGTGACGAAGCATTTAAGCGCAGTATCGCGTAAAACTTGGCTAATGGATATTCCATCGTGTGTGATGCACACACACTGTCGGAAGCGGATAGCAGTATTACAGAGCCTGGAGACTAATGCAGTCCTAACGACTCAAGCGTAATCTCATCCCCTTCGTCATCATAATCAGAAAAATCCTTTTTGATGGTTTCGAATTCGTCATCATCAGAATCATCTTTGTTGCTTCCAAATTCATCAATAATTTTTGCTAGATGACTAGGTGGAATTTCGCTATTTGCTATCACATCTTCTCCACCATCCGAATCATTGGCAGAATAAAAGCCATCGTCATCATCATCAAAAGAAAGTTCTTTGATCATCGCTGCCTACCTCCACATAATAATTTGAAGAAGTACTATTGATATCATACTGCGCTGACACAAAACTAATAATAACATGGGGTTTCTGCCGGCATTTTCAAGTTTTGAAAGATCCCAGAGTAATTTATTTTTTGCCGTGAGATTATCCGAAATTTAGCTAATCCCTAATAACCATACAATTCTTCAACTATTAAAGTTTAAAATTAATTGTCAATATTAATTCTCAGGATTAGTTAATGATCCAGCATCTAGCGATAATTCGAATTCGGCGTCTAATTTAATGTCATTGTTGCTGCCACGACACAGTTTCGGCTCATTGCTGCTTTTTGACAAGTAGTGGCTTCACCATCGATACTGATCGAATAGGAATTTGGACTATTCTTGATTTGGGTAATAAACATTACGTCTTCTATAGCTGTATTTGCAAACACTTGGGTCAATTACGGCAATTGGGATTTAGCAATTGTTAGCTTAATGAGTTAGGTTATCATTAATTTCTCTTCTACTTTGCTGCTATCTCAATAATGCATGATACCGAATTAGGTTATGTCATTAAGTGATAAAAATCACATTGGCTCCGTGAAGTTAGATATAAATTGAGATCTCTGTGCTGGCAGTCAGAAGGAGACACTTATGAATAATTGCAACAATTCAGCCCATATCTCACCGATCATGACAGAGATGATCTTTATCGTCAGTATCGGCATACTGGTTCTGACTGGTTGCACCACAGTTGAAACTAGATCCACGGCTGCTCCGGGAGATATTGCCGCCACTGCCTGCCGGGCCTTGTATCAAGAAATTGATGCTACTATTGACAACGTGGGTGTGCGTGATTATGGTTCATCAATGATTGAGGGGTTTCCTTACCTTCGTACAACACGTCTGTTGGCTTCATTCAGTCATGAATTAAACGATAAATCACCACAGTGGTTGGCATGGGTTGCTCACTTGGCTGATCTCGATGCTCAATCGCGTGCATTAGAGTTGCGTAATCTACCTTCTTCAGTGCTAAGTCAACCTAAGGATACTTTGCTTGATGAACTCAATAAATGTCGCGATCTATTAATATCCATTGATCTTGCGAATCCTCAGCAGCGCACACGACTAAGCGATATCGCCCATGTGCCAGATGATTATGTCACATGGTGGCAGGCACTTGGCCTGTATCCGCTCACTGCCCCTGTTATTGCTGTAGGAATATCTGAATGGCATCGCAAAACACATGAGATTTTCGCGATACCGTTTGCATCGTTACCGGTTACGGGAAAGCTGATACGTTGGGTGCCGATATCAACTGCCATGACGCCAGGAATGGATGCTTCGTTACCTGATCAATCGCTCACTGCCCAACAGATCAGCAAAATTCTGTATCGATCGCTCGATCCACTGGGCATTCCCATGCCAGAAGATGTTGAATTGGATCAGATTTTTAATACATTTGCGCCCATATGGGAGGTGGATGTTGCTGATGATAATGATCGCATTGGTAGGATGCATTTGGAAAACGGGCCCTCCGTAGACATCGCTTACCCGACATTTTATCGCAATGTTTCATACACTCGCTTTGGTCAACAAGTGCTGCTACAGCTCAATTACATTGTCTGGTTTCCAGCACGATCGGGTAGCGATATTTACGCAGGTCGACTCGATGGCATCAACTGGCGGGTAACGCTAGGGCCAGACGGTAAGCCTTGGCTTTACGATGTCATTCATAATTGCGGTTGCTATCACAAGTTCTTCCTGAGTCATCAGTTACGTTTGCGTAAAGACCTTCCTTCTGCCTATTTTGAATCGCCACTGCTACCGCAATCTGCACCCGAGCAACAATCTCTGGTGCTGCGTATCGCTCATCATACGCATTTCATTCAGCGGATTTATTCTGATAACGCACCGAACATTCAATCATCGGCGATACAGGAAAACCAGCCATTGCTGTGGGAGGATTATGATGAGCTACGCTCTTTGCCCTCGGATGAAGGATCTCGTAGCTTATTCGGAAAATATGGATTGGTTGCTGGAACGGAACGATCCGAGCGATTTCTTTTTTGGCCCATGGGAATCCGCTCGCCAGGTGCAATGCGCCAGTGGGGTCGTCATGCTACTGCTTTTAACGGGCGCCGACATTTTGACGATGCTTTTCTTATTGAATCGTTATTTGAAAGGACACCATAAAGTATGAAGAGAATTCTATTTTGGGTAGCCATTAGTTTGCCGACTATTGTATGGGCGGGAGACATGCGTGTCGATATTGCCCGTTTTTCTCAAGGCGATCTGAACGGCTGGCAAAAAAAGGCTTTTGCTG
Organism: Nitrosomonas sp.; assembly: GCF_019752095.1. GTDB lineage: Bacteria > Pseudomonadota > Gammaproteobacteria > Burkholderiales > Nitrosomonadaceae > Nitrosomonas. The sequence continues at coordinate 70,398 of NZ_JAIEMO010000004.1, forward strand.
GTGAAACTCGCTATTCTTTAGATCATTCGGATGGACAGCTTGTCTTGCGTGCTGATAGCGATGCAGCAGCTTCAGGTCGTTATCGCGAGGTACGCATCGATCTTAACCAAACGCCCATACTCAACTGGGCCTGGAAGGTCGGCGGCATATTAACCGGGAACGATGAGCGTACTCGAGCTGGCGACGATTATCCGGCGCGGGTTTATGTGGTGTTTTCCGGTGGAATCATGTTTTGGCGAACGCGCGCCATCAATTATGTGTGGTCGAACCACCAACCGATCGGCAGTCGTTGGCCCAATGCTTTTACCGATCATGCACAGATGATCGCGATTGAATCAGGCTCTGGTCGGGTCGGTCAGTGGATCAACGAACGTCGAGATGTGCGTGCCGATTACCGCCGTGCATTCGGTGAAGAACCGGGGCAAGTTGGTGCGGTAGCAATCATGACTGACACAGACAACACGGGCGCAGTGGCTACAGCATGGTATGGTGATATCTGGTTCTCAGAAAAATAATAGATAAAACTCTGAGCCAACTTGATTTTGGCTCACGTCTATTTCAATTGGTAGGTGAGTAGCGCGCGAACATTGAAAAGCGCATCATTCTGACTAGAAGTTGCTGGAGGGCGTGTTACCCATAGCGGGCTATAGAACATTCCCACGCTCAGCCTGAGTTTGTCGGTCAGGGAATAGGCAACGCCGGCGCTGGCCGCAAACGTCCATGTTTTGGCCACGAGGTGGGTATTATCGATGACGCCGAAAGTCTGGGCATTGACATGAACTTGTGTATCAAGATAGTTCCCTGATACGGCAATAAAAGGGGTTAATCCTCTTAATTGCTCGATACGATATGCACCACTCAATTCGAGTCCTGCATAGCGCTGGCTCGACTTGTCCGCCGATTTTCTCTCGCAACCGTACAAGTTTTCTGGAGAACCCGGTGGGAATTGGGCAACATTGCCAGGACAGGTAAATGCGCCTTCCACGTTCCCAATCTGTCCATACATTCGAATGCCGATAGTCCAGGGATCACGTTCGTACAAGGGGCGTTCCAGCGCGAATGCGAAGAGATTTGGTTTAAGTCCAAAAATTCTAATGGGTGGTACGTAGGAAAGGGTCAAGGCAAATCGCCCCGGAAGCCCGAAAGTGAGGCGTGGTCGGCCAAAAATAGGAGCTTTGTTCAGATCTTCTTCCTTGATGCCATTGAAACCAATCTGTCGCTGCGCAGAGCTGAGTTGGGGAATCCAGTCCAATTCGACTCCGCCTTCGATCGAACCTAATGCTCGACTGCGCGGTACGCTGAGCCCAGATAGGAGTGTGATTGACGTAACATAATTCATTGCCCATGCTTCAGGGCGATTCGAATGCAGAAACTCAGTCTCATTGATGACAGCCTGTGCCAACGCTTGACCGCTTGGCACGACGGCCAAGAGACAGATGAGATATGTTTTAAGTGGCAATAATTTAATCATGAGTAACTGTCTATTATTAGCAGAGATTTCATAGATTAATTGGCAGTAGAGCTACATTAATAATTCAATTTCGTTCAGGCTCTTAATGAGACCTGCGGTATCCTCAAGATTGCGTAGTGCAGTGGCAACCAGTTGAATTTAAAGAGCTGTGATATTCCTAGATTATCGGAAATATACCCGATGAAATATATATAGACTAGCGCATATTTTAAGTGTAATGTCAAATACACATGTCTATTTTATCGAGTGGAGGTTTGTTATGTTACGTCTCACACTTCTATGGCTAATTAGTCTATTTTTCGCATCTTCGGTTACTGCAACTGCGGCAACAGTAACGGTAGGTATCCAAAATTTTGTGTTCAATCCTAATACAATTACGCTTAATGTAGGAGATTCAGTAAATTGGGTTAACCAGGATGGTGCAGTGCATAGCGCAACTCAGGATGCTAATTTGTGGAGCAGCGATTTAAATACTGGTGAGTCATTTAATTTTATGTTTAATACCCCTGGCACTTATACCTATTTTTGTCGATTCCATCCGTTTATGAGAGGCACTATTAATGTTTCAAGCCAAGGGACGATAAATCCGATATTATGTTTTTTCAGTTGGGCTGAGTCTAACTATCCCCAGTTTTTTGCGCCCGCAGGGAACGTAAGCTTATTGACTTTTCCGCCTTATACATATCGTTATTATCCTGTGACAGATTCTTACTTAGCAGTTTCCTCTACGGATAATCATGTGTATTACATGTTTGGAAATGATGGCATCATACATGATGCAGGAGCGTTTTCCGATTGGCTTGGTACTGCCGGTTGTCAATAAAGCCGTGTGGGATTTTGTGCTGTTAAGGGTTTGATATGTTTTAATAGATTCGGGCAGCCCAGTTAAGAGGCTGAGATAAAAAACTACGGTGCGACTAAAGCAAGTTAACAAACTACTGCGAATGATTGCTCAGCCTGATAGGCTAAATATTTAGCGTGCTACGATTTCTTAAATGTGATGACTCTTAAAACAACTGATAATGTAGATAAAGACCGAATCATTGTAGATACCTGTATACCAGAGGTTGAAGAAACATCTCCTGAAATACAGAATCAGCTTTTGGCGGCTTTGCCGCAGAATGAATTTGACGAGATAGCATCTTCATTAAAACTAGTCGATCTGGAAAGGGATCAAGTCTTGTGGGAAATGGATGAAAAACGTAAACATATCTATTTTCCTACTACCGTCATGATTTGTATGCTCTACGACACTGAGGACGGAGATTCGATTGAGGTTGGAATGACAGGCCGGCAAGGTATGGTTGGCATCGTAACGTTTGTCGGAGATGCCAGGATGGCTAAAAGAGCCGTTGTCATGAATCCTGGTCAAGCCTATATCATGAAGGCTAATGATGCCGAGAAATATTTTGAGGAATTGCCGTGTTTTCAGGAAATCTGTTTATGCTATACACAGACACTGATTGTTCAGCTCTCTCAAGGTATAATCTGCAATCGTCTGCATTCTATAGATCAGCAACTTTGCCGATATTTGCTGATTTATAACGACACGCTGCGATCCACAGTCTTTCATTTGACCCAGGCACGCATTTCAAATGTCCTGGGTGTACGCCGTGAAAGCATCTCCACTGCGGCCGCTCAACTTCAAGCCAAGGGGCTTATAAAATACACGCACGGTAAAATAGAATTACTTGATCGGAAGGGCTTGCTGGCTGCCACCTGCGAGTGCTACCAAGTCGTTAAGGAGCAAAACGAAAGAATCCTCGGCAAGTATTTCTCCCGCTATAACGCTTAGTGTCAAATACTGGTTTCCAGTTTACCGGATATAGTTGTCGCATTGAAGTCTCTTGTATGGAAACTTGAATTTATGCCACGTTACTGCTGCTCGTGTCCAATCGGATTCATATGTGATGCAAAGCAAATTATTACTGAGTCTTATTGCCAGGCAAGGGTAAGTTAGCATCAAGAGGGGTGGGCTCAGCCACCCAGAAGCCTTGTACATAATCAACACCGATATTTTCCAGAACTTGTAGTGTTTGATCATTTTCCACCCATATGGCGATGGTTTTAAGCCGCATGATATGGCCGATGTGATGAATCGATTCAACCATTGCCAGGTTGACTGAGTCGGTAAGCATATTTTTGATTAATTGTCCGTCTATTTTTAGATAATCAAGTGGGATATCCTTTAAATAACTGAACGATGATAGGTTGCTGCCAAAGTCATCGATGGAGATGCGACAGCCTAATTCCTTTAGGGTAGTGACGAAATGTATGACATGCTTTAAATCGTTCAGCGCGTCTTGTTCGCTGATTTCGAAGCAGATGCAGGCGGGATCCAGTTGGTTGGCTTTAATACTATTTATCGTGAGATTAAGGAAATCTTCGCTTTCCAGTGCTTGCCCGGATATATTAATGGTGTAGATCGCATTGGCCGTGTGTGCTGCGTGTGCTCGTATTAGCTGTAATGATTGTTGTACCACCCAGCGATCAATGAGCAACATTTGATCATGCCGCCGGGCGGCAGGTAGAAATGCACTGGGCATAATTAGTTGGCCGTTCTCATCCTTCAATCGTAATAAGATTTCACCCTGTTGTTGTTGCTCTGGATGTTCCGAGAGTAACCGGATTGGTTGGTAATAAAGTTGAAAGTGCTGTTTTTCTAGGGCGCTTTGAATGCGAGGCAGCCATTGTATTTCGGTCGAATCTTGCAGGTGATGACCGGATTGATACACCTGCACTCGGTTGCGTCCTTGTTCCTTGGCGGCATAACAGGCGCTGTCAGCTGCATTGAGTGCATGTTCAATACCTTGGTTTCCATGAGTGATGGGAAATATTCCGATGCTTACGCCAATAGTGAAAGTTTTGCCTTGCCATTGGAAACGGAAGCTTTGCACCAGTTCACGCAATGTGTGCGCTACTTGTAACGCTTGATTTCTAGGGCAGTGTTCAAGGATAACTGCAAATTCATCGCCGCCCAGACGTGCTAGCGTGTCTCGTGTGCGCAGCTTGGAATGCAACAATGCGGTTACCTGGCGCAACAATTTGTCACCGGCGCTATGGCCGCAACTGTCGTTGATGATCTTGAATTGATCAAGGTCGAGATAGAGCAGCGCATGTATGTCATTTTTGCGTGTGGATATCAGAATTTTGCTGAGGCGATTTTCGAATTCCTGGCGATTAAGCAGACCGGTCAGTGAATCATGTGCGGCTTGATAGGCAAGCTTTTGTGTCAGCTTGCGCTGTTCTGTTATATCGCGGAAAGTTATCACGGTGCCAATCACGTGCTTTTGTTCGTTCTGGATCGGTGCTACGGCGTAATCAATGATGTATTTTTTTTTGTCTCGGTGGATCAATATGCATTCACGGTTCTTGTGAGAATTTTCGAACTCATTTAAGTGATCGGGCAGTGGATTCGTGGTCGGCTCCTGAGTAGTTATGTCCATAATGTTGAATACTTTCGATAGCGGAGTGTCGTGTATTTCTTCATTGCTCCAGCCGGTAAGTATTTCTGCGGTTGGGTTTATAAAAGTGATTTTTCCACTGGTATCTGTGGTGATGACTGCATCGCCGATACTCGCTAATGTGATTTGAAATAGCTCTTTTTCCTGGTGTAGGATATCGTTAGATATGGTGAGTGCCTCGGTACGTTCTACAACTCGTTGCTCCAGTTGGTTTTTGGTTTGAATCAGGCGTTTTAGCAGCTGAATGTTATCAAAACGAAATTTGAGTGAATCTGTGATTGTTTGGTGTAGTTGGAATGAAATTCTTCCCATAGTGAATACAAACAGTAAATAAGTAAGCGCGATGATCATCTGAATATCGCTTTCATGCGTGATGACCTGATAGGTGAAAGGAAGCACAGCGGGTATCGAAAAGGCTAAAAAGGCGCCTTTATACGACGATAAGGTAGCCATTGCGCCTGCGACTATGCCGCCCAGTAAGTACGCCAGAAATAATTGATGGGTTTCACTGTCGGTAACAAAAAAAATGCTTCCAGCGGAACCCCATAGTATCCCCGCTAACAATACGCTAACATGAAACCAATGTCCCCAAACTACTGATTCGGCAACGGATGGGTTTTTGCGAAAATAGGCTCTGACCAACAGAAATCTTGCGAAAGTGAGGGAATAAATTGCCGCCAGCCAGCCTAGAAGCCAGTCCTTTTCGATTAGATCCCAAAAAATAAGAATCAACATAGCAGCAACAATCAATGTGACAAATAGCGCCTTAGGAGCTTGCTGGTAAGCTAGTTTGATTTGTTCGGCCAGTAATGAGCCAGAATGGTTGGGGGAGGGAGGTTGAGAATTCACATTGCGATTATTGAATCTTGGCTCCATATAATAAGGCTTTTTACGGGAGAACTATGGAGATTGTAGGGGTGTTTCTAAATGTTTACCAATGAATCTGCAATAGTTAATTTGGGGTAAAGATATACAAAGCTTTTCAGCAACTTGAAATCTGATAGAAAATGTGCAATTTTCTATGCCAAGACGTTGATAGCGTATAAGATAAAAAGTATTCATCACATTAGAAGCCAGAAGATTCTTATATATTTAATACTCGAAAAATTATACTTAACATTTATTTTAAGTAAAGTTAGCTGCTATATTGCAACATGCCGGGTAAGACGCTGGATAAAAAATTACAGGAGCATACTCATTAAAACGAGATATATCGCAACTAGTTTATTTTGTCAGAAGTTTCTGTCTCGTGCTGGATTCATTTTACTCGTGGCTTCAGCGCCAGTATCCGGTGCCGGCATCGCTGTGATGGAGCACAGTGTCAAGGAATTGGGGCAGGCGTTCTCCGGTGCACCCACTAATACGAGTGACGGCAGTATGGTGTTCTTTAATCCGGCTGCGATGAGCCAGGTGCGTGGTAAATTGATTTCGGTTGCGAGTTACTATATCGCGCCGTCTGCAACTTTTCATAATAGTTCTTCGCAATTGAGTCCGCAATTGGGCGGCACGCCGCTTACGGGTGGGAATGGCGGAGATTCTGCGCAATCGGTTTTTATTCCAAATTTTTATTACGTGCAGGAATTGTCAAACCGAATAGCCTTCGGTTTTGGATTTAATATACCTTATGGTATGCGCAATAGCTATGATTCGGACTGGAAAGGACGCTACCAAGCCATTGATTCGGAAATTCTGACTATTAATTTGAACCCGTCTTTGTCGTTCAAGGTAACCGAAAAATTTTCTCTAGGTGCTGGTTTTAACGTGCAGTACTTGCGGGCTAAGCTAACTAACGCAGTTGATCTAGGACCAGCATGCTTTTTATTGCAGGGAGCATTGCCATGCCTCAGCCAGGGAATTGCACCGCAAACTGCGGATGGACATGTCTCGCTCAAGGGTGATAGTGTCGGTTTTGGTTACAATTTTGGCGCATTTTACACGTTGGCACCTGATACTCGATTCGGTGTCAGTTACCGTTCTCGAATTGCCCATGACGTGAAAGGAGATGCGAATTTCACGATACCGGATAAAGCCATTGCATTGACGCAAGGTAATATTCTGGTGGACACTCATGCGGTTACTTCGGTGACTCTGCCAGACACGGTCTTGTTCGGTTTCTCGCACTATCTCAATCCGCGCTGGGAAGTTTCCGCCGATGCGTTATGGACGCATTGGAGCTTGGTTCGAGAGCTCAGAACAAATTTCTCTTCATCACAATCCGATGATGTACAAAACCTGAGATGGAACGATACGTGGCGCTATGCTTTTGGGGTTAATTATTTTTCCGCAACCAATAAGTGGATCCTGCGAACGGGATTTGCTTATGATGAAACGCCGGTTCCCAATGCACAACACAGATCGCCCCGAATTCCCGATAGCAACCGCTATTGGTTGACCGCTGGCTTTACTTATGCAGTTCGGAATAATATTTTTATTCATGGTGCGTATGCGCATCTGTTCATGGATAACCCCTCGATCAGTCGAAGGAGCGTGACTGGGGATTTTCTTTCTGGGCAGTTTTCTGAGCAAATCAATATTGGTGGCCTGCAACTAGATTGGCGTTTCTAGCCCTAGCCCTAGCCCTAGCCATTGGAATTGGCGGGTTGCGGTGCCGAAACTTATGCAGAGTTACATTATCCTATAACGTTGCTTCCATCGGTGTGATGGATAAATTTTCTAACCAAATTTCGGGATTAATCAATGGACAAAAACATACGCCTTAATTTCTGGTTTTTTACTGTGGCACTATTGTCTTTGCTGTTAGTGCAAAATTTATATAAGCAATACACTCAAGTTGAGCCTATTCCCTATAGTCGTTTCCAGCATCTCTTGGAGAAGGGGCAGGTAGCCGAGATTGCAATTACCGAGAACCAGATTTTCGGAACATTAAAGGAAAAGCATGCGGATGGCTATAAGGATTTTGTCACTACCCGAGTGGAACCTGAGTTAGCTGAAATCCTGGATAAATATCATGTGGTCTATACCGGTGTGGTGCAAAGCACCTGGTTGCGCGATTTATTATCCTGGATTGTGCCGACAGCAATTTTCGTCGGAATCTGGCTGTTTGTGATACGTCGTATGGGAAGCGGCATGGGAGGCGGATTGATGTCGATCGGTAAAAGCCGCGCCAAAGTGTTTGTAGAAAAGGAAACCAAGGAGACTTTCGATGATGTGGCGGGAGTCGACGAAGCTAAGGAGGAATTGGTCGAAATTATCAATTTCTTGAAGAATCCGGTGGATTATGGTCGTTTAGGCGGACGAGCGCCGAAAGGTATTTTGCTAGTGGGACCGCCAGGTACTGGGAAAACTTTGCTAGCACGTGCAGTAGCGGGTGAAGCGGGTGTACCTTTTTTCTCCATTTCCGGCTCGGAATTTGTAGAAATGTTTGTCGGTATTGGCGCGGCCAGGGTCCGTGATTTGTTTGAACAGGCAAGACAAATGGCGCCGGCGATAATTTTTATTGATGAACTGGATGCGTTGGGGCGTGCAAGAGGTGCTTACGGCATGGGAGGCGGTCATGACGAAAAAGAACAAACCCTGAATCAGTTGTTGGCTGAGCTAGATGGTTTCGATTCCAGCAGTGGCATCGTGCTGCTGGCAGCGACCAATCGCCCGGAAATTCTTGATCCGGCATTACTGCGTGCCGGACGATTTGATCGCCAAGTGCTGGTAGATCGTCCAGATAAAATTGGACGGGAACAAATTCTTAATGTACATGCGAAAAAAGTAAAATTGCATAACGATGTTAGGATTGAAGAAATTGCAGCGCTAACACCGGGGTTTACCGGCGCGGATCTGGCGAACCTTATTAACGAGGCAACTTTATTAGCGACTCGGCGAGCTGCGTCATCTGTTGCGATGGCAGATTTTAGTAATGCCATTGAGCGCATCGTGGCAGGATTGGAAAAACGTAACCGTTTGCTGAATCCCGACGAACGCCGTGTAGTGGCGTTTCATGAGCTTGGACATACGTTGGTGGCGTTAGCGCTTCCAGGTACCGACGAAGTACACAAAGTCTCCATCATTCCACGAGGTATCGGCGCGCTGGGCTACACCATTCAGCGTCCGACCGAAGACCGTTATCTGATGACTCGCGTGGAACTGCAAAATAAAATGGCTGTGCTATTGGGTGGGCGTGCAGCCGAGCAGATCGTGTTTGACGAAATATCCACTGGTGCGGCGGATGACCTGGTGCGTGCCACTGATATTGCTCGTGCCATGGTGCTGCGTTATGGCATGAGCGAGGCTTTGGGTAATGTTGCGTATGATCGGGAACAGTCGGCATTTCTACAGCCCAATGTTCCTATGCCGCAAAGTCGAAACTACAGCGAAGAAACTGCCAACAAGATAGATATTGCAGTGCGCGTACTGGTTGATCAAGCCCTGGAACGTGCAATCAATATACTTCAATCCAACCGCGGGTTGCTGGATCAAGCTGCGCAAGATCTATTGCAAAAAGAAACACTCAATCAACCCGAAATAATTAAATTAAAGCAAGCGATCGTTTTTCCAGTGCATCACATTGACAAGCCCGGACTCCAGATTGATTGATGGATTTATTTCTTTGAATTATATCCTTGTTACATCGAAATTTTATTCGTAACTGACTAATGTAAATTGAAATGATTCTGCATTGGTTAATTGCATTTGTACGTTATTGATAACGGTAGATGCATTGATCATCGCTGATGGAATACGTAATTGACCACTTGTGCTCGAGAATGTGGCGATATTGAGTGGTTTATTATTCAGCGATACTACACTGTCTGGATCGAGTTCAAATACAATCGAAGGGCTATCTTGAATCAACCGTAAACTGACTTCCAGTGCATTGCCCGTCCCGATATCCACTGCAAAACTCAAAATTCCTTGACTGAAAATGCTTGTTACATCAATGAGTGCAACATTATTTATCCGCACCAAATTATTAAACGAGACAGCTGAAGAGCCATCATAATCTTTCAGTGGCGTTTCAGAGAAGCTGCCTCCAAAGCTTCTTATGGGGAGTTTTTCAATAGCATCGAAGACATTCATTCCATCAAAAATAACGCGACCAAATACGGTAAAGCCACCATTTTGATTATCCAAGTTCGGGGAATTGTCCTTTAAATTAACAAACCATTGACTGGTTGCGCTGTTGGGGTCGTTGCCAAGTTTTGCCATGGCGACGGTTCCTCGTGTGTTGGAGATTTTAAATTCATTGATGATCGGAGCAAAAGTATTTACAGCAGTGAGCGATTCGCCAGCGGTACCAGAGATAATTTTAAAACCGCCGCCTTGAACGACAAAATCAGGAACGCTGCGATGAAAGATGCCATTTGTGTAGGTCGCACTATTAGTGTAGTCAATAAAGTTGGTTGTTGTGATCGGTGTCTGCGTTTCAAAAAGTTCAATACAAAATTGCCCCATATTGGTTGTAAAGCAGGCAACTTTGTTAGCGTGCGTAATGGGGGATGAAAAAAACAAGCAGACAAGCAATACGGTTTTATATAAGGCTGGATTGAGGCGCATGATGATTGGATATTTTTGAATGAGTTGAAATGGGATTTTACTGACAGATGTCTAACCGAGGCAATATTTTTATTTTGGATATGCAGTTTTGTGCTAGTGAATTTTAGTAATGTAACGAGAATTGGCGGTTCCTCAAATCAATGTGGAAACTGAGAATAATCGTGAGGCAGTTTGTTTTGTTAAAGATATTTTACATATTAATTATTTTTGTATTTCTCAATTCGAAGCTTTCTTCAATAGCATCCAGCATCATAGCTGCTACATTAAATCCCGTTTGCTGTGTGATTTCCTGCATTCCCGTAGGGCTGGTCACGTTAATCTCGGTTAAATAGTCTCCGATCACGTCCAACCCAACCAGCATTAAACCTTTTTTAGCCAATTCCGGGCCTAGCGATTCTACAATTTCCTTATCGCGAGCGGAGAGTGGTTGTGTTTTGCCCGTACCCCCCGCAGCGAGATTGCCACGTGTTTCGCCGAGTTTCGGAATGCGCGCTAAAGCAAAAGGTACCGCTTTGCCAGCAATGAGTAGGATACGTTTGTCGCCTTGAGCAATCTCAGGAATAAAGCGTTGCACCATGATGGTTCGCGTCCCATAGTGAGTCAGCATTTCGAGAATCACGCTGATATTATAATCTTCAAGATGGACGCGAAATACATTGGCACCTCCCATACCATCCAGTGGCTTTAAGATAATGTCTTGATAGATACTAAGAAATTCTCTAATTAAATGCGCCTGACTGGTTACTAATGTAGGCGTGACAAATTGTGGAAATTTAGTAATGGCAAGCTTTTCGTTGTAATCGCGGACACTGCTGGGGCTGTTAATTACCCAAGCGCCCTGAGTTTCAGCTAATTCCAGCAAGTACGTGCTGTAAACATATTCCATATCAAATGGCGGATCTTTGCGCATTAATACAGCATCGAATTCGCACAAAGGAGTTGCCGAAATATCACTAATTTTGTACCAATGCCCATCCGATGTTGTTGGATTCGTGAGTGACAACACGCGTGCGAAGCCTGTGACAAAATGATTGATCAATGCAATGTCATGTTGATAAAGTACGGATATCTGGTGGTTTCTAGCAATGGCCTCACAGATCAAGGCATAGCTCGTGTCCTTATCAGTTTTAATGGAATCCAACTGATCGATGATAAAGGCAAGCTTCATGGCAAAGTTTATGCGGAATTTAATTTTGCATCAGAGGAATCGGTTTGTTGCAATTCTAATGCGGCGGCTAGTAGTGCCAAACGCGCCACAACACCATAGGCATAAAACCGATTTGGAATAATGTTTGACTGGGATGCGTTCGGTTCCAGGCAGGTGGTTTCAAATGCCAGCGGCACAAAATGCATACCGGGAGCATTTAAGTTTTCATCCATGCCGCGCCCGGTATGAACGCGATAAAAACCGCCGACGACGTGGCGATCAATCATGTAGATGACTGGCTCCGCTACCGCATGATTGATCGTTTCAAAGGTATAAACACCTTCCTGCACCAGTACATGGGAGACCGGTAATCCTTCTTTCACTACAGCCATTTTGTTGCGCTGCTTGCGGTTGAGTTTATAAATATCCGAACCGTCTTTTACGGTCATGATTCCCATTCCGTAGGTTCCTGAGTCAGCTTTGACAATGACAAATGGATCTTCCTTGACACCATACTGTTGATATTTCTTCTTGATCACCGAGAGAATTCGATCAATAGCGGCTGCTACACATTCTTCTCCTTGTTTTTCATGAAAATTAATTTCTCCGCATGAATTAAAGCGGGGGTTGATTAACCAAGGGTCAATACCAATTAATTCTGCAAATTCAAGCGCAATACGATCATAAGCGGAAAAGTGGTTAGATTTAAGGCGTGTTGCCCAACCGGCGTGTAAAGGTGGAATCACGATTTGATTCAAATTTTGTAAAATTTCAGGAATGCCAGTTGATAGATCATTGTTAAGTAGCACAGCGCAGGGTTCAAAATTTTCTAAACCTAACTTGTTGTTTGTGCGCGCAATCGGTTCAAGCTTAATAGATTGTCCATCTGGAAGATCAATGCTAGTTGCAGTAGTGACTTCCGGCAATAAGGTGCCGATACGTACATTCAATCCGGCTCGCTGCATGATATTTTGTAAGGTGGCAATATTTTGCAGATAAAAAATATTGCGTGTGTGATTTTCTGGGATCAACAATAAACTATGCGTGTCCGGACATATCTTGTCGATAGCGTTCATCATCGCTTGCACGCATAAAGGAATGAACTCCGGATTTAAATTGTTAAACCCGCCGGGAAATAAATTAGTATCAACCGGTGCTAATTTAAAGCCACTGTTACGTAAATCAACAGAACAATAAAACGGCACTGCGTATTCGCGCCATTTTCCCCTTATCCAGTGTTCAATGGTTGGCATGGCATTAATGATACGGTTTTCGAGGTCAAGAATCGGACCGCGCAGGGCTGTGGAAAGATGAGGTACTGGCATTTTGCTTTGAATTATTGAACCAGAGCCATTATAGCATTATGGATTAAATAGATTGTGATCAGTCCGATCCTCAAGTATCTTATGTTTTTCATATATTTCCTGATGCTATTTGCTTGTCATGGTTAATCCGCTGCAACCGGTTCTGATTTTATTGGCTATCGCAGTTCTGGCCGTGGTCGTTTTTCGACTATTGCGCTTACCTCCAATGCTAGGTTATTTGTTGGCAGGTGTCAGTATTGGGCCACATGCTTTAGGGTGGATTTCGGATAACGAAGAAACGCGTCATCTGGCTGAATTTGGTGTGGTCTTTCTGATGTTTAGTATTGGCCTGGAATTTAGTTTGACTAAACTTATTGCCATGAAGCGAATTGTGTTTGGCTTTGGAACGGCGCAAGTGGTAATCACGATTTTGGTGGTTATCGTGATTGCGTGGTTGCTGCAAATGGATTGGCGCATTGGATTGGTGCTCGGAGGGGCTTTAGCCATGTCATCCACTGCCATCGTAAGCAAAATGCTGGCTGAACGGGCTGAACTTAATACATCACATGGAAGGCAAATAATAGGTGTATTACTTTTTCAGGATTTAGCGGTCATTCCATTGCTCATTATCATACCCGCATTGAGGGTTGAAGTTGATGCGGATACCAACGATTTTAGTACTATGCTGACGATCGCAATTGTGAAAATCGTTATTGCATTGGCATTTATTTTATTCATTGGGCAAAAGCTCATGCGTCCATGGTTTCATTTAGTTGCTAGGCAGAAATCTTCGGAGCTGTTTGTTTTAAATGTATTGTTGATTACTCTTGGGCTGGCGTGGATGACGGAATCGGCTGGCTTGTCACTGGCTTTGGGTGCATTCCTTGCGGGCATGTTGATTTCCGAGACGGAATACCGCTATCAAGTTGAAGACGATATCAAACCATTTCGAGATGTATTATTAGGCTTGTTTTTTGTAACTATTGGCATGTTGCTGGACATGCAGGTGCTTATAGAGAATTTTTTCTGGGTATTTGTCATTCTGATAACACTCATTATTTTTAAAATTATCGTGATTACTGGTTTGTCGCGCTTATTCGGTGCTGAGTCCAATGTGGCGATAAGAACAGGGTTAAGTTTAGCGCAAGGTGGTGAATTTGGGTTTATTTTGCTGGCGCAGGCGAGTGCAGTTGGATTAATGGAGAATTCAATTCTCCAGCCTGTTTTGGCAGCGATGGTGCTGTCGATGTTTGTTGCACCATTCCTGATTGAATATAGTGAGCCAATGATTCAGCGCTTTTACGGCTCGGATTGGATGCATCGTGCTATGCAAATAACATCCATCGCAACACAAACCATGGTGACACAAAATCATGTCATTGTATGCGGCTATGGGCGAAGTGGGCAAAGCATAGCGCGTATTTTCGAGCAAGAATCAATACCGTTTGTTGCATTGGACCTTGATCCGCAACGTATTCATGAAGCGACCAGTGCAGGGGAGTCAGTTGTCTATGGCGATGCAGCGCGTCGTGAAGTATTAATTGCAGCAGGGTTGATGCGTGCGAGAGTATTGGTTGTGAGCTACTCCAATACCATTTCGACCTTAAAGATTTTGAAACATGTGCAGGAACTGCGTCCAGAACTGTCTGTTGTCGTTCGAACCCGTGATGATTCCGATATTGATTTATTGAAGGATGCGGGTGCTACGGAAGTCGTGGCAGAGATCATGGAAGGGAGCTTGATGCTGGCATCCCATGCTTTAATGTTTGTTGATATTTCGACGGGGCGCATATTGCGCCGCATACGAGAAATTCGTGAGCAGCGATACAGCTTATTGCGTGGCTTCTATCACGGATTGACCGATGAGACGGAAAACGATCATGAGAAAATATTTCCACGGTTACTCACAATAATGATTACTCCGGGCGCAGCGGCTATCAATAAAACTTTGCGCGATCTTGATTTGGTTGGCTTAGCTGTTGAGGTAACTGCAGTGAGAAGGCGAAACATTCGTGGATTAATGCCTACTGGCGAGACACGACTTGAAGCGGGTGACGTTATTGTACTCAGAGGTACACAAGATAATTTGGCTGCTGCAGAAATTAAATTATTACAAGGATAAAAGAATTATTTTTCATTCATGTAATGAGAAAATACCCTATTCATATTGTGACTTTATTAAAAAGATTTCAGTGGTTTACGTCACGTAAAAATAGACAGTACAACGAAGAAAGTGTATAGTTCCCACGCTGCCCTTTACTCTTGTGATTCAGAAAAGGGAAAGTGTTGAAGCAATTTGAGATTGTCTCAACAAATTAAGAATGGCGCATAAAAAAAGCGCAAAGTTCATCATTTATGGAGGGTTATATGATTAAAGCTGTTCAGGCGGTTGTGGGACTGGGATTGCTTTGTTTTGCTGCTACTCAGGTAGCGGTAGCACAAGACATTTCTAAATTACCACGTGTAAAACAACAACTGGTGGCTCCGCCAAATGTTCCTGTGCACGACCAGGTTGCTAAAGGTGGACCAAAGATTGTTGAAATAAAAATGGCTTTCGAGGAAAAACTCGTAGAGATTGCTCCTGGTGCGAAAGCTTGGGGTATGACTTTCAATGGCAGTATCCCTGGTCCACTCATCATTGTGCATGAAGGCGATTATGTCGAATTGACATTATCCAATCCAAAATCCAGCACGTTGGCTCATAACGTGGATTTCCATGCAGCAACCGGCGCATTGGGTGGTGCTGGTTTAACACTGGTACAACCGGGTGAAGAAGTCGTTGTACGCTGGAAAGCTGTTAAACCAGGCGTATTTGTATACCATTGTGCGCCTGGCGGAACCATGATTCCATTTCATGTTATCTCTGGCATGAACGGAGCTATTATGGTGTTGCCGCGCGATGGTCTGAAAGACGCAAAAGGCAAACCATATAAATACGATAAAGCTTTTTACATTGGTGAACAAGATTTCTATCTGCCAAAAGACGATAAAGGTAACTTCAAAACCTATGGCTCACCAGCCGAAGGTATGGCAGACATGTTAGAAGTATCTAAAGGACTCATTCCAACTCACGTAGTATTTAACGGTGCAGTTGGTGCGATTACCGGTGACAATGCACTGAAAGCTAAAGTAGGTGAGAAAGTTCTGTTTATCCATTCTCAAGCTAATCGCGCTTCTTATCCACATTTGATTGGTGGTCATGCTGATCTGTACTGGGTAGGTGGTTCATTCAGCGATACACCGCTTACCAGCCAAGAAACTTGGTTTGTTCCAGCCGGTTCAGCAGTTGCTGCAGCCTATCAATTTGAACAACCAGGTCTGTATGTATACCTCAGTCATAACCTGATTGAAGCTGTATTGCTAGGCGCTGCGCTGCATATGAACGTTGAAGGTAAATGGAATGATGACCTGATGACTCAGCTCAAAGCTCCTGCAAGCTTTGATGCGAAAGCTGCAATGGATCACTAAGATTTGACTTAGTGTAGCTATTAAAGGCATATAAAACAAAAGGCCTCAACCTTATAAAGGGTTGAGGCCTTTTTCATTAGCAATGTGTGCATTTTGCTCATTATATTGTTTATAAATATCATTCGAATATGCCCATTAAATCTCGTATTCGCACTATCCCTCATTATCCACGACATGGAATCATGTTTCGTGATATCACAACACTATTAAAAGATCCTTTTGGGTTGTATACAACCATACAGGAAATTGCTAATCGTTATGATGCGGTCACAATTGATAAAGTGGCCGGAATCGAGTCACGTGGATTCATCATTGGCGCACCGGTTGCCTATCAATTAGGTAAAGGTTTTGTCCCTATCCGTAAACAAAATAAACTGCCTGCGGAAACTCTGGGAAGAGACTATCAATTGGAATATGGCAGTGACCGTATTGAGATTCACGTAGATGCAATTCAACCAGGAGATCAGATACTTTTGATCGATGACCTGATTGCAACTGGTGGGACTGCAGAAGCGGCTGCAGGCCTTATAGAAGATATGGGTGGAAAAGTCGTAGAATGCTGCTTCGTGATTGATTTACCAGGCGTTGGGGGGAGAGCTCGCTTGGAGAAATTGGGACATAGAGTCTTTGCATTATGTGAATTCGAGGGCGAGTGAGCATTCTACACTAACCTGTTCCAAGCATTTGTGCCAGAATGTGTCACTGATTCTCTTGCAAGACTGATAATAACTTATCATGAATACCACCAAAGCTGCCATTACTCATGATCAAGATATGATCCCCAGGTTTTGTAATGGCAACGATATTTTGTATTAACTGATTTAAATCATCGCAGTAATCGACTCGCTCGTTTAATGTGCTAAGGGCTGATTTTGCCCATTGCGAATCACGTGTGAAGCAAAAAACATGATCAGCGTCTTGCAGGCTGTGCGCAAGATAATCTTTCCAAACACCCATTTTCATCGTATTAGAGCGAGGTTCGAGTACCGCAATGATTCTTTTTTGACCAATGTGGATTCTTAAACCATTCAGCGTTGTTTGAATTGCGGTAGGATGATGTGCAAAATCATCATAAACAGTAATGCCGTTGACGGTGCCGCACATCTCCATGCGACGTTTAACATTCTTGAATTCTGACAATGCTGTAATTCCTGTTTCAACGGGTACTCCAGCATGTCTGGCAGCGATTAATGCTGCCAAAGCGTTCATGCGGTTGTGTTCGCCTAATAAATCCCAATGCAACCGTCCTTGATGGATCCGATCACAATATATATCCATTTCATTGTTTGCGAGCAATTGGGCATTCCAACTAGCTTCAGCCCCAAACTCCTCCACTGGAGTCCAGCGGCCTTGTGTCAGAACTTGTTTTATATTCTCATCTTTTCTATTGGCTACGATCAAACCGTTATTGGGAATAATTCGTACAAAGTGATGGAATTGACGCTTGATGGCTGAAAGATCTGGAAAGATGTCAGCATGATCAAATTCAATATTGTTTAATATCGCAGTTCTGGGATGATAATGAACAAATTTAGAACGCTTGTCGAAGAAAGCCGTGTCATATTCATCTGCCTCAATAACGAAAAACGGTGAAATTTCAGCAGAATTTGATTCGAAATCCTGTGCCTGTTCTGATGGAATATTTCCAATTCTTGCAGATAGGCCAAAGTTCTCGGGAATTCCGCCAATCAAAAAACCTGGGTTTAATCCAGCGTAATCTAATATCCAGGCCAGCATTGAGCTGGTTGTGGTTTTGCCGTGTGTTCCGGCGACAGCAAGTACCCAGCGATGCCTCAGAATATTTTCTGATAACCATTGTGGGCCGGAAATGTAAGGTAAATTTCGATTAAGAATTTCTTCCATCAGTGGATTTCCGCGGGTAATTACATTACCAATTACGAATATATCTGGCTGAAGTTGGATTTGTTCGGCTGAGTAGCCTGATATTAATTCTATGCCTTGAGACTCAAGCTGTGTACTCATCGGCGGATAAACATCTTGATCGCAGCCTGTTACCTTATGCCCGGATTCTCGCGCAATGGCTGCAATCCCCCCCATGAAAGTGCCACAAATTCCAAGTATGTGAATGTGCATGACCCAGCTTAAAAGAATTTCGTTTAGAAGAAATAGAAAAACAAATCAATTGTTCTGATTGCTAAATTATAGTTCATAAGTTTAGTCAGTAATACTGATGCAATGTAGTAGTGTAGTATTTTATAAATTCAACAACCTTTCTCTTGTGAGTACTCATTCGTTGATAGAAAAAGATTATCGTGGCCGGTTTGCGCCATCACCAACTGGACCTTTGCATTTTGGTTCGCTAGTTGCGGCTATGGGCAGTTATCTCGATGCAAAATTCAACCGAGGTAAGTGGCTAGTTAGAATTGAAGATATTGATTCTCAGCGTGAAGTGCCGGGAGCTGCGAGTGAAATTCTATTTGCGTTAGAAAGTCTAGGAATGGAATGGGACGAAGCAATTATTTTTCAAAGTCGACGCTCCGAAGCTTATCAAGAAGCACTTAATGCGCTAGAGAACCAAAATTTAACTTATCCATGTACCTGCTCAAGAAAAGAAATTGCTGATTCCAGCATTATTGGTTTTAGTGGGCCTATTTATCCCGGAACGTGTTTGAAAAATCCTCCCTTATTGGGTAAATCATATTCGCTGCGTGTTCAAACCAATGAAAATCAAATTCAATTTCAAGATATCTTAAAGGGATCATATTCGCAAAAACTCAAGCTGGAGATTGGCGATTTTGTACTACGCCGAGCTGACGGAGTTTATGCCTATCAATTGGCGGTTGTAGTCGATGATGCTGAGCAAAGTATCACGCATGTCGTACGTGGCGCAGATCTTTTAGATTCTACGCCACGCCAAATATTTCTCCAGCAATTATTAGGTTATAGCACGCCGCGATATATGCATCTTCCAGTCGTAACTAATGCAGAGGGTGAGAAGCTCAGTAAACAAACAAACGCTGAGCCAATAGAACTCGCAAATGCACTGCCGCAACTAGTCAAGGCGCTGTATTTCTTGGGACAAAAACCCCCTCTGGAGATTCTCGAAGGTGATCTTTCATCCTTCTGGCAATGGGCTAGAGAGAATTGGCAAATCAATCTTATTCCATGATGATTTTATGTGAATGTGATTAGTTTCGAATTGAAGCTATCAAAGTAATATTTGTGCTAGTCTGTAGTATCGAAGATCAGCAATATCCCTGAAAATTGCTTAGATTGAAACTAAAGATACCGAGATAAATCATGTTCCCTAGTAACATCAGGTAAGGAGATGTTGTGGCTTTTTTGCCTTTTAATATAGTGAAACAAAAAAAACTGAAAGTAGTTATTGTGGGCGGAGGATACGCAGGGCTTGCGGCATTAACAAATCTTTTGCAATTCGCTCCCGATACAGATATCACACTCATAGATCCCAGAACGCAGCATCTGAAGATTACACATTTGCATGAAACATTCAGGTATCCATTAACAGATTTATTATTTTCTTTCAGTGATCTGGAAAATCGTTTCGGGTGCCGACATGTGCTGGCATCAGTCAACTTTGATAAGAATACATTGCAGAATTGTCAAAAAAACAAACAATTAATTCTCGATGAAGCGGCTCTTAAATTTGATTATATGATTATAGCATCCGGGTGCGAGAATAACGCATCTGATGCTATGGATTCAAAAAATGTATTAAGTTTGTATGATTTCACTACTACCAATGGATCTGATTTATTAGGAAAATTTATTGATCAAAACAATGCTTCGAACCAATCGATTTCTGTCGTGGGTGGCGGTGCAACGGGCATACAGTTTCTGTTTGAGATTAAACAGTTTTTGGTGCGTGTGAAAAGTAAAGCAGAGTTACGCTTGATTCATTCGGGCGAACATGTGCTTGAGCAATTTCCCGATGGTTTTGGGGCTTATGCTGAATCCCGAATGCGTGACTTGAATATTGCTTTTTACCCTAATACATATTACAGTGAGCAACGCCCTGATGCGGTTTTTCTAACCGAAAAGATTACAAAGAAGCAATTTGAATTGCCGTCCAGTGCATCAATTTTGTTTCTGGGCAAGAAGCAGCAAAAAACTTATACGGCTAATGCCTTTGGGCAGGTTCTAGTTAATCAGAAGCCTTTGCAGAACATTTTTGCAGTCGGTGACTGCTCGCACTATCAATCGTTGGGATCAAATACCCTGACAGCACAATCAGCCGTTCGTAAAGGAAAATTAGTGGCGCGCAATATATTACGACATTCAGGCTTTCCTGGACTACTTGAACCCTACATACATCACGAATTAGGCTACGTCGTAAGCATTGGACCTGCGGATGCTGTTGGGTGGTTGGTTTCGGAAGGAAACTTGATCACAGGCATACCAGCACTGACAATAAAAGAGCTCGTAGAAGCTCAATATGATTTATTATTGGCAGGTATCGATACTTACTTGGTTTAGCAAACACTACGCAGGAGATATGATATGCTTGGTTTGTTTAAAGATAATCCTGTAATAGGCAAGGCCAGCACAACTATTCAATGCCCGGCAGATAAGCTTTTCAATTTTATTGGCAATGACTTGCTTGTTAACTATCCTCGTTGGTCGCCAGAAGTCAAGGAATTGGAAAAGCAGACTGAAGGTCCAATACAACTGGGAACGGTATGTCGGCAAGTACGTGTGGACCAAGGTAATCGCTCGGAATCAACTTTTAAAGTTGAAGCTTTTGATAATGGTAAACGGATTTGCTTTAAAGGAACATCCGATCCTTATCGATGCGATTATTTGATGGAATCAATCAATGAGACTGAAAGCAAAATAACGTTTTCCTTTGAACTGTTAAGTCTCGATCTTCATGTAAGACCCTTTGAAAAACTGGTGCGCATTGCGGTTCAGGATGGAACGGAGAGAACCGTAAAAAACATCAAGAAACTCATTGAGTCTGATATAGCTGGAGCTGGTTCAAACTAATCAATCATCGCAATGTGCGCATTTAGCCAAGAGCTGATAAACCTGGAGAGAAAATCATGGATTTTATCGTTGAAAAAGACCCTGGATTAATTCCACAAGTATTGTCCAAGATTCTTGATTCATGTGTCAATGGAGTATCGTTGGCTGATCCTGATCAAGAGGATTTGCCTTTGGTATATGTCAATAAGGCATTTGAAGCCATAACAGGTTATACATTGGAGGAGACCGTAGGAAAGAATTGCCGTTTCTTGCAGGGAAATGAACGTGATCAAACAGCTGTTAATCAACTCCGGGAAGCCATAAAAAATAAAGAATCCGTGGAAGTGGTACTGCGAAACTATCGCAAGAATGGCGAATTGTTTTATAATCACCTACTGATGTCTCCGCTTTTTGACTCAAATGGAAACCTCCTCTATTTCCTCGGAGTACAGTACGATATTACTCCACAAATTCGGGCAGAAGAGGAAATTAAAGCCTTGAAAGAGCAGCTGGAAGCACTTAAGAAATAAGTCTTTCAGATATTCAGAAAAACCATTGGTATGAATCGGTTTTTTGTGGCTTTGCCTGTTTGTCGCTATTACAGTGTATTTGCATTGTAACGTTAGTATGCGATTTTACATTCCTAATGTCTTTTTTTGTCTTAGATAAGTT
Source organism: Nitrosomonas sp. (assembly GCF_019752095.1). Taxonomy (GTDB): domain Bacteria; phylum Pseudomonadota; class Gammaproteobacteria; order Burkholderiales; family Nitrosomonadaceae; genus Nitrosomonas. The sequence goes on from NZ_JAIEMO010000004.1 coordinate 92,379, forward strand.
TCCGGTAGCAGTAAACCGCAACAGAGCGTGTTAATAGCTATAGGCGCGAGTTATTGGCGAATGGTACGAGCAACTACCTCATTACCTCCATTTAATTGGGCAAGATGAAGAGCTTCCCTAGCGGTTCTGAGTAAATCTAAGAAATCTAAAGTAAATTCACGATGGGTTTCCGTAATGCCAATACTTACAGTCGTATTTAAACTGTTTAGCTGCAAATTTTCAATTGATTTGCGAATCTTTTCTGCGATGATCGTTGCATCTTCGATGTTGCAATGAGATAACAAAAGCACAAGCTCTTCTCCATCAAATCTGGCAGCGATATCTTCTCTGCGAATAGATTTTTTAAGGAGTGAAGCTATGTCTTTTAGAATAGTATCACTCCGTGAATGATCATAATTCTCATTGATTAATCTGGGATGATCTGTATTAATAATGATTAAACTACATGGAATATTATGCCGTGTTGCATCACGTATTTTTGATGCTGCGGCCTCCAACAAGAAATAGCGATTGTACAGACCGGTTAATGGGTCTTTCATTGCTATTTCTTGTAGCATATTTTGTTGTGCAATTGACTTGTCTAGTAGTTTCTTGCCGGTAATCAGATTATTAATCCTGGCAAGTAGTTCTTCTTGAATGAGTGGTTTGGTTACATAATCATTTGCTCCTAAACGCAGCAATTCCACTTTGTGTGCAACATCGTCAAGAACTGAGAATATTAATAAAGGGATGTGATTTTTGTTCTGATTCTCATGTTGTTTGATGGCTTTTACAATACCGCGACCGTTTAATTTTCCTTTCAGCAGCATGTCAGTGAGCACTAAATCATACACATTTTTATGAAATGCTAACATACCTTCTTCACCGCTAGTGAAATGGTCAACGGTGTATCCATTGTCTCGGAGTATGGTCAATGTTTGATTAGCAGTTGCTTGACTGTCTTCTATATATAGAATATGTCCAGAGATTGTCTTGCTGCATTTTTTCTTGGAAAATCGTGCCGCATAACTTGTGATTTTATCGAGCTCATGCTTGGCAAATATTTCTGTTACACCTGCCGAAAATGCTTCGTCCAATAATTCTTTGTCTTCATTTGAAGTTATCATAACCACAGGTATTTGACAGGTATGCGAGTCCGCCCGAAGATGAGATGAAAACTTGGAGGCATTCATATCTTGTAAATGCATCGCGATAAATACCAAGTCAAACGGTTGATTTCTCAACAACATTAGTGCTTCACTACCAGTTGAAACTTGTTTTGTTTCCAATCCACCTAGTTCGATAGCAGATGACAAAAGTTTCTGATAAGTTCTGGATGGTTCAACAATAAGTCCTTCCATGCTACGGTGTCCTTTCAATGACATAATCTGAGTATGATCAGTAAATTAGTTGGCTACTAATTTTTCTAGGAACATAGTTATCGACATTCAGCTTGTTTTTTTTAGAAATTATTGGGTTGCCGTGTATTGCAAACTCAATCATGTTTGTAGGTGATCCGTATACATAGCAGATTTGTTCTGTGAGATTTACAGAGACTCAACGTTAGTCGTATAAAACTGATAGATCACAGTATATTTGCAGCTTGATTTGTATGATTAATTCCAAAAGGGTAAACTGCTAGGGAATTCTTGCTTGTTTCCATCAAAGGCAAAATTCAGTTAATTCTAAAAACTGTATAAGGGGGGGTGATGAGAAGTATTGTTAAATTATCTTTGGTACTTGCGATTTCTTTTGTTCTCTCGTCTCAGGCGGTTGCTTCTGGCAGCAACTTCAACACTTCGGGCGAGAGATTTGTAAGTGGAATAGCTAACGTGACTACTGGGTGGGTAGAATTACCAAAGAATATTGTGCTGACGGGACAGAAAGATGGCCCGATTTATGGTGTCACCGTTGGACTGGCAATGGGTCTCATGCATACGGTGGGTCGTACACTCGTTGGAGCATTGGATGTGGCAACCTTCTGGATGCCATTAAAACCTTCAGTAAATCCGCCATATATCTGGGAAGATTTTTCGAGAGAAACTTCTTATTAATTTTTTTACAGTGCAACTAGTTTTATAAGAGATTTCTTATATAAGACAAAACGCCATGCGGTTTGCGTGGCGTTTCTCATTGTCTGCTAATGTCAAAGTCTAGCGTTGTTGTGTTTCAAGTGCCGCAATTCTTTCTTCCAGTGGTGGATGCGACATAAATAACCTCGTCAATCCATTTCTGCTTCCGGAAATACCAAAAGCAGCTAGCTGATCAGGTAAATGAGCATGCTTGTGAGTTAATTGTAATCGTCGAAGTGCAGCAATCATTTTTTCTTTTCCCGCTAGATTGGCTCCGCCTGCATCGGCACGAAACTCGCGTTGGCGACTAAACCACATGACAATGATACTGGCCAGAACACCCAGAACAATTTCAGCAATAATAGTCGTAACCCAGAAAGCGGGTCCGTGACCTTCTTGCGTTTTGAATACGGCGCGATCTATCGTATGTCCGATGACGCGTGACAGAAAGATTACAAATGTGTTGACGACGCCTTGTATCAGCGCCAAAGTAACCATGTCACCATTTGCGATATGACTGACTTCATGGGCCAGCACTGCTTCAGCTTCATCTTGGCTCATGTTACTTAATAATCCAGTGCTCACGGCAACCAATGCGGCATTTTTTGACATTCCGGTGGCAAACGCATTGACATCCGGCGCTGCATAAATGGCTACCTCTGGCATACCAATACCTGCAATCTTTGCTTGTCGCTGCACGGTAGCCACTAACCAATGTTCTTGTGCGTTTCGTGGCATTTCTATGACTTGTGCGCCAGTGAAACGCTTAGCCGTCCATTTTGACATGGCAAGCGACATGAACGAGCCACCAAATCCGAATACAGCTGCAAACAATAACAATGAATTAATATCCAGATTCGTACCCTGTTCGTCCAATATTCTTTCAAATCCGAACAGTCGTAAGGTAATGCTAAGAACGGCAATTATGGCTAAGTTAGTAATTATAAAGAGAAAAACTCTTTTCATTATTTTTGCTCCACGATAAGATTTAGTCTGAAAGGATCAGAAGTAATATGTGAATTGTGTGTCTTTTTTCAAGCAAGTTTTATTTAAGTTAAGGCTGAATCGGATAATTGATAAAAATCCAGATAGCGATCATTCGATTATAAAGAGTATTGGGTGTTCAGTTCGTTCAGGAGTTCGGGCGGATTTTATTGTGCAATATCTGACTGGGAATTTTGAGGCCGTGCATTTCTAACAATCTGGAAAAGTATTTCCCCTTCCTTGACCATGCCTAAATCGCTACGGGCGCGTTCCTCGATTGCTTCAAGTCCTTGTTTTAGATCATTTACTTCAGCTTCTAACTTGTTATTACGATTCTGTAATAGCACATTATTTTTACGTGCCGTGGCAACTTCTTGATCTACTTGCCAAACTCTCAACCAGCTTGCTTTGCCCAGCCATAATGGATATTGCATTGCGACGACTAGCGTTAGTAGTGTGAAACTCAGTAGCTTCATTATTTAAGTTGATAAAATGCGCTCCGACCAGCATATCTTACTGTATCCCCTAAATCTTCTTCAATTCGTAATAGTTGATTGTATTTGGCAAGGCGGTCGGATCTAGATAGTGAGCCGGTTTTGATTTGTAACGCATTGGCTGCTACTACGATGTCGGCGATGGTGGTGTCTTCAGTTTCTCCTGAACGATGTGAGATGACAGCGGTGTAACCCGCACATTTCGCCATTTCAATGGCCGAGAATGTTTCGGTTAATGTGCCAATCTGATTCACTTTGATTAAGATAGAATTAGCAATGCCCTGCTTGATGCCTTCCTGCAGGATTTTTGCATTGGTGACAAAGATATCATCGCCGACCAATTGAATTGAATCACCCAATTTTCTAGTTAGTAACTTCCATCCATCCCAATCATGCTCGCTCATGCCATCCTCGATACTGATAATGGGATATTTATCCACCCAAGATGCCAAATAATCAACGAATTGGGCTGATGTCAGATGCAAGCCATCAGAAGATAGATGGTATTTGCCATCATGAAAAAATTCTGAGCTGGCGCAATCAATACCAATTGCAATATCTTTTCCAGGTTGATAACCTGCCTGATCAATGGCTTCTACGATTAATTGCAAAGCCGCTTCATTGTTTTCCAGGTTAGGCGCGAATCCACCTTCGTCGCCCACTGTAGTAGGCATGTTTTTATTGTTGATAAGTTTTTTGAGCGTGCCGAAAACCTCGGCACCACATCGGATGGCATCATGAAAATTTGAGATTCCCAGCGGCATAATCATAAATTCTTGCATGTCAATATTATTGTTGGCATGCGCGCCGCCATTAATTAAGTTCATTAACGGAACGGGCATTGACATTGAAGCAGCCCCTCCCAAATAGCGATATAGCGGCAATCCTGACTCCTCGGCTGCTGCTTTGGAAACCGCGAGCGATACTGCCAGAATTGCGTTAGCACCCAGTCTGGATTTGTTTTCGGATCCGTCTAGATCAATTAAGGATTGATCAATGAAGCTTTGATCGACGGCATCCAAGCCCATTAATGCCTCGGAGATTTCGGTGTTAACATTTTCTACTGCTTTAAGAACACCTTTCCCGGAGTAGCGTTGTGCATCACCATCGCGCAGTTCCACTGCTTCTTTGGTTCCAACAGATGCGCCGGAAGGAACTGAGGCACGGCCTAAAGCTCCGGATTCCAGCATTACATCTGCTTCAATAGTTGGATTGCCGCGAGAATCCAAAATCTCACGGGCGATGATATCTACAATTGCACTCATGCTGCATTTTCCTGTTGTTTGTGTTTACTGTTAAATTAACTAGTGGGTGGTGATTTTGTGATTTCTACTACAACATACAATTATGTATATAGATAATTTTGATTATCTTTTGTTGTTGGATTGTAAGGTTTTCGTGCTCCGTCAGCTGTTGCGTACTGCGTGAATTTTTTCATCCCCAGCAAGTTGATGCTTGCCAGAAAATTGGATTGCTGCCTGCACATAAGACTTGAATAGCGCATGCCCCAGCCGTGGCGTGGAAGTAAATTCCGGATGAAACTGACAACCCAAGAACCAAGGATGTTCAGATTCAGGCAGCTCTATCATTTCGCACAGATTCTCTTCCTTTGAGAAGCCGCTAATGCAAAGTCCTGCTTTTTCTAATCTAGGGATATAAAGATTATTAACTTCATAGCGATGGCGGTGACGCTCAATGATTGTATCAGTTCCATAGGTTTTCCAGGCGAGGGTATCTTTCTTCAAAATACATTCTTGCCCTCCCAACCGCATACTGCCACCAATATCGGAATTTTCATCGCGTGTTTCAATTTGTCCATCCCGAGTTCGCCATTCGGTAATCAGTCCGATAACCGGAAATGGTGTGTCGGGATTGAATTCAGTGCTGTGAGCAACTTTCATGCCGGTTTTGTTGCGTGCATATTCAACCACGGCTAGTTGCATGCCTAAACAAATCCCCAAGTACGGTATGCGATTGGTTCGGGCAAAGTTGATGGCCATTATTTTACCTTCGACACCGCGCTTGCCAAATCCGCCCGGAACCAGGATTGCATCCATTTCGCTCAGACTATGGGTGCCTTCCGTTTCAATATTCTCAGAATCAACGTAATTGATGTTAATCCTGCTGTTAGTATGGATGCCGGCATGAATCAAAGCTTCAGATAATGATTTATAAGATTCAGTTAAATCAACATACTTACCTACGATGGCAATAGTAATCGTGTGTTTGGGATGCTCGAGTGCATAAACCAATTTATTCCAGACACTCAGATCTGCAGGTTTGGCCAGGATATTCAATTTATGGCAGATAATTCCATCCAGCATCTGCGCATGCAGTAACCCCGGAATTTTATAGATGCTATCCACATCAATGGCTGATATAACTGCTTCTTCCTGAACATTGGTAAAGAGCGCTATTTTTCGGCGCTCCTCCTCAGGTAATTCACGGTCTGAACGGCACAGCAAAACATCCGGCTGGATTCCAATTTCACGTAGCTCCTTGACTGAATGTTGAGTTGGTTTGGTTTTTAGCTCTCCGGCCGAACCGATATAGGGCAATAAGGTAAGGTGGATGAAGCAGGTATCCGTGCGCGGATTCTGTACGGCCATTTGCCTGATGGCTTCCAGAAAAGGGAGTGATTCGATATCACCGACCGTGCCGCCAATTTCAATAATCGCAATTTGCGCGTTACCCACGCCAGCTTGTATATAGCGCTTAATTTCATCCGTAATATGCGGAATAACCTGAACGGTGCCTCCGAGATAATCGCCACGCCTTTCCTTGCGGATGACACTTTCGTAGATTTGACCGGTAGTAAAGTTATTATGCCGAGTCATTCGGGTAGTAATAAAACGCTCATAATGACCCAGATCAAGATCTGTTTCGGCGCCATCCTCAGTCACGAACACTTCACCATGCTGGAACGGGCTCATGGTTCCGGGGTCCACATTGATATAGGGATCCAGTTTAAGCATTGTCACTTTAAGTCCACGCGACTCAAGCAGTGCGGCGAGAGATGCAGCAGCAATTCCTTTGCCTAAGGAAGAAACAACGCCGCCTGTCACAAAGACATACTTGGTCATGAGTGGTTATAGTAATTTGAATAGTTCATTGGAACAGTAAGATGGCTTTTGTATGTCGTTTGAACGAGCAACGTGATTCAGAACTTATTAGCGAATTTCTGCAAGTAATTTACTCATCATCTGTTCAGCTTGGTAGTAATAGCCCCCACCAAACAGGTTTAAATGATTCAGAACATGATACAGGTTATAAACTACTTTCCTGATATTATAACCGGAATCCAAAGGATAGTCACAGCGGTAAGCAGAATAAAAATCAGCTGAAAACCCACCAAAAAGTTCAGTCATGGCAATATCGGTTTCACGGTCGCCGAAATAAACCGCGGGATCAAATAACGCCGGTCTTCCTGTTTCATCATAAGCATAATTGCCACTCCAAAGATCGCCGTGCAATAGTGAAGATGATGGCGGAGTATCTGGAAAAAATTGCTCCAGATTCACCAGTAATTGCTCACCAAGCTGTTGCAGTTTTCCATTAAATCCATTGTTTTTAGCTAAATCGAGCTGATTCCCTAAACGGTGCATTCGCCAGAATTCGACCCAATCTGAAGAAATCGTGTTTATTTGCGGATTTTGTCCAATTGTATTATCGCGAATCCAGCCAAATTGGCTACAAGTCGTACGATGCATAGCAGCGAGTTGTTGGCCCAAATCAGATGCCTTGCCACGTTTGCCATTATTAATATCCAGATATTCCAAAATGAGCCATGCTGCATGAGTATCTTGTCCAAAACAAACAGGCACTGGAACACGCAATGTGTGTGAGTGGTGAATTTCCATGAGGCCCGCGGCCTCGGCCTCGAACATGGCCAAATTCCCAGAAGTATTTAGTTTGACAAAATAGCGTTGTATTCCGTCTGTAATACAATAAGCCTGACTGATGCAGCCACCGCCGATGGAGTGGGTCTGTTTAACTTCGAAGAAGCTATCAGTGGCAGCAGAGATTTGCTTGCTAATTTCATGCCATGGTTGCATGCTTTAAATTTTCTGCAGTTAACCATTCTTTGGCTTTCTGAATGGCTGCCTGTACTTGTTCGGGCGCTGTGCCACCAGTGTGTTTTCGGCTTTGCATCGAACCTTCAGGCGTCAAGACAGCAAAAATATCGGATTCAATCTGTGGAGAAAATTTTTGTAACTCACTGAGCTCAAGATCGCTGAGATCACAACCTTTTTGTTCCGCAAATTGCACTGCCTTTGCCACGATTTCGTGCGCATCGCGGAAAGGAATGCCTTTTTTAGTCAAGTAATCAGCCAGATCTGTGGCTGTTGCATAACCGCGCAAAACCGATTGACGCATTGCTTGTTGATTTACTTGCACGCCACTGAGCATATCGGCATAAATCCGCAGGGTATCTGTCAAGGTATCGACTGTATCAAACAGTGGCACTTTGTCTTCCTGATTGTCCTTGTTATAAGCAAGCGGCTGGGCTTTCATCAATGTTAGTAGCGCTACCAAATGACCGTTGACTCGGCCAGTTTTGCCGCGCACCAGTTCCGGTACATCAGGGTTCTTTTTTTGCGGCATAATGGACGATCCGGTACAAAATCGGTCAGCAAGTTGGATAAAACCAAAAGCAGGATTCATCCATAAAATGAATTCTTCCGACATCCGCGATAGATGCGTCATGATCAACGCAGCGCAGGCACAGAATTCGATAGCAAAATCCCGGTCTGATACTGCATCCAGGGAATTTTGGCAAACGCCATCAAAACTCAGCAATTGCGCCACTCGTTCGCGTTTGATTGGATAGCTAGTGCCGGCCAATGCAGCTGCGCCTAGTGGTGACTGATTCACGCGCTTTCTGCAATCGCTCAATCGCTCTAAATCGCGTTTTAACATCTCAAAATAAGCCATCAGATGATGGCCGAAGGATACAGGTTGTGCAACTTGAAGATGTGTAAATCCAGGCATGATTGTGTGAATATGTTGTTCCGCTAAATTTAGCAGAGCAAGTTGCATAGCTTTAATCAGGTTGACGATTTCATCAATGGCAGTGCGTAAAAATAAACGAATGTCGGTAGCGACCTGATCATTGCGGGACCGCCCGGTGTGCAATCGTTTGCCAGCATCGCCGACTAAAGCTGTTAGACGTTTCTCAATATTTAAATGAACATCCTCAAGTTCTTGTAGCCATGTGAATTGATGCAGTCTGATTTCATCGCGGATTTGATATAACCCTTGCTGAATGGCCGTAAAATCCTCGTTGCTGATAATTCCTTGCTCTGCAAGCATTTGTGCATGAGCTAGCGATCCCTGGATATCATATTCGGCGAGACGTTGATCAAAATCAACAGAAGCAGTATAGCGTTCTACAAGCGCTGAGACGGGTTCGTTGAAACGTCCAGACCATGTATTTTTGTGGTTTTCTTTTTTTGCTGTAGGGTTATTGTCCATTATGTTGCTGAAATTCCTTGTTTTTTTTGTGCATAATGCTAGGAAGTGTTTATTATAGAACAAAATACAAGGTGAGTTATCTTGTGAGATAAGGATATACGTATGTGGTATGTGTTGTAGTTCTGATGCAAAAATAGCAAATCATGCGTAAAACTACTAGTTAATTGCGCGCGCTGCTTTTACTTCCTTAAGGATTAGTGGATAATTTGTATTTCCTCGCTACCAATAACACAAGGAGTTATCCATGACAGCCAGCAACAAGCAAAATCAGAGCCAACAATCGCAAGTTGATAACTTTTTTTCACTATTAAGCGCCAAGTTTGAGTGGTTGGCTAAAGCTCCGACCAGGCAGTTTCCAGGCAAGTATGCAGTGGTGTTGGTTGGGATCATTGTCGTTATTTTTGCTTGGAAGTTTATTGCTGTCAGTAAATTAGAATCTGACATGGTCAAGAAGCTTGAGCAAGAGCGTGTGCTGATTACACAGCAAGCTCGTGAGTATGCTGATAAGCAATATATCAAAGAAGAAGAGCGTTTTGGGCAGATTTTGTCCTGGGCAGTTCGCGGTGAGTTAATTCGCAATAATATTGATCAAATAGACCAGTATTTGAATGAAATCGTCAAAATGAAGGATACCGAGCGTGTTGTATTAATAGATGATGATGGAAAACTGTTGGTTTCAACGGACAAACGGTTGGAAGAGTCCAATGGTGCGGAATTATTTCCTAGAGAGATTCTGAGTCTGCAGAAAATCACTGTTAAATCAGATGTTGATGGTAAAAAGATACTGGTTGTTCCTGTGATGGGATTGAACAAGAAAATTGCTACGGTTATTGTTAGCTACAAACAGCAGAAACTATAGTGCGAATTGACTATCGCATGGTTTAGTTTTTTTGCTATTAGTTAAAAAGCCTTTGCAATTGCAAAGGCTTTTTTATGGTTTATTGAGATTGAGTGCGTTGGATTTGCGCACCCAGAGCCGATAATTTTCCCTCGATATTTTCATAGCCACGATCTAGGTGGTAGATACGATCAATGACGGTTTCTCCCTGTGCTACTAAACCAGCGATCACGAGACTGGCTGATGCGCGTAAATCGGTCGCCATGACACGAGCGCCATCAAGCCGGGGAATGCCGTGGACAATGGCTGCATTGCCTTCAACTTCGATATTGGCATTCATGCGTATTAATTCTTGCACATGCATTAAACGGTTTTCAAAAATTGTTTCAGTGACAATGGATGTTCCAGAAGCAACGCAATTCAATGACATAAATTGTGCTTGCATATCGGTCGGGAAGGCTGGATAGGGAGCGGTGCGTATATTGATTGATTTTGGTTTGGTATCCATTTTTAAATGGATCCAGTTTTCATTAGAATCAATATGGGCGCCTGCTTCGGTGAGTTTGTCCAGAACCGCATCGAGCAAATGGGCATCTGTTTCTTTTAAAAGAACTTCACCGCCGGCGGCTGTGGCCGCGACCAAGAAAGTTCCAGTTTCTATTCGATCAGGCATGACTGTGTGTTCAGCGCCATGCAGTGATGGTACGCCTTCTATGGTAATGATATCGGTGCCTGCACCATGAATTTTTGCACCCATAGCGATGAGGCAATTGGCCAGATCGATGACTTCTGGCTCACGGGCAGCATTTTCAATTATTGTTGTGCCTTCCGCCAAGGTTGCAGCCATCATCAGGTTTTCTGTTCCAGTGACGGTAATGATGTCAAGTACAATGCGTGCGCCATGTAGTTTCTTTGCCACAGCATGAATATAGCCGTGTTTGATATGGATTTCGGCGCCCATCATTTGCAGGCCTTTGATATGCTGATCGACGGGTCGTAGACCGATCGCACAGCCGCCAGGTAATGAAATATTGGCTTCTCCTGCGCGGGCGAGCAAAGGTCCCAATATCAGAATAGCTGCGCGCATGGTTTTAACCATTTCATAAGGGGCGACAAGATGAGTCAATGTGGCTGCTGATAACGTTATTTCCGAAGCATGCGGTGCAGAAACATTTGTTCCCATTTGTTTGAGCAGTGAGAGCATGGTGATAATATCCTGAAGCGCCGGTACATTCTTTATTTTTAAAGATTCCTCGGTTAGAAGTGCAGCACATAAGACGGGCAGCGCAGCATTCTTTGCCCCCGAAATGGTGATTTCACCGTGCAGTGGTGCACCACCTTGGATAATCAGTTTTTGCATAATGTGAATAACTTAAATATAAGTTCTAATAATATTCTTTCGTGGTTGAAATGTACCAAAGTTCGCTGCATCATAACGTAATAGTGCGATAAAGGTTATGCAATAGTGCCAACTATATCAAAAAATATCGAATCAATTCATAGGGAGAAATAATGACTAAGCAAATAATCCACACTGTGGATGCACCACAAGCCATCGGCACCTATTCTCAAGCAATCCGGGTCAGCGGAGGGGGTACCATTTATCTATCGGGTCAGATCGGATTGGATCCGCTCAGTATGCAAATGGTGGATGGGATCGAAGCACAGATCCAGCAGGTGTTTTCTAATCTGAAAGCGGTGGCGAAAGCGAGCGGCGGTAGTTTGAACGATATTGTGAAATTAAATATTTTTCTAATTGATCTCGACAATTTTGCATTAGTCAATGAAATCATGGCTAGCCATTTTGTACAGCCCTATCCTGCGCGTGCGGCAATCGGTGTCAAAGCTCTGCCGCGCGGTGCGTTGGTAGAAATGGATGGGGTCATGGTATTGCAGGAATAAAAGGCATTGCCTGTTAGTGCCAGTGTGCAAGAAAAATTATCCCGTTTAGGTATCCATAGTGCATTAGATCTGATTTTGCACTTACCGATCCGGTATGAAGATGAAACGCATTTGTTTCCGATCGGTGATGCGCCACAAGGGCAAACAGTACAGATTGAAGGCGTGATCGTTAATAACGAAGTGGTTGTCCGACCTAGGCGACAATTGGTTTGCCAAGTTGAAGACGGTAGTGGAATTTTGGTCATGCGTTTTCTGAATTTCTACGGCAGCCAGATTAAGACCTACGCGGTGGGTAAGCGTGTACGGCTGCTGGGCGAAATTCGTGGCGGTTTCTTTGGCATCGAAATGGTGCATCCGAAATGCCGTATCGTGCGGGAAGGGGAATCGCTGGCGGATTCGATGACGCCGGTTTATGCCACCACGGCGGGTTTGACGCAAAATATTTTAGCGAAAATAATCAGGCAGGGATTGCAGGATGCGCAAACGGTGCAAGCGCTGACCGAAACTGTACCTGAGAAAATCATCCGGAAATATCGACTGCAAGGTTTTAGCGATAGTGTACTGTGCTTGCATCGTCCGTCCCCGGAAGAATCGATCGAGGCTTTACAAACACGGACACATCCAGCATGGCGGCGCATCAAGTTCGATGAATTGCTGGCGCAGCAGTTATCGATGCGCTTACATTACCGACAGCGAAGAAGCCGCAGTGCACCGGTACTGCAACAAAAGAATAGATTGACGAACCAGTTACTGGCACAGCTTGGCTTTGAATTGACTTCATCGCAGTTCAAAGTGTATGAGGAAATCAGCCGTGATTTGGCAATCGCTTATCCAATGCAACGTCTATTGCAAGGTGATGTTGGCAGCGGGAAAACGATTGTGGCTGCGCTGGCTGCATTGCAGGCGATTGATAATGGTTTTCAGGCGGCCATCATGGCACCGACTGAAATTCTTGCTGAGCAGCATTTCGTAAAATTATCCGCTTGGTTTGAACCACTGGGAGTTCAGGTTGCCTGGTTATCGGGAGGGTTGAAGAAAAAACAAAAGCAAGCTGCGTTGGATAAGATTATATCGGGTACAGCGCAACTTGTTGTGGGCACGCATGCTTTGTTTCAAGTCCAAGTAACCTTTCAACAGCTCGGCTTGGCGATTATTGACGAACAGCACCGCTTTGGCGTGCATCAGCGTCTGGCGCTGCGGATCAAAGGCGCGCAATCCGATCTGATGCCGCATCAATTGATGATGAGCGCCACGCCTATACCGCGCACATTGTCGATGAGCTATTTCGCCGATCTGGATGTGTCAGCTATCGATGAATTGCCGCCTGGCAGATCGCCCGTGGTGACTAAATTAATCGCAGATAATCGCCGTGACGAAATTATTGCACGCATACATCGTGCGTGCCAACAGGGCAGGCAAGTATATTGGGTTTGCCCGCTCATTGAAGAATCTGAAGCATTGCAACTACAGACTGCTGTGGAAACTTTTCAGCATCTGAGAAAAACTTTTCCGGAATTGAATGTGGGCCTGGTGCATGGACGCCTGTCCCAGCAAGAGAAAGCTGAAGTCATGCTGTTGTTCAAGCAAGGAAAAGTTCAATTACTAGTGGCGACAACCGTGATTGAGGTGGGCGTGGATGTGCCCAATGCTTCGCTAATGGTGATTGAAAATGCCGAGCGCATGGGCTTGTCGCAATTACACCAGTTGCGTGGCCGTGTCGGGCGTGGATCGGAGGCGAGTGTTTGCATTCTGTTGTTCCAGCAACCCTTATCGGAGATTGCTCGCAAACGACTCAAAGTCATTTTTGAATACACCGATGGTTTTGAAATCGCTCGCCAGGATTTGCGATTGAGAGGGCCTGGTGAATTTCTTGGCGCGCGCCAAAGCGGGATTCCGATGTTGCGATTTGCCGATTTAGAGCAAGACGGTGAGTTACTGAAGGCCGCGCAAGATTCGGCTAATGAAATGCTGAATAATTATCCTGAACTCGCACAGCGGCATATTGCGCGGTGGCTGGGTGATAAGGCTGAGTATTTGCGTGTGTAATAACCAGCAATCCGGGCATTTGTTGCTAAATACCAGAACATCTTTGAAGCCGCATTTGCGGCGCAGTCGCTTTTTGTAATGCTTCACAAAAACTGGACAGTTTATTAAACAGTTTTTCTCCAGAAAATACGTTCATATTGTAGTGGGGAATGATAACCTAATTTAGAGTGAGCACGTTTTCCATTGTAAAAATCGACATAGTCAATAATGCTGATTTTTGCTGCTTCCTTATTTTTGAGTTTTTCGTAGAATAGTTATTCATGTTTAAGGCTACCAAAGAACCGTTCTGTTGGCGAATTATCGTAGCAACAGCCCTTATGGCTCATGCTTTGATCCATTTTCATTGCCCTTAAGTGCTGACGGTATTCATGGCTTGGTAGTGTCAATTTAGGCGGGCTGCACCCTCTGATTTCTTGCAAGTCAGGCGGCCTGTAATTTTCTATTTAACCGAACTACAGTTTTTAATTCACGACATAAAATTTTACTGATGCCACGCACAGATCAGCCTGGAAATTCCGGCCGATACCAACCAGTCCTATCCGCTTGAGTTTGTTTTTATGGAATTGAGTCGTGGTTCGATAGGCTTCCAGGTTCGCAAAAGGAACGCGGATTGTTTGCCAGTCGGCTGTGGCTTCAAAGCTGAAGCGATAGGATTGCCATGGGAGCCAGAGGTCAGTCGTACGGAGATGAGCGTTGTAGCGTTCGTTGTTACCGGAAACAATCAGTTCAACGCCATGATAGGCCGATGCATCAAAGGGTTCATCTTGTGTCAGGTCCAATGCCATTTGCACAAAGCCGCCGTTGTTTTTGGTAGAAACTTTGCCGCGCATGCGCAGGCAATCCTTGTTCTTATAGTTGCTCACTGTCAGGTCGCCACTGGAAACGCCCCCCATGACCTGGTCGGTGACGAGCCGCCATTGTGTGCCCAGCCCCGAGCTTAAATTACCGCTGGTTCTGTCATCAATAATTAAATCTGTAGCTAAGACGATATTGCACGCTCCAACGTTTATTAACCAAGCTATGGAAAGATTTGTGAGTATAAAGCGAATATCAAATATCTGAAAATTCATCGTTCATAGTAAATCTGAAAAGTTAGGGGTCATTCTGATTAAGTTCAGCTGGATTGTTTGGCCCAGACATGCTTTTCCAGCTCGAAATCCGCAGCACCAAGTGTCACAATTCCCAGATAACCGTCTACTGTCAGTTGATCTCCTTGACTGATAATTCTGGTTGCCTGGGAAATGCCATTAACACAAGGAATACCCAGTTCACGAGCAATGATGGCTCCGTGAATCAGCATACCCCCTCGTCGCTCAACAATTGCGGAGGCCAGCAGGACAAGATGGGTCATTGTCGGCTGAATTGATTCACATACCAGAATGTCTCCCTGGTTAAATCTCCGAAAATCTTCGATGCTGTTAACTATACATGCCGGGCCTTCTGCCATGCCAGGAGAAGCGGGTTGTCCTATGAGTTGACGAGGTTTCTCATTGGTGTGCAGGTGAAATTCGAGTACCCCTGGCTCATCTTTGTCAAGGTGAATGGAGGCGTGCTGATGATCCCGCAGTGTCTGGGCAACAAGGGCCACAGAATCCTCGTTTGGTTTCTTTCCGGTCAATCGCCCGGCTGCGCGTAAACGTGTGGCTCCCAGATGCAACGCTCGAAGAAACTGGCTTTCGATTCGCCCCAGAAGAATATTATCATTGTCCCGCAGACGCCAGCTTAACTGTCCGATAGCGATAACTTCCCGGGCTTCTTCCGCGCGTGACTTTCCTACAGCTTCTATCAAACGTTGTTGCAGTGCTATGGCTGTGGATTTCTCATTCTGCGCATTGCGCGAGGGTCTTTTTTGCGCCCTGGCTCCAATCTGACAAATCAGATGGAACAAAGAGTCCGGCCGATCCATCAGACGCTCACCATTGTAGGAGGTATCCATAAAGGTCGAAAGAAAGTGCGCGAAACGGGTGAGGAAGTTAGAGCCCTCTGGTATATCCGCGATCTGTTTTTGCAGTGTTTCCCAGGATGCGGAGGAAACGTTCGAGAGGTCTTGTGCCCTTTCTATTAAAATTTCCTGAAGGGGTTGATTGTTGTGGACATATTCCGCCAGTTTTTCCAGAGCTGTATTGCGGTGCGCAGCAAGAAAATCCTGCCCTTTCAGAAGCAGCATGAATTCATAGGGATCCTGGGGTTGGAGCGCATCATTGTAATAGGCGCCCAGATAGCGTACTCCATGTGCCAGGGGAATGAACTCATCTTTATAGATTCCCCGCCAGTGTGAAAATGCAGAAAGTCTTTCCTCCATGCAGTTAGCAAGCTGGACGTCATCCAGCGCATCAATGTTCTGTTCGGCCAGTTGATGCCCAATGCGTTCCAGTTCGGGAATCAATGTCTTTGAAACCTTTTCGGCCAGACGACGAAGCTTGGGCAGTTTCGGCCGAAGGGTCAAATACCAATGGCGTTCATCTGACTGAGGGGCAGTCAAACCGGAAGTAATAGGACGGGCCTGGAGCACTGACAGCGCGCCACCTTGCTTTGCCCATTCCATGTCAGGTGGCCATCCGAACAATTCCTCCGTTTGTCCAAGCCTGGTATGGAGTGCTCGGAGGTCATCCTCATCCAATAGAGGCAAGCCATGTTGATCGGTATTCCGCTTTCCGGCAACCCATTCAACGATCTCACCGGAACTCCGCTGCAGTATCCAGCGATCAGGTTCCAATAGACCATCAACCAAATTTGAGCATGCGCCGGGCACTGCTTCTACAATTTCACTGTCTACTTTCTGGTTGCGGGGGTCCCGGCCAAAGGCCACTCCAGAAGTTTCGGCCGGGATCATTTCCTGAATAATGACCGCCATGCGACTTTGCATGGGGTCGAGGTGCAATTCCTGGCGATAAAGCAAGGCCGCATCCGACCACAGTGATGCCCAGACTGTTCGTATCGCCCGAATCACCGAATCTTTGTCCAGAATATCAGTGACGGATTCATGAAGTCCGGCAAAAGAACGCTGAGCAGAGTCTTCGGCAGGCGCTGAAGATCTTACTGCGAGGGAACGCTGGGGGTGAAGCTGCAGCAAAGCTTCATCGACCGCCTGCACCAGCTCGGGAGGGAGAGAAGTTTTAAGAAAGGCCGATCTGATTCGTAAGGCGGCATCCCATATTTCTTCCCAACGCATCTTGTCCAGCGGTTTCCGCTCCAATTCCATTTGTAGGATTCTCGGCAGGTTTGATTGAGCAAGAAAGTGCTGGTAGGCAAAAACAGTGAGACAAAAACCAGAGGGGACGGGAATGCCTGCACTGATCAATTTTGCGAGAGAAGCGGCTTTTCCTCCCGCGATATTTACGTCAAGCGCTGAAGTTTCGCCAAGAGAGACTATCCAGGTATTCTTTCGGGAATCCACTGTAGGACCTCCTGAAAACGGACTACATGAAAATATCTCACGATTTCAATGCGAAAAAGAGCCACAGATGGCGAATGAACGAAACTGGAAAGATGTTCATGACGAGCTGTTAACAAATGCGACCATAATTCAAAATCTTTTCCTCTTTCA
The DNA here is from genome assembly GCF_019752095.1 of Nitrosomonas sp. GTDB lineage: Bacteria > Pseudomonadota > Gammaproteobacteria > Burkholderiales > Nitrosomonadaceae > Nitrosomonas. Next base: position 109,716 of record NZ_JAIEMO010000004.1, read on the forward strand.
ACTCGTCTGGCTTGACCTGTAGCCGTGACGGCTTCAATATTCATCATGTTGTCGGGATGCTGGCATCGATTATCGATGAAGAGGGCTGCCCGATCGTTCTGATTCAGCAGTTTGAATTTTCTGGTGGTGACAGGAGTGGCAAAGACTGCTGAGGTCAAATCTTCGGTCATTGAAAAAGCCACCAGCGATCCATAAGGATGCTGTTCGCCCTGCGTACATAAAACAGCAAAGGGCTGGGATTCTATAAGCCGCTTAATCTGCAGTGAAAGTGGCTCTTCGGGTTTTTTGGACGAAGGCTCCTTTTCTTTGTAGCCAAGACCAGGAGTTAGTTTTTCGATCAATTTGCTCTCCTGTTATATTCAGAAACGTTGTGGCAAGAAATGGTATTGCTCGGAACCCATTCTCTCATATGGATCATTATGCGGTATAAATGACGAAACGTCTTGGGTGATCTGCGGGGGGGGGCGTTAACGCACACCAGAGTTTGACGCTTCACAAAACTGGATAGTTTATTAAGCAGCCTTTCTCCAGATTGAATACCAATTCGCTTATAATATCTATTAATTTACATACATGTCAAAGGATGCTGAGGCTATCCAAATACAATTATCCCGTGGGCCACTGCATGATATCTAACTATCTGATAATATTAAATTAAGTCGGTGTTCGATGTTGATGGAAGTGTGGCGTTATATTAGATCATTACAGTATTGTTATACAAAGTGAAAATAAATTTAAACGTCCAAGACTTGAGCTAGCGGGTAATGGCTAGTCGAACAGAAATATAATAATTAACCCGTCCGAATGGCGGGTTTTCTTGTTGTGTAGTATTCAGCGGATATTCTTACACTAGCCTTACATGGCGAAATAAAAATCACTTAGATATTTTGTTGTTAAGAGATTGATTTTATTGGTGGCCAAGGGCGGAATCGAACCACCGACACAAGGATTTTCAGTCCTCTGCTCTACCGACTGAGCTACT
>NZ_JAIEMO010000034.1 GCF_019752095.1 Nitrosomonas sp.
AATGGCGGGGTGGCAGAGTGGTCATGCAGCGGCCTGCAAAGCCGTCTACGCCGGTTCGATTCCGACCCCCGCCTCCATCGATCTAAAATTTCTATCGCCCGGGTGGTGAAATTGGTAGACACAAGGGACTTAAAATCCCTCGGGCCGAAACGCCCGTGCCGGTTCGATTCCGGCCCCGGGCACCAATAATCAATAAGTTACACCAAGATTACGCGCTCAGCAAAGTTCAATCTGTTCCGCAAAAAAATAGTCTGTTCCGCAATTCCATATAGCTACAATCCATTCTATTGCTAAATTGGTATACAAAATGACCCGCAGAAGCGGGTTTTTCTTGGAAGGCAATCTTTAAATTAATTGCCCTGACAAAATAGCCGCCTTACGTGCTTCCACGTCAGTAGTTAAACCTGCCCCATTGATCACAGTCAAAGTATATTCGATCGCATCCTGAATCGATGCCAGACTCATATCCACCTTATCCGTTCTAGGATCATCCAGAATTGACCAAAAGTCATCAATAATCGGATCGGTTGCTCGTAGCTCCTTGGCTTTGATACGTTCTGGTGATGTAAAGAGTAATTTAAACTTAATCACACCAATAGGTTGGAGAACTTCTGCTTCCGGGGTAGAGTTAGATTCTCCGGCAGACCAAACATCATCATCAAATATCCACCCGGCTTCAACCTCGTTCGGAACCGCCTCGAATTGAGCGGCGATATCCGGATGGAAATAATCAGCCGGATTACCACCCACAACGTCAATAGCTACATTATTAACCAGTCGCGCAAATTTACTCATTTTTTAACTCGCCTCTTGTTTTGAATTCACCGCACCATCCATTAGAAAGCATGTAAGGAAAGTGTGAAATTACTTGGTTATCGATCACAACAGGTGTGGCCGGACCCCTTCTACAAAATCCAGCCTCATTGCCAGAATCAAGGAAATAGATGCAATTTCCGCAACTCTCGTTAATAGTTACCATTCTACGATAACAATCCCGTTACCACCTGCTCCGCCAGAACCGGCTGTAGATGTTCCTCCGCCACCTCCTCCTACGCCACCTTTACCTCCGCTGCCCGAGCCTCCGTTCGCACCACCACCACCGCCACCGTTGCCACCGACACCACCATCTCCACCGCCAGCACCGCCAGCTCCGTTACCACCAGAGGTTCCCACTGTTTCGTAATGACCGCCACCGCCAGTAAAGCAATCAAAAGGGAATCTTATTGAGGCACCAATCGGATTAACCGCTCCAACAACGCCGTTTGCATCAGCCCTTCCACCAGCTATGTCTGCGCCACCAGAGGGCGATGAAACCAGAGTCGAAAAAGGACTTCCACCTCCACTAACAACAGCTCCGGTGTCTCCACCTCCGCAACCACCACCACCGGACGCAGGTGAAGCGCCAGATTTTCCACCAGTTCCCAATTGCGAACCAGCGCCCCCTCCGCCGCTCCCGGCAGTGGCTCCAGATGCTCCGCCATTGGCCTGGAAATCCCCACCCGTTCCACTCCCACCCGCAACCGATCCTGAGCCAGAGTTTCCAGCGCCTCCGGTAGCGGATATAAGAGAGTCGAAAGAACTTGTTCCGCCTGATACTGTAGCCGCGCCACCGGCCCCAACAGTGACCGTATAACTGGCACCTATAGTAACGGCGAATTCTCCGTGAGCATACCCGCCACCGCCACCACCGCCACCAGCAGCCTTGCCGCCACCTCCACCACCAACCACACGCACTCGAATATTAGCGTCAGGAGCAATGAAAGTTCCTGACGCCCCAAAAACCTGCCACAGGCCACTACCGAATTCGCCCATATAGCCAGCACCCACAACTTTGGTTGCGTTGATTAATTTACTTTGCTCTTGAACTGAACCTAAGCTCGATTCGCCCGTTAAAAATCTCATTTTATAAATCCTCCTCAAACGCCGTGACTCGCGCTATGCAGTTTGCAGTATCTGCACGTAGAACAATCCTTTCCCCTGGGCCCACTATCTCGCCAGTAACCTTGTATATGCCGTGTGCCGGTATCAACATGTTGTCGGCTTCTATCAGATCTGCATTAGTTGGGGATGCTGATGTTGAGATATAAACTTTCAAATGAGCATCGGTAGCACCGTTATTGACAACGTTAATGCTGGCCGTGCGAATCTTTCCTGCAGCAGCTGCACCCGTATCCTGGTTTGAGGCATTCGGTAGCGTTCCTGACCATATTTTCCCTGACGCCATTTTTATAAATCTCCGTTAAATATTTGCAAAATAGGATCTGGTTGCCGGTTTTCTTGTTAACGCAAGATACGCAACCAATTCAGCGGCAGTGAGATATTGTGGGTGAGGGTCGACATCGGCTTCATGATCAGCCAAATCAGTATCTTTTGCGTACTGAGGATGCGGGTCGGATGCTTCAACGTGAGCTTGCAAGTCAGTATCTTTGGCGTACTGAGGATGAGGGTCAGCATCGGCTAAATGCTCGTCCATCCTATCGGTAACATATTGATGCGTCGCTATCACGATACTGTTATCGACCGTTAAATTGATGGTTGCTGCATTACTGGTTTCAACAATTAACCTATAAATGCTATCCCGCGTCATGCCTTCGGGTAAAACAGGCTTTGTTTCAGGCGCCATGTTACCGATATAAATGGCGTTTCCGGCTGCGTCATCGATCCTGAATTCTCGAACAGTGAATCCACCCACATCGGGCGGCACAACCAATTCAACAATATACCAAGACGGATTGTCTTGATGCAGCGTGATAGAGTTTATCCCCGCCCTGTAAACTTCATTAACAAGTGCCGTGGATGTTCTGGTTGGCGCTGGCACCGATCCGTTACCATCGCCAAGGGCGACATCGCATAAGACAACAGGCTCACCGTTAACCGCGCCGTAAGCCATTGCAGCAGCTCCAACGTCAGTAAGTAGTGTGTAGTAAATATTGGCCATGAATTTAGGGTTTTGGATAGATTACATTAATCGAGACGCTTACCATTGCCGCGCCAGTGTTTAATTGCCAGGAATGTTCAGAAGGTTGCGATGCAGCCGGATAAACGGTTGATATCGTGCCACCAAGCATTGCGGCTCCTATGTAGTTAGTTTTTCTCCAAGTTGTAAGCAAAGCGAAGTAAAGAACTAATCTTGCAGGGATTATAGAACGCAGTATAGGGTCCATTTTGATGACATTTTCCCAAGTAGTCTTGGAGGCATCAATTGACACTCTGACCCTGCTTGTAGAAAACCGCGTGTTATCTGACCTTGCAAGAGGCATAAGATCAGTTGGATAATCTTCAGCCTTAGCTTGAGCCATTTGCTCGACAACGAAAGCGTTCGGAAATAACAGTTGCAGGTATGTTTTGAGGAAGTGAAAGCCGCGCCCGTTCTTGTTTCTTGATTTCCATGCCTTGTACAGATAGCGGGTTGCGGTTTCTTCTCTTGCGCCATCGATCAAAGCCAATCCATCAACGTTTACCAGTTTTCGTATCAAGTCCATTGAGCCAAGCTGGCCATTGCCCAAAACGTTTGCATCAAAAGCAGTGCCAGCAATCATCTCTTCAAACAGATCGATGAATAAATTGCGCAGATCGTTTTCAATATCATCGGCAACAAAACTATTTTTGAGCGGCGTTAGATTGGGCAACTTCGCATTAGGGAAATCCATTAATTACCCCACGCCGGCGGCAGGACATTAACCGCCGTAACGGTAACTGTTAGGCTGGCAGGCGATACAAAACTCCATAGTTCCGGCCGGTATTCCCCTGCGTATTCGGCAATACTTACCTTGATATCCGCATTAGCATCGGATAAAGCCGGTATTTTTTCTTTCAGTAGAGCGTAAACCCTTTTGTAAAGTGGTTTAACTGTGCCGCGCCTTGATCCGGGCTGAGATTCGCCGTATTCAGCAATGATTGTTTCAATAATTTTAGACCGCACATCACTTGCAACATAAGCTGCTGATATGGTCGCAGTAATTGTCATTGGTATTTCTGACCGGACCGGAGTCATGAATCTAACCCGGTAACTGTCATCGGCTGCCAGGATTACGCTACGCACGCCCTTTTGAGTGGCCGTTAAATCCAACTCATTAATAAACGATGGGGCAACCGGCGTTTCTGGATCAGTCTCTACCAATACGGTTTCTGTACCGTCAGCTGACACGCACGCCACAAATAGCGTATTGATATTGTCAACACTCGCCCCGCGTATCGTTTCCTCGATGACTTCATTCCAGACCGACAGGAATTGAGTATTGCTGTATGCACGCCGCACCACAAAATCGAACTCACCCAGGAAAACCGCGTTGTGATTGTAGACGGAAGGGTATTTAACTAGGTCGCGCAAGGTAGTCATGCTAGGTGGATTCTGCCCTTTGTCGAGAAGAGCGCTCATGGTCAGATCAACCAACGATTCAGTGGGAGAATTCAGATACTCGAAAGAGAATGGCGAGCCCGAAGCTGGCGATATTTCACCGGCTGTACGGGAAATTGTTACGGTTATTACTTTTCCGTCAGCAGGCTGGATACCAACTATATCGGTCTGCCCAAAACGCACATAAATGCTCTGCCTGTCATCCGCTTCAACGTGGAATACTCGCTCATCCGGCCATGTGTTGGTATAGCGCTCACGATAAACGTACTCTCCACCTGAATCGCTAACAGAAATGCCGCTCAGGTGACTATCGTCGCTTGGCGCCGGTATCTCTATTGGATAGAAGGGAGCGCTACCGGAAACCGTATGAGTTATGATTTCTTTCTTTAATTGTATGGCATCGAACGTGCCGGTACCGCCAGCGGCGACAACAGCGGTTGTTTCAATAATGTAAGGTAATCCGGCTGAATCAATGATTGTTCTGCCGGTGTCCACCGTGAATGCAGTTGTGTTGTTGTTTTTAACCGAAACCCTGACACGCCCCGGGCTTGCCTTTCTTATCACGCCACGCAACGCGGCATCCGCCAGAACGGTGCCATCGCGCACCTTCTCAAACGGCTCTGCCATTGCGGTCTCTAATTGGGATGAAAACATGGCCAGCATTGCGGCCATGGCATCGAGGTTTTGTATTATGCGCGGATCACCGGCCTGATACAGCGCTGCAATATCAGGATAATTCGTTATCGAGTCAGCAATTGCTTTCTGGAAGTCTGATTTTGTGAGCATTTTTTAGCTATAGAATGTACAGCGGCCGTACCGTTATCAGCCCACCGTCCAATGGCAGCGTTTTGATAAAGTTGTCGTAATCCGAAAATACCCGCCCCGATGGAGCAGTTAATTTGTATTGGATCAGACACATATTTGCACCAATGTACGCACTGGTCAGGCGATCATGGAAATCCTGCATGGTATGAAGCGCGCCTGTTGCCGGGTTGATTTCATCAAAATCATCCCCTTGCCACTGCGTAAACTTCGGCAAAATCCCATTGAAGTCCTGGTAGTAGCGTAGCGCACCCTTTGGCGTTCCTCCCGAGGCCACCGCGTTGGTAGAGGCATTCCAGTGCGTATTGCTTGCACTTAGCCAAACATGCTGACTTTGAGCGTGATTCAGATACCAATCCTCAGCCAGTTGCTTCGTCTGGTTTAGATCGTGATAAACCGCTGTGTTTTTGAAAGCGGCTTTCAAATCCTGCACCATCTGAATCCGTCCCGCTTGCATACTGGCAATGGATTCAGGATTCAATGAATGGCCGAATGGTATGGTCACCGTTCCGTAGCTGGACTCACTGGTACCGACAAACATAACATCCGGATCATCGTCATACTTGGCAGCGACAGCGGCGAACCACTCTCTGTGCCAGTCCTGAATCATGGTATCGCTGTATTGCAGGACATAACCCCTGTTGCCGCTTCCCTGCCCTTGTCCCGGCTCTATGCCCAAACATCCGGCATAACGGGTGTGCGCAGTACCCGTTCCGCTCCAACTTCCCTGTACTGATACCAGATGATCTGGAAGTAGCAATCGAACGTCGTTGCCGCCCGTGGTGGGTGAAACATCAAACTCGCGCTGCTGAAACATCAATCCAGCCTTAACACCGCGACTTCTCAGATCATCGATCCTGCTATCCAGCTTGGCCCAGTCATAAACGCCGGGTGCGATAACAATTTCACCTGCGCTCAATTCAAGCTGCACGAATCTCCAATTAGGATTGCCGTCCAGTTTGGATTTGAGGCCACCGATGCCACCCCAGCTATATGCGCCAGCACTATCGAGGTTGTTATACGCGGAGCGTGGAAACTTGATTCCGAAACCAGGTATAAATACCTCTTTTCGATTGATCCGGCGTGCAGATCGAGAGAATAACCCGGCGGCCATTAGTGCACCAACTCTATCAGGCGGCTGCGAACACCTATCAGCTCGTTAACAGAAGCAGCGCTAAAATTAAAAGTTATATCTGCCGCACCGCTACTTGTTTCTACAGCAAACGCTGCCCCAGGTGCGCCTGTTCCATAACCTGTGGCAGAAGCTATGCTGACGCGAGTCTCCTGTGAGTCTGTTGCGTTTTTGTTGTAAACCTCAACAGGAATATGCAGAGTCGTTGCCGTGGTGATGTTGGGTGGAGTAAAGATGTCGTTACCACCCAACTTGACAACAACCGTTTTAGCCCCGCTTCCAGAAGCGATATAGTTAGCATCAATAATAATGCGGCTATTCGCTCTAAGCGGAGGTGTTTTTGTGGGCTTGAGTTGGCCCGTGGCACCAACTGCGGAAATAATCGGTGCATCCGGGGTTCCACCAGGCCAGGGAAAACTGGTCTGGATGTCCGTGGTATTGTTAATGGTAGTTATGGCCAGCAGATCATTTAACTCAAAACCGGTTGAAGCCGTACCGATATGCAAATTCGCCTTACCATCACACACTCCGCCTGTCAGCCCGTGCGGCCCACTGGCAACCAGTTTGGTGAATCCATCCACATCGCTCGCAGTCCAGGTTATGCTGGTATTAGGAAAAACAAGAGCATGGGTTTCGTTATCATGCAGTATGGCAACCCTTCCAACCACGTTGTATACACTGCCGTCTGACACTGCCAAACACTTTTGCCCGGTAGCGTTACCGCTTATGTTATCAAGAATAACTGCCATGCCCGGATTGGAGACGGCTGGCGGCAAAGATGGATCAGCAAGATCGGTATAAGTACGGGTTTCTGCGGTATCGTAGTAGGTTAAAACATAATTACCTGCCACAAAATTAACCCCAGAGATATAAACGACACCAATTTTCCAGTAAGTGGTCTTGAACTCTATTGACGTTATCAGGAAGGTAGCGCGTTTATTTCCAACGCTTTGCTCAAAATACAATCTGCCGCCAACTTCGTAAGCACCGAAGTCATCAGTCATGTCGTAGCCATCACTGGTAGTGGCGTTGAAATACATAAAATTGGTGCCGCTGACATCTGCATCACTCAATCTGAAATAGCCTCCACCGGGATTCTGGTCAGCCGTATTGACGCTATAGATAAAGGGCGGCCCTGCTTTAGGTCCGGTTGGTCCGGCTATCCCTTCCGCTGCGGGGATATTGATAAATCTAGGCATGTCTTACCTCAAAGGTAGTTGTTGACGATAAAAAGTGATATAAAACCGATCTCTTTACTGCGATACCTTGTGGATATGGATAACACCCTCATCGCCACTGGAAACAAATCCGATTTTGCGATCCTTTCTAACTCTGACGGTTGCGGTCTGGTTCGCTGGTACCAAGTAACCTTTTTTGTTGGCATAAGTTAATGCGCTCACGTCCTCATCAACCATTAAAGCGAAAGGCACGGTGCCGATCACATCATAGAAGCCACATGGCAGCGCATTGGTGGCACCTGGGGTTGATGAAAGGGATGGTAATCCTGCAATTTCTTCGTTTCCTTCAATATCGAGGTAATCAGTAGGCATGGTTCTTCCTTGAATTAAGAAATAAAAATATTCACAAGCCCGGAACCTGAATGCCTTGACCGGCAACTTCAATTACCAAATCAAGTCGATCAGGAGGAGTTTGCACGCTGTATAAATTGACTGATCCGTCAGGGATGGACTGTATTACCGGCACATCTACACGTAGTTTCTGCAGCACGGCCTCGGGCTCACCGCTTGATTGAGGGTTTTGCAGGAGTGATTTGATATCTTGGCCGTAATCAGAGCCAAGGTAGCCATTGGTTGGAGTTTTCAACCAATGGGAAACCATGTCTTGAATGTCGTTACCGGTAATAGTAGCCATGCACCGAATACTAAGGGTGTACGGCTACTGCTTTTGGTGCGGTTTTCCTGAAATTGAAGTTATCAGGGGAATTGCGGGTATTGGGTTACTTACGTGCGGGGGATTCCATGTCAATATCGAAGATCGTCCAGAATTCACCGCTCTCACTGTCCAGCATGAACTGATTGCTATGAATCATCTGTGATTTCAGATATTCAGTGCGAAATTCATCGGCCATAATCATGGTTTCGATATCATTATCGCCGTGATAAACATTTTTTATCAGTGGATCGGATTGGTCTCCAAGACGATATCCATTTGCATTCATAACATCCTTGAGAGCCCACCAGTAAGGACCGTAATCCCGGTATCTCAGCCGGTCCTTACCAAGCCTTTCAGCGATAACACCTAAACCGAAGGCTAACAAGTTTGAGAATCCACGGTTTGCAACCAGATTCTTTTTGCGCTCATGGATAATGTCGCTGATAACATCTGCGTCAAATAAATATTCAGTGAATTTCATTGTAAATATCCCTTGTTAGATTTTTGAGAGCGTTCCGTCTACCAAAACAAGAATGTCTGGCGCTGTATTTGGCCTGTCAGCCATTAATTTATCCCATACCGGCTGATAAACATTCCAAGCCTTGTTCAACTTATCCCACTTGTATCGACCATCTCCAACCTCATCAGCCGCCTCTTTTATGTATTCCTTCCACTCCATAATGATAGGCCATGAAGTTGTATCAATCCGGATGCCGATTATCTTGGCACCCGCGTCGTCTTGCATGGTGACAGTCTCATTGTCGGTCTGCTGCGAAGCGTTCACTTCCGTCAATCGTTTTATTGCGGCAGCTACAATCACACGAAACTCATGGGGCAAGTAATCGTCTGACGGGTCCTTGTTCTCATAATCGAACCAGTAAAGTGTTTTGCGCATGTAATCACTTACCTGTTCGCGTATTTCCTGCTGCGTTCTACCTGTAAGAGCAGCCTCAAAATCATCCGCAGAAATAAGGTTCTTGATGGCTGCACTAAGATTGTAAGGAGATCCATCAAAGTCATCTATTGTTAAGGTTAAATTGTTGGCAATCGCATATTCACGCATTGCAGCGATCATGCTAGAACTGTCGATTCCGTCCGTTTTAACTACCGCAAGACTTGCTGGCGCCACAAATGATCCGTATTGAATCGACTTCACAATAGTTTTTTGTGATTCTTTGATATGCCGCCTTACGACTGTATTGTCTTTCGTTATTACGAAAGGGAAGTATGGTTGCGGCAGCATGTAGCCGTGGGTCGAGTAGGAAGCCATCATTTCAACTTTTCTTCGCTGCGCTATTTCTGGAACGATATCGCTGAGACCGTTATCCAGAAACCCTTTTTCGTTGATCTCATCCTCGATACTGGCCGCGTCATTCAAGAGGGTGTCGTAATCAGCGGAGCCAGGATAAATTAATTCTCCACCGCCCCGAACGAATTCGACCAGCGGTATCCTGCGGATGCCGTTGTCGTCCTTGATGCCTCTCATGGCGTATCCTTTTGAAACGTCGAATATAGCCAGTGAACCGTCATTCTGACGAGAGAAGGTGCCGGTAACGATAGGCTTGCCATCAACTACAAAAGCATCGCTTTCAGCCGTGGCTTTGGCGATTTCAGCCGGGTAACTTCCCTTTTCACTGGCTTGACGCACGAAATTGGCTGTTGACTCATCGATCATGGACTGAGCCATATCAACTTCCATTTGCCATTCATTCTCTATTTCACTGTCATCGATGGAGTCAACATAGAAACTTGGATACAATTGGCCTTTCAGCATTTCTTCCATTTTTTCATCATTCAGTCGGCTAACCCTTCTAGCGGCCTGAAAGAAATCATCTATTGAAGTTTCATCCTTTTGATTGTTCTGATTTTGGCTGCGATGACCCTGGTAAATTTTGCCGGATGATTCTATCTGCCTTCTCATGCCATTAACCCTGGCTTTCAATTCTGACAATATTTGCTTGTTTTTGGCAACTGCAGATTCGGTTGCTTTGGGGTTATTAATCCGGTCATTCAAAACCAAAATCTGCTTCTCGTAATTAAACACGCTAATGATTCTGCGGATAACGAATTCAGCCGGGCTTGGATTGTTTTTGAGGAACGTTCTTTGCTTGCGTATCGTGTCGATATTGATCATCTGTTTTTCACGATTGGTCGTAGCTCTTGCCTCAGCCTCTTTTGCGGCAATGGTTTCCTGCAGGCGTTTCATTGCATCTGAATCACCAACGGTATCAATCAATGCTTCCATTTGTTCTTTCGACAACCCGCCGGTTACGGCCACCGATCCACCACCATCGATATCCATGACCTGACCAATCCAATCGGCCTTTTTGTTGACCATCGAACGTTTGCTAGTATCGAAGGTGCCGTCCGCGTCGTAGTGGTAAACGTTAACGCGCTGAGTCTTGTTGCCTTGCCGCACGCCTCGACCATTGCGCTGTTCCAGGCTATCCGGCGTCCATCCAATGGTTAAATGATGAATGGCCTGAGTACCTTTTTGCAGGTTAATACCCACTTCAGCTTTTTCGTTAGCAATGACAGTCCGGTACTTATTGCCGTCTCCGTTGGCGTTAAAACCATCCTGGACCGCAAGAATTTCATCCGGTGAATTATTTGTTTTGCCGGTAATAATCGCTATCGCGCTCGATGGAACCCCGGCACGCTTCGCTAATAATCGCTTGATCTTGTTATGCAATGGCAGAATGTCGCAGAATATGATTTGCTTTACAATGGATGACGTGCCGCCGTTCTCATCAACTCCCCGCGGGGTTGCCTGTTCATTCTGAAAGTTTTCCAGCATAGCGGCCAGTTTTGGCGGTACCGACACATCCAGGTCAAGACCTTGCTTTTCGGCCATATCTTCAAACGCACTTTGGCTGATTGGGTCAATCGTATCGACAACAATCCTGTTTCCAGCAATGATACGAGCTCGAACCGCGATCTTTAGCAACTCATAACCGTCGCCCGAAGAGTCTTTCACTATCTTTTTGCCAATAATTGCATCCTCAGTGGTCATGGGACCAGGCCGGGCACGCTCTTCTGATATTTTCTTGGCGTTGAATGTATCAATAACCGCCTTTGCTTTATCGGCCTGGGGCTGAATAAAGGTATAGAAAGTTGCACGCTGATCAAGTTCTGGATCGGCTATCAGCATGGTCATTTTGCTAATCAGATTGAATGGATGGCCGATCAGGTCAATGTCCTCGCCAAAGTGCCTGGAAACCTCGTTAAAAGCATCCTTGTTACCCCGGTTAGGAACTTTTTCAGTTAACTCATCAATCGCAAAACGAAAGGCTGATTTGTACAATTTCAATCGACTGACAATATCTCCGGTCAAAGTTACTTGAGAGGCTTTATCTTCACGGTCAGGCACCACAATTTGTTCGCCCACATCATCTGCATTTTTGATTGACGCGGTTTCATCAATAGCTTTTCTTAACACCTCAACGTTATTGAGTCCAACAAACACATCCGTGGTACGCGCCACGCCATCCATCGTCACGTCATCCTGATTTTCTTTCTGCACGAATATGTTCATGAAATCATCTGCACCCTTGATGCCCAGGCACATATCATTTACACGCTCATGCCCTGAAGCCAGCGACAACATAGAGTAGATTTCCAGTGGACTATTAGTGATCGGGGTGGCCGTCAGCAGCAGTACGCCGTCGCCCAATGGTGATTTGCCGCGTATGTACCAGGCTTTGGCTTGCGCATCGACTCCGCGCTTTGCTGCCGGCGCCATGGATAGAAACTTTGCGCTTTTAAAATCGATTGTTTCGGCTGAGTTTTTAAACATATGCGCTTCATCGATCACAATGCTATCTACACCCAGATCCTCAAGATATGGTGCGCTGCCGGTCTTTGATGATAAGACTGACATGAGGCCGGATTGCTTGCCTTTCGCACGCTCATCAGCTTTTTTATCTTCGCTTGACGAGAAACTTGCATCAGCTTTGCGCAAGAATAGTTCATATTCATGAATTGTTTCTTCGCGCAAGCGGATGCGCTCGAAGGCTTCCAGTGTCATAAATATTTTGCGGTGCCTGTTTTCCATGACAGATACCAGGTCAGTATCAAAATTGGATGAACTGACCGTTGCTTTGCCATTTTTATCGAAACGCAAACCGATAAATAGCGAATCATCCATGCTGGCATACGCTCTGGCAGCTTCTTTACGCCAGTTTGACAGAACTGAGTTCGGTACCACGATGAAAGTTTTATTCTTGACCCCGATACTTTGCACGTACTGAATAGAAGATAGTGCAACGAAGGTCTTTCCTAGTCCGACCCCATGTCCATTAATACCCTCGAAATTGCGGCTCATACGCCGCACAAAAGCATTCTGGTAGCCGTGCAGCGTAATATCTCCACTCATTCCTGCGATCGCTAGCGGCGATTCATCATCAGATTGTCTGAAGCGCAATTTAGAAGGATCACCTGCTTTGGCTTGCATCCTGTCCATGATGGCCTTGTTGCCGCGAACCCAACCGTTAAACTGTTCATTGGCAGTCACCACTTTCTTGCGCAGAATGCTCAAACCTTGAGCATCGCTCATATCAAGCTTTGCCCCGCCCAGGGTAATTGTGCCGTTTTTGAGATAGTCGCCAATACGATTCAGCAATTTTTCATTGTCAGAAAGTTTGCTGCCGGGAACGTTAATATCAACATTCTTGTGCCCGGTTTTTTCATCAAACACAACCGAAGCGGAAGGATGAACAAACCGGCGCAGGAATTCAGCTTTTTCCTCGCATGACACGTATGGACTAAAAAGATTGAAGGTCAGTTTGGAAACATCGATTTTATCCAACCGACTTTCGGCATCCAGCTTTTGACGCAACAGCTTGGCTCGTATCGTTTCATCCGTTGCCTGTGCAATCTCAGCATCGGACCGACGCAGGAAATCGGCATAATTGCCGGTGTAGTAATCATCCGCGCGTGTGACATGCCGGCCATCGGGAGAAATACACCAGTTGCTATCCTCAATCGGATTGAAATCATGGCCAAATATGCCTTTGGCATCATCCATCGATGCCCATATCGATCTGCTTTTGTAACGTAATCCCTCGAATCCTGAATCAGCCGTTATCTCAAGAGGTGTCACCGACTGCTGCACATCGCCGCGCCATACCGCAGAGAATCCGGTTTTTTTCTGGTAATGGTTGCCCATTCTCTTCATGGCATCGCGGATTCGTCCTCCAAGACTTGAAGGTCGACTCTTTGCTGCAGAATAGGAAACCTGCATGGCATCGGATAGAGCGGGATACTCATCGATGTACTTAACGCCGGTTTCTTCGCTCAAACGCTCATCAAGCACCTGAAATACAGCTAACCCCACGACGCCAGCATTCCAGTATTTTGCGCGGTCTCCATGATCCGGCAGGCGTATGAGCTCATTGACTGCGGCACGCATCCAGCCAGGAATATCCAGCGCCTGTGAGGTGTCATTCATGTAATCGAATAATTTCGACGCATCAGCCCATTGGATTCTGTTTTCAAATGCGGAATAGGGGTTTGCCAACTTGCCAAGCAATCCCGCCATGTCAACGCTCTCTTCATTACGAGCCATTGGTACCCACCGGCCATCCTGCATTTGCAGTGTTTGCCCGGATTGAGTAATGGTGTCGCCATCACGGTAAACTATCGGTGATGTTTCGATGGTTCCAAGCAAATCCCACTCGATTCTGGAATCAGGGAATCTTCTTAGCATTCTGGCTATTTCCGGCATACTGGCCGGGTTCATAACACGGTCCACGTCACGGAATTTTTCAGGATCCTTTGCAACAAACTCGCCCAGGATAAAGCGCTTGCCTTCGGTATTGAAATACTGGCCTTCAATGAAAGTGGTCCACTGCACATTGGATTCAATCAGGGTTTGAGGCGATTGTTCGCGCAATTCAGCAATCTTATCCAGCGTTTCCCGGTCATATTTACGGAACGCAATTACGTCGGTCATAGTATCCGCACTTGCGGTACCAAAAACCGAATTAGGCAGACGATAAGCACCCATAAACTCAGCCATAAAACTTGCTTTCAAGCGCAGCTCTTCTTCTTTACCACCCTTGCCGGACACGCATCGAGGAGGCGTAATAAAGATAGCCAAACCACCCGGTTTTAGTTTCTCAAGCGACCTTAATATGAAGTAATTTTGTAGCGGCTCTTTCTGGTATCTGTCATCATGTAACTGATTACCACCACGATCAGCAACGCCACCAAAAGGCACGTTGGTTACAATCGCATCGTAATGTTCATCAGGAGTCGCAGCTGCTACTTTTTCAAACGGCGATACAGTTGCAACATAACCCGGTCCATCGTTCACCAGGCCATTAATCCTGCCTGATGTATCGTTCAATTCAATCGCATCAATAGCCGCGCTCAACGGTGCCGTGGCACCAAAGATACCCACACCGGCGCTTGGATCAAGAACTTTGCCGCCCTTGAACCCAAGTTCTTCGAGCAGGGTCCAGATACCCTCAGCTATCGGTTTCGGAGTGTAATACTCATAAGCCGAGCCTTTCTTGCCATCAGCGCCGATCAATGCTCCGCCGGTGCCGGAATATTTGGCCAGCGTTAGCTTCTGTTCACCCGTCAGCTTCTTAGGATCGATATCACCCGCGTCAATACGTGCAAGTAATTCCATGGCGGCCTGGTTATCCTGCTTTCTTTGAGATTGTTTGCGGTTTGGATCAAACTCGTAGTATTGGGAGGTAGGTTCGCGCGGGGCTATAGCATCTTCAATGTCTTGCTGAATTGGGAATTGATCTGATTCTTGTGGCGTCACAAATTCGGTAGATGCCTGGCTAACCAAACCAAGTCTAACCATTGCCTCAGATTTGACCTTTTGCGCTTGCCGTTTGTCGCTAAATGATGGATTGCTGGCAAGTACCTTGTTCTGTTCTAATATCGTGTTCTGAACGGATCTTTTTTCTGCGAAAGAAATCATTGATTGAGTCCTGATGATGGCAATTTATGATCGCTATCATAAAGACGTAGCAACGCCTTATTTGCTTGGTTTTCCGGGGAACAACTACGTGCTATTGATCCTTATAAGCGCGTATTTCATTGGTAGAAGTTGAAGGTATAACTTGGTAATTAAGATACGACAAAGTCGCTTGATGTTATCAGCATAGACTTGTATTGGCTCACACGTGATAAGATACTTTCGAACTCAAAGCAGGACCGAATCGTACAGTGAGTATTCGACCCGAAACAGACTTATACCTGCATATAAAACATAACTATAATTTGGTGTTAAGCGGACGTTTAATCAATTTTTGTGCATAATTCCGAGCCCCCTAACTTTGTCGTGTGGCTATTTTGGATACAATCACAAAAGAAAAACGCAGCGAAATCATGAGTAAGGTTCGGAGCAAGAACACCTCTCCGGAGCTCGCTGTCCGCAAGCTGGTTTTCTCCCTTGGATACCGTTACCGTCTTCACGCCAAAAACCTGCCCGGCAAACCGGACTTAGTTTTCTCGGGCCGCAAGAAAGTTATCTTCGTGCACGGCTGTTTTTGGCACGGGCACGATTGCACGCGCGGGAGCGCACCTGCGACGAACAAAGAATTTTGGCTTCCTAAGTTGGAAAAGAATAAAGTACGCGATGCGGAAACGTTCCGCCTTCTCAATAGTATGAGTTGGAGTGTTTTGGTTATTTGGCAATGCCAAATGAAAGATGAAGACGACTTAAAAACAACAATAATCAATTTTTTGAATACTTAGTCGTCCGACGACGCATCATTGTTAAGGATAATTTAATGACGGAATTCGCTTTTAAGATCGATTTGAACGTGCTGAATCATTTGGGACTGGGGTTATACAGCAGCACGCCTGCCGTTTTAACGGAAATCATCGCCAACGCTTACGATGCCGAAGCGACGGAAGTTACCATTTCCATCGATAAAAGCCAGCATATCATTACCATTGCAGACAACGGCCACGGCATGTCCGAAGACGATTTGCAGGGCAAGTTTTTAAACGTCGGTTATGCAAGACGGAATTTTTCCGACTTTACGCTTACCGGAATGCGGCGCGTGATGGGTAGGAAAGGTATCGGAAAATTGGCCATGTTTTCGCTGGCCGACATCGTCGATATTTCTACACGGCAAAAAGAGAAAGAGGCTTTAGGTGTATCCGTAAACGTTCCAGAGCTAAAAAGCACTATTAATGACCATCAAGAATATAAGCTTAAACCTATAACGCCTTCGCATAAGCTGAACGGGGCTCACGGCACCGTTATCCGGCTGTCGGAACTGAATAAATCGATTATCTCGACAACGGAGTCTAATTTAAAACTGCGGCTATCCAGACGCTTCAGCATCATCGGCAACAGCGGAGATTTGCCGTTCGAAATTTACATTAACGAAGACAAAGTTACAATCGCCGACCGAGGTTTTCACGACGACGTCCAATTTTTTTGGAGTTTCGGCGGCGACGAAGCTGACGACAATTTAAAACTGTGTAAGAACCTTGCCGTCGATAAAGATACGAAAGTCCAAAGAATAATGGTGCTCGACCCTTCGGTTCAGTACGACTGCGGCTTGGCGCTTCGCGGGTATATCGCATCGGTTACCAAACCGAAACAGTTGAAGGAAAAGGACACCAACATTAACCAAATTTCTGTTTTCGCCAACGGCCGCGTTTTTCAAGAAGACGTGTTGCCGATTTTAAGCAACAGCGATCATTTCAATAGCTATTTGGTCGGCGAAATTCACGCCGATTTTTTGGATCAGGATGAGGTAGACAGAGCAACGGCCAGCCGGGAAGCCATCAAGCAGAACGACCCGAAATTTATGGGGTTGCTCGGCCATTTAAGAACTCAGATGCAAAAAGTGGCAAGTGCCTGGGACGATTGGCGTAAAGCTCTTGGGTACGAGAATCTGCCGGATAAGAATCCGTTTGTGGAAGAGTGGCTTAACACCCTTACCGACAAGCGTGACAGAAAGTCGGCCGAAAAGTTGATTATGAGTGTTTACAACAATCAATTCTCTTCCAACCAAGACCAAAACGACGAATACAAAAAAGATTTATATCGAAGTACGGTTATCGGATTTGAGAAACTTAAGGCCAAGAAACAATTGGCAAGACTTGATACAATCAGCAGTGTTACAAGCCCTGAGTTTCAAGCAATATTTCATTCGCTGGACGATATGGAGGAAACATATTATTGGGATATCACCAATAATCGTCTGCATATCATCGAAAAATTTAAAGATATCGTTGATAAAAAAGAGCTTGAGAAAGTCGCTCAAGAGTATCTATTCGAGCATCTATGGCTTCTCGATCCGACCTGGGACAGAATTAAAGGTTCCGAGCATCTTGAATTGACGCTGACCGATGAATTAAAGAAAGCGAAACCGGATGCAGACAGCGGAGCCAGAATCGATATCGCTTACCGAAACAGCGCTGGTCGCCAGATTATTATCGAACTAAAAAAGCCCGGTATAACACCGGATTTCTATAAATTATTGAAACAGGCTAAGAAATATAAAGATGCCGTGAAACAGTTTCTTATCGACCATCCCGATACTTTCCACGCTTCGGTAGATGCTATCGATATATGCCTTTTGCTCGAAAAGGATGTTGCGATGGATGAGGATCAAAAAGACATGCTTCAGAGCGCCAATGCCAGAATCGTTACCTATAAGGGCTTAATTGAAAATGCGTTCAGAGTGTATCAGGAATATTTGAATGCACATCAAAAAGCCTCGAAAATCGAGCAATTGGTACAAAAAATCTAATCGACCGATTCCAAATGTGTCAAGATAGCTTGGCCCTGCTGCCGGATGAATTCAGGGGGCAAGGCGTTACCAATCATTAGCGCCGCCGAGTCTTTGCCTCTGCGCAAGGAAAAATAGTAATCTTTAGGAAAGGTTTGCAGCAATGCCGCCTCCCTTAAAGTGATCGCTCTGTTTTCTTCCGGGTGTAAAAATCGACCTTTCGAAGGATTGTGACATCCTCCGGTTATGGTCGGCGAAACATCTTCCCACCGCATTCTGCCGTATACATCCCTAAATCCGTTCGGATAGCGTTTATGGCATTCCAACCAATATTCTGGCGGCAAGTCCTTTCTGCTTCCGCCGTCTTTGGGAATTAAAGAAATCAGTTTGCCGATCTTTTCCGAACGCATTTCGGGTAAGTCGTGCAGCGGATCGCCGCTTTCACCGGCTTTCGGTAACCAGGCGATCGCTTCTTTTACCGTGGCTTTTATTTCGGACGGTTTCGGTTGTTCGACACTACCGAATCGACTGGCTGTAAAAATCATGCGTTTGCGTCTCTGCGGGACACCATAGTCGGCGATATCGTCGATACGTAAGCTTGTTGCGTCGATAAGAAAGCCTAAATCTTTAAGTTGCGCGATTGCGTAAGTCATTCTTGTATCTTTCGCAAGCGCCGGGACATTCTCCATCATTATGCACTTCGGTAAAAACACCTTTACCCAGCGAACGAATTCGAAAACAAGTTCGTTGCGCCGATCTTCGGCGCTGGCATGTTTCTTTCTGGTTCTCAGTGACGAGAAGCCTTGGCAGGGCGGACAACCAGCCAGCAAGGATAATTCTCCGGGCTTTAATCCCAACGCAGACATGACTTCAGTCGGCGATAGGTTGCAAATATCGCCTTCCAGTAATAGAGTCTTTTTATGGTTGTGGCGGTAGGTTTCTGCGGCAATGTTAAGCAGTTCGACACCAGCGAGCACACGAAAACCAGCTTGTTCAAGCCCACATGTCAACCCGCCGGCACCGCAGAATAAATCGATTGCTGTGTATTTTTTCATAGCTTATATTGTAGTTGTACCTACTGGACCATGCAATTACAAACCCAACTCGATTGTGGATTTCTATTCAAATACTGTGATTCTCGTCCATAACGGAACCGTCCACAATTGGTTGATAGCCGACTGTCAGATCGTATCAAGAATAATTTAGCGCTAATATACATAGGGCGTTTTATTATCATTTGCCGCCACTCTCCGCTGCCGACAATAATGCGGTGAGAACATCAGCCGCATCATTCAGTTCTTTATCTAAAGACTCCATCAAACCCGCCTGCTCAATCCTGGCGGCAATCTCATCCAGACGCTCGTTGAATCGATTGATGTCAGTTTCTGCTTTCAATGATTCTAGTTCTGAAATAAACCCTGACTTGGCGTTATCCTCTGGCGATGCATCTTCGGGAGTTTGGGTCATTTCGGCTGGATCATTAATCTCGCTCGATTCGTCACCGGCCTGGGTGCCCTGAGTTTCATCTTCACTGTCCGCGTGTTCAATCTGGCCAAGGGTTTTGGGTGTCCAATAGAAATCCAGCTCGACTCCGTGCTGAATTATTTCTTCGATATTGATGTAACCCAATTCGCCCATATCACCAAAGATATCGGCAAGTCCGAACGCCTGGATTTGTTCATCCTCCATGTCTTTTTCAGTAATGTACCAATCGCCGGAACCTTTAAAATAGTGCAGATATGCAATCGCTTTATCGTCCATACCATCCTGGCCGTAAGTTTGCGGCATGTTTTGGATGGTATTGGCTATTTCAATCATTTTATCTATAAAGAATTGCCCCTCTTCGCCCCGAATACCTGACATCACCGCAGAGAATTGCGCTTCTCCAATAAAACGCTTGAGCAGCGGCATGACTGCATTAACATCATCGATATTGTTGCCTGCTTTCTCTACCTGGTTATCATTGTTCGCTGTCACCTTTACTCCCAGTGCTTTACGTATCTCGTTAACGCGCTTTACCATTTTCAATTTCTCGATGCCTGACGTGGCCGAAGTGATTCCTGCACGGATATCTCTGAGCTCTTTAACCAGTTTTAATTTTTGTGTGCCGGAAATTGCAGCGTCCAGCGTTGCCCGGTCATTAGAATCAGATTCAATAGAGTCAAATCCTTCTCGTGGCTGATTATCAATGTACGGATATTTCTTTTTCATTTCAGGCACGCGCAGAAGGTTTCTTGCACCCGTATGCCGGATTCTCTTTGTCAGGTAATCGCTGATTACACGCGCATCATGTCGATAATCATCAAGTCTCTGCTTTTTTTTTGGCGTGATATCTTCCATGCCTGCCTTGCGATTGATTGCAATATCGATGAGCTCGCGCAATCTGCGCTTGGCATCCTCTTTATCCATTACCTGCGCGGTAGCGGTCCATCCATAAATTGCTGTTGGCACCTGGGCTTTTTCAAAGTCAGACGCGATAAATTCACGGAAGAACTTGATCAGTTGATTGGTCGCCGCTATCGATTTCTTGTCTGCATCTGAGTACACTCCATCCAAAATCTTACTTTCTGCGACCGCTTTATCAGTTTGCATAGCGATATCCTCTTGCGTATACGACATAAAATCATCAAATGGAGGGATAACCTCTATCCCGCTATTTAGTGGCTGACAGAATCCATATAAATCGGCGGGCGTCAATTTATCGCTATCCAGTAAATATCCTTGCGAACCACTAATTTGATTAATGAATAACCAGTCTTTAAAAAAGCTGATTGCCAATTCATCGCCGCTGTATTCAATCGTAATGTCCTCATCTTCAGCGAAGATCGCATCGAAATGACCGGCTGGCGTAAGAACCTTATAAACGTTATTCATCATGATTGTTCACCTGGTAAATTAGCGGCTTCGTTTATAACCGCATATTTAGTTCTAAATCTATTGTAGAGAACGCCGACAATGTTGTTATCATGCGCTCTCGATATACGCAGAAAGGCTTTTAAAGTGGTCATATCGCCATGTACCGCTACAGAAGGCGGTATATTTCTGCGATTAGGTTGTTCCGGATAAACGAATGAACCGTTTTGATGTGTAAAAGCAACTCCAAACCCGTTAGCAATCCGCCTCGTTGAAACATTCTTGAACTTGCCGGTAAATATTCGATAGCCACCCCAAGAACCAATGTATTTGGCTTTTGGATCATTCAGCCCACCCCACTTGCCAAGCAGATTTCCCTGGTCAATCGGATCAAGATCGCTAAACCAACTATCGCTAACAATCTCAATGCCCTCGGAAAGCTTTTGTATGGCTTTTTCGTACTCGGATTGCTCTTTATCGCGGATATCTTG
This sequence comes from Nitrosomonas sp., assembly GCF_019752095.1. Taxonomy (GTDB): domain Bacteria; phylum Pseudomonadota; class Gammaproteobacteria; order Burkholderiales; family Nitrosomonadaceae; genus Nitrosomonas. Next base: position 21,265 of record NZ_JAIEMO010000034.1, read on the forward strand.
AGATACGTCCTTTGCCTTGTCCTGAATGGATTGAAGCAGCTTCATGGCCGGGGTTAGATCGGCCTGTAAATATCCAGCCATCAGCGCCGCCATTTCCGGATCTTTGGATGCCAGCATTGCAGCGTCGTATGGATTTGCCAAATACTGAATTCCCATTGCCCATACTTCGGTGGTTTGATCTCTGTAGACCTTGCCCACATATGGATCGATAAAATCATCCTTGTAGGCGCCTTCATTGCTTGCGTATCCACGATTGCCGGTCAACGATCTCAATGAAAACACCTTGTCGCCTTCACGTCTTTTCACTAAAAAGCCATTGGCCGCATACTTGGCGGCGGGATCAGCTTCAAGATGATGGGCCATTTCATGCCATAAAGTAGTTTTATTGAAGCGATTGCCAGGGTTGATTGATGCATTCTCAAAATGACCAATACCCTTCGCGTGCGCGCGTCCACTGCGCTCAGATTCAATCTTTATGAGCCTCAGTTTGCCGCCTGAGATCCGATAGAACTCAGCCATATCCCTGCGCACATCCGCTTCCGGGTACCCTGCTTTTTTGAGTCTCGCTATTGCTGATTTCCCTATTACCTGGCTGTTCGCCCAGGATTCGGCCTGTTCTTGGGTCACTTTTGAGGTGCCAAGGATAGTTTCTATGATTTTCTTGCCGATTGGTTCCAGGCTTTCTTTCAATTCCTTGACCTGATTTTTTCTGATCTCATGCCTTTGTCTATCAAGGGATATCAATTTTTCCCAAACTTCTTGCTTTTTAATGGAAGCAACCTCGAACATATTTGAAGCCTTTTCAATTGCTTCCTTGTCATATCCATTGGCTTGATTTACCGCTAACAGGTCCGTCAAGGAAAGTCGCAACTTCTCATACTCTTCCTGAGCGGCTTTCTGCTGCGCAAGAATCTCAGGCGTGTCTTGCGGCGGTTTATCTGACAATTCTTTGATCGCCACTTCAATTGATTTGATTCTATCTATATCAACATCAAAAACATTGCCAGTTGATTTATAGTGGTCAAAAGCGGCCATTTCCGCAGAAAAGCCAATGGGAACGCGAAGATCAGCAAAAGCATCCATCCATTCTGATTTAGCGTCCTGATATCCCTCTTTGTTATTCTCGCTTGTGAGCATTTTGATTATCTTTTCTACGGTATTTGCTTCGGCTCCGCGCAATGACTCAGGTACCGCAGAAATTCCGTTGCGCAGGTAATCGGTTAGCGTTTTAATTGATTCCACAGGGTTAGTTGGATCAATTGACAGGCTTGCAACCGGTTTGATAGCAATCGACAGAAGTTGCCGTATTACACGCACGCGCTTGACCAGGTTAAGTTTATTTACCCCGGCAACCCCCGGCATATTCTTTCGGATAATCCCGAGTTCAAGAACGAGTTTTAACTTTTCAGACCCGCTCACATCATCAAGAGCCAGTAGAGTCATTTTCTTATCCGTTTGCCTGCTGGTCCAATTCAGCCCATTTTTCAGCGGCGCCACCTATTAATTCATCGCTTGCAGCGCCAAGACCGGCATCGATCAGCGCTTGAGCGGATGCCTCGATCTCATCAAGTAATTTCATGAGGTCGCTGGCATTGCTTGTGCCGTCAACTACGGATTTCAGGAAAGCTTTTGCGGCTGCTATTTCAGCGGATTCCTTCGTTTCAAGGATTTTTTCACTTTCGCCGCTCTGGGTTTCAGTGGCCGCTTCGGTTTCTGCAACTGGATCTATTACTTCTGGCGCTGGTTCTGGTTCTGGTTCTGGTTCTGGTTCTGGTTCCGCTTTAATTGGAACGGAGGCATCGATTTCAGCGGCAAGCTGCTCGGGTGTTTGGGTTAGATCGTCAGTTATGCGAATTTCTGGATTCACACTCGCACTCTCTGCAAATCCGGTTACAGACTTAACAACAGCGATTATCCCAACAACATTCGCTCCCGCACCTACCTGTTTATAATCAAATGTAGTTTGATAAAAGGTATCTCCAGAGGATTTACTTAAAACCGGATCGTTTCTCTCGCCACTCCACCCAAATTCACGCAAGCTATTGCGCACCGCAACAACCCGCCCTTGGAAAAACGAATCAAGCGTATCCTGGTATTTAACCTGCAGCGCAGGATCGGACAAGATCCTGGCGTATCCATCGGGACTCACCGGATTTATTTCTTCTTCTTTCGTCTCGTTTACCTTGGCAGTCATGGAAACAATCTCATCTGCAATCTGACCTGCTGTTTTATTGGTATTAACAGCAACAGTGCCAAGATCAAGCCAAGTACCAGAATCATTATCAAGCCGCTCAACATTGAATCCATTGCCTTCACTTGATGCTCGGAAATTATTAATAGTCATAGCCGCACCTTCCTCGAAACCCTTCCAACCCATTTTTGATAGTGATTCACGAACATCGATTTGCAAATTTTCTTTCCGGCTTGAATTGTCAGCAGCCTCAACTTTGATCACTTCCAATTCATGCTGTGCAGCGGTGAGTTCTTTTTCCAGGGCAGTTATTTCTTCTTTCAAACCCTGAATGTTCTGCATCCGCTCAGAACGCTTTGAATTCGCACGCGCGAAGGCTGTGCTGTTCTTTTCTGCGAGCTTCATAATGCGACGTGCAACTTCGCGCACATTCAAGTCCTGGCCGCGCTCAGGTGCCACCACAATCGTGATATCTTTCTTGTTAAGCAACCATTTCCAGGAAATAACCTCATCCGCAGGCGCCATTTTCTTTGGCGTTACATCGGGATTGTGAAAGTAAATGGATACCGTTTGCCCGTCAGACAATTCAAATATCACCGCCACGTTCGCTGTGCCACGCTGACTAAATGGATCGGTCACTTGCATAGATACAGGCTTTACCGATTTGCCAGCACGCTCCATAATGCCGCGCAGCAGTTCCATTTTGCGTTCCAGCTTCACATACGGAGTAACGAGAGCATCCAGTGCCAGTGCACCGTCAGAATCTTCAATAATGTCGTTGATACTGATCGAATCAAGCAACAAGTTTTCACCTGAATCAGATTGCCGTATCTGGTACAAGATCTGATCAAGTGTTTGATCGTAAGGCAAAGCATCGCTATTCCAATAGATTCTTTTATTCATGGCTTCTAATCCTTCATAGGGTAAATTGTTTGCACGCAATGGCTGGCTCATGTCGCCGTTCTTGAGCCACCACTTGAATTGAGAAATTGATAGTGGAACGATACTTTCCATGCCATTCCAGCCACGCTCGTAGCTTGCCAGGTACGAATTGCGAGCCGAACTTTCATCCGGAAAACCAAGCATGGTCTTATGCTCATCGAAACGGCCATACACATACTGGTTAACAACGTAGGCAAACTCAGATTGAGGGTAAAAACCGACAAAGCAATCAACGCATTCACCGTCATTGCCTTTGGTTCCGCCAATGTAACCGTAGTGAGCCGCAACGCGCGAAGTCCATCGCTTGCCGGTCTTTTGATCTATGCCGGTTCGGTATGTGCCACGCGGCTGCTCGATAGCTACTGGCAAGCCATGAATTACTACGCGGCCTACTTTGTAGTTACCCGCCAGGCATTGAGAATCGGTTGGCTCTGGAATTGAATTGCGACCAAAAGCGCCGCCATGGGCAGCGTTTTCAATATCAATGAATTGGTTATCAGTGGAATGTGTCATGAACGGCATGGTAAGCCGCTTTAAGGGCAGTATTTCGGTCTGTTTTCCGCTCTACAATGCAAAAAGCCCGAAATCACCGGGCTTAAATAACGGATATTTCTATAATGTATGGGTTCACATGCAGTCTGACACTTTTGGATTCAAGACACGATAAATTGTACAGTCAGCATTAGATCAAAATTAGACGATTGAGATAGTGCAAAATTCATTTTACCGGCCATAACGCTTTCTTGTAAGCTAAAAACTCCGCAGCATTGTTAAGAGATGGCATAAGCGTAAGTCTTGAGACATCTAAACGGTATAGCAATCGTAGAAGTGGATCAGCCTCAGATGCCGGAAGAGAGAAACGAATTAGAGGATATCTTATATAGTGCGTTCCTGGATCACGCTCAGCACTTACTGCATCCTCTATGCTTGGCCATCTTCCATTCATCAGAAAGAACCGATTGGCATTATTTATTAGGGTAAATACTCCTCGTTGTGCACGTAGAAATGAATTATTTGCTCGTGGTGCAGATACAGAACTAATACTTTTGACTGTGCCGAGCAATGGTGTGGCAAGACCAATAACAGCGAACTCAGCATCCATTCGATTGGTACCAGCTAAAGCGGATGCTTTCTCAGCAGCGAAATACGCAGCGACTAGCGGTGATTCAGTCCAATCTAGAAGACGGGTCGGGACACCATGGTGCTGAGCTAGCGCCACGCTTGGAAGAAACCGGTGGTCAGGAAACTCTAGGAATTGCTCGACTTCTTCATCTGGGCGACCTGAGCGTATTAAGTTAAGTAAAGTTTGATGGAGAGAAATGTGGCTATAATCAAGCGGGGTAAATATTCCGACTCGATCAGCAGCTTCTAGAAAAAGTAGTACAGCTCGCAATTCAGCATGCAAATGCATACCTAAGTATTCCCTAGTATTACCGCCGTCAAGTATTGGTTTATATGGTGGCTGAGGAGTAAATTCCTCTAGAGCGTCATATGTTCGATGTGCAGCAGGAAGAAGTGGCCAATCTATTCTCGCTTGACCTCTATAAATGTATCCATTGATATATTTTTCGCTAACATCGAAGATACTTTTCGGTTCAAATATATTCTCTTCGAGAAAGCATTCTATCAGTTCACGTGCGTTACTGAAGGAGTGATCAATATCATACATCTGATTCTCTGATCTCATGGTTAAAATGCTTAGGGTAAAAAGTACGACATCAGGAGCGTCCTGTTGTCCCATCTGTTAGTAACACACCACGCCATTCCGCATACTCGCGACCCTTTGGTGTTACTATAATTAACCCTGATTCCTCAAGTTGTAAGAGGTGATGTGCCTGTAATGCAGATATAATTGCTTTCCGTTCATTCGCCGACGGGATAATTGGTATCCATACTGACTCAAAATAAGCATACGTCGTGGATTGTGGAAGGCCAATGAGCCAATCAAGAACGTGTTGGGTGCCTCGGACAAGAAAATGATTTAAATACCGATACTCCCAGACATATGCGGTAGCAATATGAGATCGTATTAACTGCTCGATAATTGACCTTTGTTGTGGCGTTAAATCAGAGGGTAATCCTGTGACAGAAACCTGATCATTAACATTTGGCTCCAGTATTGGGCTTTTCTTTTCTGTTTGATTGCGGTGTGCTAACTTCAGTGCCGCCAGGTAGTCGAATTTTGGCCACTCGCAGGATTAATGCTTTTATATCCTCTCTAAAAATAAGGATGATTAAAATTGTCATAATAGATATAACCATTGGCGCACTAAGTAGTATCTTTAAGTATTCAAGAACAATATTCGCCATTTCCATAGTATCTTCCAGTTAACAACTAATTATATAGTTTCCATTATCTTCCATATTTTTTGCTTGAACTGCAACAAAGTTGTTACGTTTAATTGACCAAACTATCCTCAAAACGGTTTGAGGCCCCTGACACTGTTAATACTGATTAGTTTTCAAACGTGTGTATTTAAGTCGTGGAATTTGAGCGCATCTCTTCACAAAAAGAAGTACTATGCTTATTTAATTTTTAGAGAACAGGAGGTTGTTTTGGCTGACTTCAAGAAGCGATTAGCGGGCAAGAAGACAGAAAAGCCTACTAATCCACTAGAACTCTACAACACACTTGACAGAACGCATGATAAGGGACCGCTTCGACCTGCACAAGAATCTGTTTTAAGTGACTGGTTTAAGAACTGTCAAACAAAGCGAGATGTCATCGTCAAACTCCATACGGGGCAAGGGAAAACACTCATTGGTCTCCTAATGCTACAATCAAGACTTAATGCTGGATCTGAACCTGTTGTATATCTATGCCCTGATCATTTTCTTATTGAACAAACTTGCGAACAAGCAAAACAGTTTGGTATAAAAACTTGCACAGCACCGGATGATCTACCAGACGAATTTTTGAATTGCGGCAGCATTCTAGTGACTTCTGTACAAAAGTTATTCAATGGCTTAACAAAATTTGGATTGAATCGCCATTCAATTAATGTTGATACAGTACTAATGGATGATGCTCACGCTTGTGCTGACCGCATTCGTGAGGCTTGTCGCATTAGAATTCCATACGATCAACCAGCATATAGCGCTATGAGAACCTTATTCAGCAATGATTTGGAGCAACAAGGTGTTGGCACTTATGCGGACATCGTGAATGGCAAATATGATGCTTATCTACCTGTGCCCTATTGGGCATGGTTAGAACGAGAAAGCGAAATTGCAACCATCCTTTCAAAGCACTCCAATAGCAACTATATTAAATATGCTTGGCCTTTACTTAAGAATATTCTAAAACACTGCCAGTGCGTCATATCAAGTCAGGCTATTGAGATTGAGCCTTATGTGGCACCGCTTGCACATTTTGGGTCTTATTCTAAGGCCAAGCATCGCGTGTTCATGTCAGCCACCGTAACCGACGATGCCTTTCTTGTTAAAGGATTGCAGTTAGAAACTGACACGATCACACAACCATTGATCTATACAAAGGAAACTTGGTCAGGTGAAAAAATGGTAATTTTGCCATCTCTCATTCATGACGATCTTGATCGTGAAATGATCGTAAATACATTTGGCAAACCAAATTCAAAGCGTACTTATGGAATAGTGGCATTGGTACCAAGCTTCGCGCGAACAAAGGATTGGGAATCTCTGGGAGCCAAGATTGTCGAAAAAGGTTTTGTTGCCGATGCTATTACAACATTAAGAAAAAGCGAATTTGAAAATACCATAGTTCTTGTCAATCGTTATGATGGAATTGATTTACCGGATGAAGTTTGTCGCATATTGATTTTTGATTCACGCCCATATTCGGAGAGTCTAATTGATCTACTCCAGGAACAGTGCAGACTGAACAGTGAGGCTACACTCATGCGAACAATTCGATCAGTTGAACAAGGTATAGGTCGAAGTGTGCGGGGTGAGAAAGACTATTCTGTAATTGTCATCATAGGATCGGATATCATTAGACTTCTTCGCGAAAAAGGATCTCGCAAATATCTCTCAGCACAAGTGGCAACTCAGATCGAAATTGGACTTGAAATCGCTGAGATGGCAAAGCAAGATATCGAAGAAGATAGCACACCAGAAGAAGCTTTCAAGACATTGATAAAGCAATGCATCCAGCGTGATCCTGATTGGAAGGCCTACTATGCAGAACAGATGGCAAGAGTTGTTCCTACAAGCGCCAATGAAGCCGTCTTAAATATTTACGCAGCGGAATTATCTGCCGAACAACAATATATGGCAAGCGATTATGCAGGAGCTAGCAAATCTATACAAACGCTGCTAGACAGCAATGCTATACATTCAGATGATACTGGTTGGTATTTGCAAGAATGTGCTCGATACCTCTATATGTCGGATCGCGCAGAATCTCAAAGACTTCAAGTAGCGGCTCATAAGAAGAACCACCTGTTGCTCAAGCCACCAACTGGCGTAACTGTGACAAAACTGACAATCATCAGTCATGGACGAGCTGAACGCATAGTCCAATGGATCAGTGGTTTCAGTACCTATCAGGATTTGGATACCACTATTTCCGACATCCTTAGCAATCTCGTTTTTGGAATAAAAGCTGAAAAATTTGAACGGTCACTCAACGAACTAAGTAAAGCATTAGGGTTTACTGGTGAACGCCCTGACGCAGAATGGAAGGAAGGACCGGACAACCTGTGGGCCCTTGATAATAAGCAATATCTGTTAATCGAGTGCAAAAGTGAGGTAGAGGTCTTGCGCGCAGAAATCAACAAGCGCGAGGCAGAACAAATGAATCGGTCCAGTGCATGGTTTGAAAAGCACTATCCTGGCATGAAGGTTAAACGTTTAATTATTCACCCTGCAGGAAAAATAGAAAGTGCGGCTGCATTTACGCATGAGGTTGAAGGTGTTCGTGAATCCGATCTGAGAAAATTTGTTAAGGCATGCCGAGATTTCTTCAAGTCGTTCGAATCGCATGACTTTAATGATATATCTTCTCCTCATATACAAAGAATGATCAACGCTTATCACCTCGACATATCAGATCTAGTCAGCATTTATTCAAGGAAACTCAAAGATATTAAGTAATCAACTCAAGATACACGTAAGGTATATTCGTGGCCCCTCTTGGATCGGAGTAATCAGATTAGTTATCAAAGCATTTTCAAGAATTAAATTTTACTCAAAGTTTAAGTTAATTTAGCATGGGGCCATATAAGTTCTTTCAGAGCAATAACAATTAACCAGTGTCACACCATCCGCTTCGCTTTCCGCCACTATATGGTCGCGCCAGTCCTTTGCTGATCATGTCAGCGCCAACATTAATTCCATCCGCAAATACTTCCGCATTTATCCTGAAATATTTATCCCTGGCAACGTTGCGCAATTCGATTTCCTGGGAGTTTAATAATAATTGTGCAAGGTATGCCCTGGAATCAATGGCGCCAGATTTCTCTTGATCGCACTTACCTCTCAATTCAGGTGCATCTATGCCATTTATCCGCACCGGGATCTTACTACACAATATGGTGGGGCAGTCGCCGTCAATATTGATGGTAAAGGTATCGCCGTCATAAACCTTTATGATTGACCCCGGCTTAATTGTTTCACCGGCATAAGCCGGGTTATCACATCCAACAATTACTGCCAAAACAAATAAAACAATCGTTAATTTTGCTAATTTCATGATGTGACCATTCCTTGTCTGAATTTATCAATCTCAGCTCTGACCTCGCTAATAGCAACCTTCAAAGCATCCCTTTTACTCGCTAAAACCTGCTCCATCTTCGGTGCAGCCGTGCGTATCCCTGCAGGGGGTTTGATCTTCACTGCAGCGAGTAACTTCTGGAACTTGGTGCGACCTGAGTCCATTGCAGCAACAATCTCTGATATCGCCTTAACGTGGTCATCCTGGTTCTTGATGGGTAGAATCTTGTTATTCAGCAACACCTGGAAGATATCGCCGGTCTGTTTTATTCGTAAGATTACTTTCTGTGAATCGGCAAACGTAAGCAACATTTCACGGAAACTGATACCGGCGGCACGCTTGGCGGCAGTCAAAACATCTTGCTGAATAACGTGCGCACCGGCACGCGCGAAATATTTCTCCGCTTCTTTGGCAGCTTTATCCTTGACACTTAAATCGGCAAAACTAAAGAGTATTTTTTCCACCTTGCAATCCCCCCTTGAATCATTAAAAATTATTCTGGTACGTCAGTATTCGATGATCCGGACTGAACCCCGCCATGGGTGTGAGTTGACCCCACATTTACATTATTGTGAGTCAGTAAGCTGCCATGAATGGCGGTATTAGCAGTTACAATCACATTGGCTGCGTTGATTTCCAGCGTTTCAGCGTTCAATTTCATCGTTCCATCGGCTGTGATCTCTATATTCGCATGATGGAACCGCCTCCAATCAACGGAATTTCCCGATTGAGGGTTGCGATAGCCGGTAATTATGGGATATCTGGAATCACCGCCTATAAAAGCAATCCATACCGTATCGTTCGGCAAAATCTCGATCTCAGTGGCATTCGCGCCAGTCCGTGATTTATCGCCAATCGGATATTCAATTTCGGCCTCGGGCAACACATCAGAACCATCGGTAATGCCGGGTATTTCTATTCTGCATGTGCGACGTTCCTGGCTGTACGATCTTACAATCGCAGGATATCTACCCGGCATCTGGCCGTAATTATCTGTAGGCATTATTCCTCCAAACTTCCAAGCCACAAACGGGTGTATTGATTGCTACCGCTACCATCCGTATCGTTCTCGAACACGTGCGCGGCGGTAATGATGCAAAGCGGTACCCCGTCCACAAAATTGATTAAGTCACCGGCAGCTAGTCTAGGGTTCAGATTGATCTTTGATATCTTGCTTTGCACAAGGCACCGCGACATATTGCGCAGTCGTTGCACATTTTTGAATGGCGAAAACCTCACGCTACGCGGCTTTTGTTGGTTGCCCAGTACAACCGCCCCGGATTCATCCAGGGAATAAAACCAGGGTATTTCATGGCGTTTCAGGAAGCCGCTATCTACATCGTCAGATGCATTGTTGGGCAGTGTCATAGCTTCTTTTTGCTTGAATAAATCAGGCAAACGAAAGAACCTTAACCGGCCATTTTTCCAGCGCACAACGCCACCCTCTTCCTGTAGAGCTCTCGTGATATGAAAACTGGGTGTATCCCCTATGGGGCAATAGAATCTCGGCACCGGGAAATCGGCATCAATGGCCTTTATATTGGCACCTGCCGCTCGGTAAATGACAGATAGCGTGGAATTTTCTTTGATAATCGCTCTGCTTCGTACAAAAACTATGTGATGGCATGAATCCAGTATAGCCGTGATTTGAATGGCTGACATTTCACGATCACCTTGAACCACTCTGTTTATTACTCTATTCGATTTGATGATACGCAGTGCATCGCCTGACTCGCCGCCAACAGCCAATAGTTGACCTTCGGTCAGGAATTTTGAGAAATCATCGTCAGTCCTGATTTCAGCTTCCAACGTGACAGGTACCGGCGACATATCGGAACGCAAAACAGCGGACTTAATAAGGTCGCCGCGTATCTGCTTGCCATTGGATAGATAAATAATCACGGCACGGTATCTTTAGACGGTAACGATAGGCTGATAGAAGGCATTCATTGGCATATTCAGTTCAAGATTAGCGATATCCTGGGCAATCTCGCTGGTAGATCGCCCAAAAACATCCAGTCCCAAACCCCGCGAAGCCTCTTGATGAATGGCTGATTCTCGCTCAATATAGAGAACAAACAGCGGTTTTATGACTGTCCATTCGGAATTGCTTAATTCGGTAACTTCGGTAACAGCAGGGAATGGCGGCTCGATCACATCATTCGTAACGAGCTCCGCAAACCCGGTATAAAATTTGGCAGCAACCACCGCCTGGGCAAGCACGGTTGCAGGGTCAAGAACTACGCTGACTGGCCGCTCTGCGGTAAGGTAGTTATCGACCAGTGCAGCAATAGTGTCCATCGTTAAGCGTTTGGCTCAACAATCAGGAAAGCTACATCGCTGGTATCGGTTCCGCTGCTTGAAGTAATCGTGAAGCTGGTACCTGCCGTGCGTGCTGATACGCGAAGGAATCCAGGCGTACCACCGCCTACTTGCGATGTCAGAAAGATACGGCTATTGGCAGTTACCTTCTCGTTTGCCACAACCGCAGCTCCGCCCACAAGCGTAACTACACCCATGGCCTGATCCGCGCCATCTTCGATCATTGGCGTAGCTTTGCCCACGTAATTCAACTCAACATCGGCTGCTGAGATTTGCTGGTTTTCTGTTGCTCCTGGTGGCGTTACTGATGGCGCGCCAAGGAATGATGGTGCTTTATTCATTCTTAATACCTCTTTGGTTGGTTGGAAAAACTGAAACTATTAACTGTAATCCAGTGAGTTACCTGGGATAACTTCGCCGTAGTAATGGAAAAATAACGTACCGGTAAAGATCATGATCTGCGATCTGTTCTCCCAGTCGCGGTCAGTGTTGTCGATTTGCATAAAACAATCGATGTAACGCTTGGCACGCAGGAATTTTTGCGGCGTTCCCTCGTATACAGTGGCATTGAATTTGCCGCCGCCCGTCAACAGATTAACCATCATGTTGTCGATCGAACCGGCGATTGTTTCTTCAAATGCAACCTGCCCCTGCATGTAGGTTTTAGCCTGTTGCGGTTGATACGTTGCCATTCCCAATGGTCCAGGCACTTCAATCTCACCCGCTGGCGAAACAACCGCCCAGGGAACTTGCTTGCAAAGCAGGTAATTCTGCTCAAAACCATCAATCTCGCACGTAAAATCGCTTGAAATGATCTTGGCGCCCATTGCTTTGGATGTTTCATGAAACTGCTTTAGATAAGCGGTGTTTGAGACGGCCATGTCTTTATCCTCATTAGGTCAGTGTCGGTTTCAGATACCTAACTGTATTTCAAACGGATAAACAAAAACCCGGCGGTTTTCCGTTATTACATGGCGGCCACGAAGATTATTTGAGTGTAGAATTAATTACTATGAACACATGGATTAACCGCAATATTTATGCAGAGGGAATATAGGTAAAAATGTGAGAAATAGTTATTTTTCGAATTTTCCTGATGCCAAACGGGACACCACCAAGGAAGGTGAAGTTGATATAATTTCAGTTTCAATACCACAACTCCATATAAAGCCACCAGAAATCCCGGAAATTAGGGAGCCTCCAAACATAACTGAAATTCCTGAAATAGAGTTTATTAGTTTTACTTTTGAAGAGATAAAAAGCAAGACTGATGATGAACTATCAGCAATTCTATCTGGAGAGTCTTACGCTGATAAGCATTTGTCATCATCAAGTCAAACGCTGATTGCTTGTGAGCTTAGTGATCGGTCGATAAAAAGATTAAATATGCCACATTGGCTTAAGGATTGTGACTTCTGGTTTAAAGTTATCACTATCATCCTGGCTGCGAGTGGTCTATGGATTACCTATCAGAGTCTGGCTTTTCAAAAAAATCAATCCGTTTCTCCAATGCTTCAATCCGATGATTACTGGAAATTTCAGAAATCCCAAGAAAAATCACAGAAAGACCTTGAATCATTACAACCACACCAAAAGTCACAACATAAAACCTCAACCTCCTTATCTCATGAGGAGAATCGCCCTGATTCCTTAAAAACTCATGCGCAAGAAATATCAGAGCGACAAAAAGAATAACAAAAACAGCTATAAGATAAAAACTCATGAAGCACTCTGTCTTTCCAAATATTAATTTAATTGATGGTAATGGCTGGCAAAGTTAGTTAATGTGTGTTTTTCCTACTTGTCAGGATGTTACATTGAGCCGCCTTTTCCATGAATAGCGTACTAAGGCGCGTCATACACCTTGGTGCAAACAGTCGCGGATGACAGCCCTCCTTTGCGAACGCCGTCATAAACATACTGCGCCCTGAATTTCCACATGTTATCTAAAAGCAGGATATCCGCCAGGAACTTGTCCACCTCTTCGCGTATTTGCTCATGTGATGCATTTGTTATTATTCTGTCGCCTGGGTCGGTATGGTAAATAACGCCCTCGCCCGGTCGTGATGGCGGCTGAATGATGTCAACCTGGATATGCAGCATTTCGTGCCTGAGTAATTCATAACAAGGATCATGCCAACCCATAGCACCCGGCATAAAGTCCCTGGTATCGATGGTAGGACCGCTCGGACCGTCAGAAGAGTAGCCAGGGGTCAGATAAAACATGCCATCGCGCGTGAGGTTGATGTTGTACAGGTTGATTTCTCTATGTGGCCGCAGGTTGCACATCGCCCAAAAAGACTCGACTGAGCGATACTTCTGGCCTTCGATGTAGCGCAACTTACTGGCTCTTGGTATTTGCTGCTGCGACATTTGCAACCCCCCTTTTATCAACTGTTTGCGGCACAAGGTAGCCAATACCAAAACCTGCCAAAAGTATTTTGAACCCGGTTAACCCATCCAGATAAGATAAGCCACCGGCACCTGACCACAACATGAATAACGCTGTGACCGCTTTCACTACCGCTTTTTTGTCACCCCACAGATAAATCCCAAGCGTGGCTTTTGAGTCGCCCTCAGCCCATCTGTTTATGTACGCAAAAAGCATTCCGATGATGCTGGATGCCGCGAACAACGAGAATCTTGCAGCGCTCTCCTTGTCGACGAATAAATCGATTATTTCAGTCACAGCAAATTACCCGCTATACCGGCCAACACCTGCCCAAGGTAAAGCGCGTCAAGCAATGCCTGGTGTCTATTGCCAGCATCTATCAGCCCGTTAACCGATTGATCAATCCTATCCACACGCCCGTGATATTCGTTAAGCAGTGCGCGGTTTGTCTCTGTATATTCGCTCCAATGCGGCTTTACCACTTGCTCTTTGACTGCGCGGTATTGCGCTACAATCTTGCGGTAATCGGCCACGAATTCAGTAAACAATGGTTCGCTAGAATCAAGATAGTTGATTGAAGATTTCCACTTATCCACAAAGCCGGAATATTGATTGATGGCGTGATCGACAATCAGGCTTTCAGTGCTGCTGAGATTAACGCTCTTGATAGTTTCAGCCACTTGGCCGGACATGACCTGATCATTCGCAACCGCAATATTCGCAAGATCACTGGTATTTTTTAATACCGTGCTGCAGCCAGAAAGAATCATGAAACAAACAAGAAAAAGTATTATCGATATCGTTTTAAACATTTCATTTCCTTTGATGGGTTGAGAAATTACCTAAATCTTGAATCCGAGCGAAGCTATCATCTTGATGAACTGATCTATGCCGCCGGTTACTTTTCCAGCGATTAGCAGTAAAACCATAAGAACGAAGTAGCCGGTCAATGTCGCCGTGATATGTACGCCACGAAAGAAGCCCGATTTCTGTGATTTCTCTGCCAGCACATGATCCGCGTTGATCTGCATTTTTAGAGAGAGCGCACTTAATCGATTTTCAAATGATGCTGAATTCGCATCAACCTGCTTTTCCAGGGCAGAAACACGCGCGTCAAGCGATCCAATATTCATGGTGTGTGGGCAGTTGTTATCCGACATGACATTTCTCCTATTTGATTAATCCGATTTGTTTATTTTTGCCATGAATCGTAAGTGTTTGCATTCGATTCCTATCGACGTCATCCAATAGAGAACAATGCACCCAACCTGAATTGGGGTCGCCGCCGCTAACGTAGTTTTCAAGAATCAATTGATCAAAGGAGAGGTTTTCTGATATCCAGACTGCAAGGTCATAATTCGCTATTCCATCTATTTCAAAATCAACCGCTTGCCCTGACATGTGCTGTGATGTTTTGCTGCCGTGGATTGCTGTATTCAAGGCAAGGCTTCTGTAACCGCTGTTTATTCTGACCGGCCTCCCAAAATGCTCTCTGACCGGCTCCAATATGTGGGTGCAAAGCAATAACAAGTTACTCAAAACGCTTTGTGGTGGGGTGTTATCGATACTCAGTTCACTTGCAGTGGAAGAGCGGATTAATTCATTCAATGTAAAATGAGGGGTTAATTTTGTATGCATATCCATTGGAATTATTTCCTTACTGAGTTAGCGATGGTCTTGGCGACAATGCCGCACGCACTGATTACGCCATTGAGTCGATTTACGATGGCGATCTGAGTTTTTATTTCTGACTCCCTGCCCTTTTTCCAGTCCTCGAATGGCTTGCCCTTGAAGAACTTGTTCACATCACTGACCGGCATCGATAAAGCTTCGGTCAACGAGGTGTGGGAATAAATGCTGAGGCTAGACGCCTGGTTCATCAGATTCTCTGCCCAGGTCTTTCGCCAGTCTTGAGACGCAGGAACGAACCGGAAATCGCGCGGGTGGCAAATTACTTGCCGCCCCTCCTTTTGGTAAGGCTACGAATCCGTCATTTGATAATTCGATTCTAAATAGATGATGCAACGATTCGCGGCCAGCCATGTATGCATTCAATAGCGTTGCAAAATCGCTTTCCGGATATCCTGATATGGTGCGAATTCTATTGGTCAGAAATTCATCGTAGGCACCCTCGCCATCGGATGCACTGAGGATTTCCTCATCTTTGCGCACCAATTGAGCGCCCATTCCACCAAGCAGCCAATGCAATCGCCCGGTTACACCCTCGACTTCACCTGATATTCGCTCAATTGACTCCGCCATAGCGCCTGTCATGTGCTGAATAAACCAGACATCACCGCCAACATCGCCCACTTCGATCTTTTCTTCTGGAATAGGGATATCCGCCGATCCTTCCAGATAATCGGAATACCGGCCATCGCCCACAGAGAAATCAGGACCATCATCCGAAACAGCAGCCAGGTAATGACAGACAACCATCATTCGTTCTTGAACCGTCCAGTCTGACGGGTTTTCAATTCCTTTGACGGTCGCTACTGCCTTAAGTAAGAATGCGGTCGTTACGGCTTCTTCAAGTTGAGAAGGCATGGCAGCAATAGCAATGGACTCGCCAATTGACAGCTCTTTGAGTTGAACTGTTAAACGCCTTGTTCTCAGGATTGGGAAATGTACCACCGGGATTCTCACCTTTAATTTCGATAGATGAGATTGTGCGCAATCTGAATCTCAGGATTTGCTGCTTTTTCCGCTTACAGCTTGAGCGCGTTGTAATTGACCCAATCATCACGATCGATAGCTGTCAGAGTGGCAAGCGTCATAGGCACCAGCAGTTCAACATACCTGCCCTTTGCATCAATGCTCGAACTCATCGGTTCACTTATGGCCTCGATCACCAATGGCGAATAAATGCGGTTTTTGTAGCGCAGTGCAATGGTCGTAGGCGCAATTGACGGCACCAATGCATCAATGAATCCGCTATTTCCTCTGGCCGCTTGCGCCGATCGTGCAAGAACCGATCCATCCGGCGATAATTTGACCGGCAATGCCCACTCCATTAGTTTATTGAAAGGCTCTTCGACTTCCTTAGCCGGATCATTCCACGCTCGGAATATTGCTGTTACCTGAATCTTGACCGGCGGCATACCGTTGAACACCTGGGTGGAATTCAGCTTAGTTATGCCGGTCCTACCCTCGAATTGACGTACAAAATCATTTGATCGCTGCTGCGCTATCCCGATAGCACTTTGATCAGGATTTTCATTACCTAAAAAGGCATCAATAACCGGCTGCAACGCCCCGGATTGAAGCATTGCCAGCAACGTTGGCGCGCGTGACTCAGGTCCGGCATGTTCAAATGGACTCTGCCAATTTAATGACAATTCCATACTGGCTTCGGTCAGCGGTGCAAATACAGCTTTAGGATCGGTATCCTTGGATCTCGCGTACACACCCTCTCTTATTTTCTTGACCTCATAGAAACTTGCTATCAGGTGCGGCGACAATCCATCCCATTGAGACGACAGAGAGTTGGAAACAAGGCTGGGCGGCTGATTCATATCAAGATACCTATGTAAAATGGCGCTGCCACGTGTTAATGCGGCAGCGCCATTATTTTAAACGCGAAATTGTGGCTGATTACTTCAATCCGGTTTTTCTGCGAAGCTTCATTGATTTAGCACGACGCATACGCGCCGTAGCGGAATGGCTCTTCATCCGTGCTTTACGAATCCCAACCTTTTGCGCAGCACTCAAGCGAACGGTACCGGAGATACGTTTATTGATGCGAACTTTTTTACCCTTGCGGATAACCATTTTCTTTTTGTAAGCAGCGTCCATGGTGGCCGGTTCCTGATCGTCATCACCGAACACAAAGTCATCAATATCTGCGCTGGCTTCATCTTCACCTTCCGGCAGCGCTGATGCAACCAGGTCACGAACACGTTCGGCCACATCACCGTCAAAATCATTTAGCAGTGAATCAGCATCCTCTTCGGTTACACCCTTGCCTGTCAGGTAATCCCAGGCAGCATTGAGTGCTACATCGAGTACCGCTTGCTCATCCTCGGTAATCTCGCCGTCCTTGTTTTCGTCAGCAATGCCGATCATCATCGCCAGAAGCCGGTCAGCTGAGCTCTCACCACTGGCAAGATCGTCAGTTTCCACCCATTGCTGAATCACTGCAGCAGCGGCCATCGTGATATCAGCAATAGTGAAGCTGTCGGCGCCGTTCAGTTCTTTGGCACCGTCATCCTCGTTAGCGGCGTCCAATGTTTGTTTGCTTGATACTTTGGGGTTGTCGATGATTTGTCGACGCAACATTTCGCTGGTTCTTAATTGATTCATGATATTTCAGTCCTCTTGGGTTTAACAATGATTAGCGGGTTAGTGTCTGAGTGACAAAAATTTGGCGTGCAACACCGTCATATCTAAGCCAGTAAGAACAATCGATACGGTCATAGGGGTGAGTTTCGTTTGGCACCACCTCGAATCTCCACGCCTGACCATCCATTCCAGGGTCATTACTTGGAACCAACCATTCGGAGGCGACAGCGCCCTCGAATAATTGCGTCAAAGCGTTTTTCAATCGCTTCAAAGCAATCTGCATAGGCAATTGCAATACATCCTTGCCAAGTCTCGTTACCGCATCGTCAATACTGCTTGCCATGTCAGCCGTTGAAATCAGCTTTCTCAAGCTGTCCTTGACCGGTGCGCTGGTTAATGAATCGCGAAACACGAACAGACCGCCGCCAGAGAATACTTCCCAGGTTACCGGGTTAATTTTGGCATTGGCCAGGGCATTCAACTCCTGATTGCTGGGCGAATAAGTCTGTACCATGCGGGAACGACGGATAGGCCAGTTCTTGTTCGCAACTGGGTAGTTCTTTGGCGCGAACCCTCGTGAGTCTGTTTGAGCATTGCGACCGCACGCATACGCTATATTCAGTGTAGCGGTACCAAAGTATCCATTCGGGTTTACACCTGCAGGATCGTTTGATTTGACTGGCGCCCAAAAAGCATGGATCAGGTGCGAAGCCTGGTTTGCCCCAAGATTCAATTGCTCAACAAAGGCAATCGCAGCAGCCGGGTTAAGGTTTCCAGGCACATCGAAACGCAGTTGGCGATTGGTGTCAAACGATAACTGAGCAAGCTGCCCTAATAGCGCGGCAGACTGAGAGCCGCCCGATGAAATATAGGTGTAGTTGAATGGCGTGTATTGGAGCTTTTGCCGTGCGGCCACATAATCATCGTTAGCATAAGCGGTGCCACCTTCAACAAAGCATGTCAAAACAGCCGATTTAGACCATTTTTCAAGACCGCTAGTGTCGTATCCATAGGCATCTGAACTTGGCTCAACTACCGCACTCGCCCCGGTCACGCCTACCAATACTTCAATCAGATCGGTTTGAGCTGATATCACATCAGGAAGGTATGCGGAGCCGCCAAAGTCATCCACCGCCTCATCGTCGAGAGAGCCGGTAAATTCATGAATCATCACGCCGGATTTGTCTCTGATACGTAAAGTAATGAAGTCATTATCGACCGCAGAGCCGCCGGTTTTCTTCTCATCGGCACGGTATTCAACGATAATTCCATCGTTGAAGCATTCGAGATGCTTCACGGCCATGAAGTAATCATCCAACGGCACACCCGAAACGGGCAAGCAAGTTAACGTTGGAGCCGTTGTATATCCGGTTCCGCCCTCAGTGACAGTCACGGAAGTAACAACGCCATCCGTAAGAACCGGAGTAAGAATCGCTCCGGCACCTGGTCCGCCCACTGTGATGGTTTCCGTTCCATCAAAATCTCTGCCGCCATCAACGACCGTAACGGAAGTGACTTCACCGGCATTAACAATCGCAGTTAATGTGGCCGCTTTGTTTGATGTTGCGTATACCGGAGTATCGGTTGAGGCGGTTATAACAGCCCATTTTAATTGAGCCGCATCAGTTACCAGTCGTTGCACAACCGCCTCATAAGCGCCATTATTAAGCGCTTCAATCACATGCACCCAGGCTTCATTCAAAGCCGAAGTGCGAATCAAGTCACCCTTACCCAATTTTCTGAGTGCGTTACCGCGATCTACCTTGAAAGGCTTATCTATGCGGCCACGCGCAGAGCGCATCATTATTCCGAATAACTGATCCTGATTATCTTGTGACGGAACCTCAGAGTTATCGCGCAGCGGATTAAGCTGCACGCCAGATTCGGAGCCAAGCTGTCTAACGAACGTGGTAGTCATGGCTCATTAACCTCCGTTTGCTTGCGATTTTGCAGCTTTCTTGTGAGCCGCCTTTTTATGCGGATTCAAGGTTGGCGCAGGTTCGCTTGCTTTTTGTTTTTCAGTTTCAGCCTCGTCGTCGACTTTTTTATTGTTTTCGTCTTGTTCGTTGCTGACATTTTTTTGATCATGCTCTGGTTCCGGCTCTTGCTCTGGTTCTGGTTCCTTTTCAGGTTCCTTATCAAGTCCAGGCTGAACTATTGGGTCATTTGGCTTTATGAATAAAGCTCTCTCTACACCCTGAGCATCCACTCTCTCAAGAGTCATAACAACGTATTGATGCCCATTCAGGACAGCTATTTGCTGCACGCTGCTTGCCATGCGGATGAGCTGATCCAGACTATCCACTAACACTGTTTTTTCATTCGATCCATCAGAAACGGCAACGCCACGCAGATAAAGCCCACGAACCTCTGACAGGGTAATATCATGTGGCATACGGTTTTTAACCTTCACTTTCACCGGGTAATCGCAACCCGAAAAGACCTTGGCTATTAACTCAGCTACCCTTCCCGTGAGGGAAGGAGCGCCAAGTTCGACTTTGCTTATAGTCATTCCTGTACTCCTTTCTCTTATTGCTCGGCTATTGACTGGCTACTGATTAAGGCATATTGGTTATGTTAATCAGTGCGCAACCAAGTGCTGCTTGCTGGAACGGGTTAACCGAAGTGAAGTTGCGTGCGTAGAATGCGGCGCCTTGTTTCAGGTCGGCATTCAGTGCCAATGGCAGAACGGTTGGAGGCACAGCATCGCCAAGAACGAATGGGTTCATCGGAACGCTGGTTGCGCGGCCAAAACCAAGGATTTGTGAAGCGCCGCTTGTCTCAGTAACCACTTTCGGCGTGTAGTACACTTCGTAGCGACCGAACAGGCGACCCAAGCGAAATATGCAAGGACGTTCTGCGATACCCGATGGCTCGAACACTTCACGCGGCATACCTTGGATGATTGCAGCTAGGTTTTTGCCCACGTAAATATGGGTTAAGCCGTGATCCATCGTGTCGATTGCCATTTGTTGAGATACCGCACCCAACGCAGAAGCCAGATCGATCATGATTTGCGATTTGTTCAATTGCTGTGAACGTGCATCCCAATCGAAGTCAAAGGTAGCCTGGTTGTTTACAGCGATACGCTTGCCTTTTCTCAGAACTTCGTAATGACGTTCGTTCGCAAACTGGGTTTGAACAGAAATCACACCTTCACTGTAGGCATCCAGACCCAATTCATTAGCGATTTGAGTGCGACTATCCATCGTTTGGTAAGTCGTAACTCTCCAGGGCTTTGCATACAATCGGAAAGTATTAACAGCAGTCACGATTGACGGGGTTAATTCAGGCGCACGCTCAAAATCGATAAAACCCTCAACAACAACCGGAATGGTGTCTGGAAGTTTGGGGGTGGTGGTCAGAGCATAAACGCCGGTATCAGTATTGATTGTTCCACCAATGGCATAGTCAGTTCCAGCCACGTTAATCGTGCCGCTTACAGCAGAAGCGCCGGTGCCAGATGAATCAACTTCTTTTGCAGCAGGGATACCATTCACATAAACAATTGAGCGACCGCGCAACAATTTGACGGTAGAGCCGCCAGCGCAGGTGTCATCAGTGTCCTGGATCGTGGTCAGTGCGCCAGTAACAGCACCGGTGCCAGAATCAGGCAAGCTGCTATTAATGCGCGATGATGTGACATAAGAGTCACCTGAGTTGATACCATCCAGCGAACCGCCCTCAGAGTAACGTCCAAAGGTATCGCCAGCACGGTGAGACATAATCGCCAGAATGCCTTCGTTGGATCCGATATCTGCTGGCAGATAGTGAGCAAAGGGAATCGCATCGCCCATCGCTGACAGAATAGCAACAACAGCGCGGTTAGGTTGCAATGAGATTTGATCGTGATGGTTTGAATCCGCTGAATCGAGTGTGGGTAACTTATGTTGTCTGCGCACGGTGTCGGTCGTAGCGTAAGCGGAATGAATCGCTTGCTCAATCACGTCAGCAGGTGCCTCGATCCCATGCTGCGATTCGTACACGCTAACACTATCAAGCAAAGCCTTGGTAATGCGTGCTGAATCCTTGCTGTCCACGCTATCCAAAAGAACTTGCAGCTTTTCCGGGATCTTTGTGCCGGTATTCTGGTTGCTTGCGGTATCGATAAAATCCATCGCAGCAGCGGAATCGAAAGTACCGGACTTAACGGCATTATCTTTGAGATTATCAATAAACACTGCCACTTCTGCAGTCTTATTGTTCAGGTATTCTTGATGGATATGCTTGATGGTGGTCATTGTCTTTGGTCCTCTGGTTTTGTTCACACACCCGGACTAAAGACCGGGCAACTATTCCCGGAATCAATGCGCCAAACGTGCACTGACACCGATAGAAGCCCGTATTTTGAGAGTCTAAAAATTGTTAAAACGTGGGATTTTCCGGTTTTAACTGGAAAGGCTTACTTCGCTGCTGTCTTGAGCGAAAATATGTCCCGTAAGAAGGTAATTATGCAGTTATTTGAAACGGTTTACCTTTATCACGATATTTTCTTAGGGTAAGTAAAAGATCTTTCCTATCAAAATTTAAGAAAACGCCTACTATTTTTGCGACCCACTAAATCCGTAATATTAAGATGATGAATTTTTCTCATCGTATTATTTATATGATTTATTTTAAGAGAATACATGAAAAAAATTAATAAAGATGAAGATGGTGTTCACAGTTTAAATCTGAGTCAGACCGAAATTATTACGCTTGTATCCGGATATATTCCTTATATTGTTTGTGAAGAAGAACCGGAAATTCCTGAGGGTGAATTTCTGTGGATTAAATATGTACCCGCCGAAAATGACATTATCCCTCCTGTTATTGACCCGTTCCCATGCCGGATACTCTCGTACGGATGTTTTGCAAACCTTCTTCACATTCTTACGCTTTCCCCTGTTGAGTTTGATTTGGGTTTCAGGAATATGATCGAAGAATTCAAAGAAAATATAAAAAAGGAAGATAAGTACGTTCGTTTCATCATTTAATTGTCACATGCAATCTAATTAATAAGCCGGAACATACTTTTACAATCATTGTAGAGGTCGTAGACCGACACTAGAGACATACATGCTTATGTTTTATAGCGATATCTTCGTTTTCTAAAGTTTAATTTAATTACGCTGGATTTGACAAGGAATTTTATTATGTTAGCAAGTGATTTAATGAGTACAAAGCTTCTTACCATTGGATTAGAAGACAAACTATCTGTAGTTAAGGAAATATTTGAAAAAGTGAATATTCACCACTTAGTGGTGATCGAATTAGGAAAAGTTTTTGGAGTTGTCTCAGATCTGGATTTGTTTAAGGCGTTGAGTCCAAATATTGGAAAAATGACAGAGACACTTAGGGATGCCGCAACATTAAATAAACGTGTTTACCATATTGTTAGTCGTAATCCTGTCGTACTCCAAACAACTGCAACAATTGATGAAGTGATCCAGGTATTTAATACGCATAGTTTTTCATGTATTCCAATCGTTGATCACGACATGAAGCCCCGTGGAATTATTACTCTCAGAGATATCATTAAAGCTCTAGCCGAAAGAAAACTAAAGCTTTATATGAACAGCCATTAAATGAATATAACCTTAAATAATCTGCAATGGGTTAACTATATTGAATCTCTACAAGGAGATGACAATCAATCATCACTCTACTCAGAGTGGCGCATTTTTTCTCGTTTTGAAATGCTAGAGAATGGCATACAGCAATTCAAATTTTTAGGAGGCGAAAAACCAAAAGAATTAATATTTGAATTAAATTTAATGTCTGCCCATAGACACTCGAACGAAATTAAAAAGCATAGATTAGAGAATTCAGCGGGGGCTTTAGTTTGCTTGGGTGATAAATACAGTAATAATTTTATTGTTAGCGGAATTATAGTCCTCAGGGAGGAAGTCTATGATGAAGTGATTTTGTCCACCAGGTCATCGACCTCTTTAGATTCACAACTTATTTTGAGTTTAAACGGCTTGGAACCCCCGAAAGCAGGTAATACCATTCCTATCTGGAATAATGTTAAAAACAAGAAATTGAGAATTACACATGTGCAGACTAACTTTCATTATGGACACCCTCATTTACCTGATTATTCTACCCATCGCCATTTGGGAGCTTGGCTCAAATCGATATAGCCTTTTATTAAAGAATAACTGAAACATTTTTATTATTTCAAATTATCTATAAATCAATAAATTTTTCAATAGTACACCTACTTCCAGACTGGTTTATTTTTCTTTTTTTTGTCGCAAATAACTGTTTATTTTTATCAGACACTTTCAAAAAATGGATACTTTTACAATTCTGCCCAAAGCTTTTGTTCATATTGAGCCCAAGCAATTATTGCTGATTTATATTGGTTTCTTATTATTCTTGTTCACTATCTCTGCCTTTTTGCTGAGACATAGGAGAAAATTAGAAATTTTCAAGTATAAAACGCTTGGAAAATTGCTTTCGGATGCAGAGCATTCTTTCTACCTTGTTTTAAGACAAGCTTTATTGAATGAAAAATATGAAATATTTGTGAAAGTTCGCATTGCTGACGTTCTTTTACCAGAGAATGATTTAAATCGAGGGAATTGGAAAAGTGCATTCAACAAGATATCGTCAAAGCATTTTGATTATGTTCTTTGCGATAAAAATACCCTTTCAGTAGTTGCAGTTATTGAATTAGATGATAAAAGCCATGATCAAGTCGTAACACGTGCTCGAGATATTTTTATAGAGAAAGTTTGTGAAACTGCTGGCTTAAAACTACTGCACTTCCCATACAGAGCTAATTATCATATTCAGTCAGTGCGCGATAAAATCATCAGTTCCCTTAGTCCCCCAACAATTTAACAAATCAAATATCCAGATCACCACGGCGATTAGCTACATAGCGCATGGCAAACGGCGGAATATTGATTACCGTCTCGATATCAACAATCTCAAAAGCCAGCTTCACATCATCAGAAATGACCAGGTACGCGATATCGCGCTTTTTGATAGTGAAATAGCCGGGCATGCCGGAAGGCTCCTCCGGCTCGATCAGAAAGCGGAACTCACCGGCAAAACCATTATTAGCATCCTGCCTGTCCATCATTGATGAGGCCATGAATGTTTCAGCCTGTAGCGCATATCCCACGCCAATTGATTCGAAAGTCACGTCCTCTTCATCATCGGCACTCATCACCCCAATGCCGCCCAGGGTAGGCAATCCGCCTGATACACCATCGCCCACGCGGTTCACGGTCTTTCTGAAAATCTGGCATTCCCATGTATTAGGATGGTTGATTACGATGTTACGTGTCATTCGAGTTACCGCGCCTGGTACATTATTAAGCATGACTAACTACCTCCTAGTTTTGCGGCAATCTGTTTGTCTGTCATATTGAATTTACGCAGCACCGCCAAGTCTGACGCTGATAGCTGACCTGATGCCAGAGCCGCTTCAATTTTTCTTGTGGCAACCGGCTTCCTGACAATTCTCTTGACCTTCTTCGCTGCATCGTGAATGGCCTTCTTTTCCCTTGCTTTTGTGCGCTCCGCCGCACGCTGCTGGCTTGTTTTGATGCGCGTAGCACTAGCCTTTTGTTTGTCGATTTCCGCTTGCCGGGCAGTGTGTTTGGCCGTGTTATCAGCCGAAGCGTGCAACTTCTCCATATGTTTAGCAAGAAAGTTGAGCACATTGCCCGATGATTCCACCTCGGCCATGATGCGCAACACGTGCTTGCACGCCACGCCTTTAAGATTCGGGTTCCTGATCTTGGGAAACCCCATTTCTTTGCGGCCAGCATTGAAGTTTCCTATCGTGCTGATATAACGGAACCAATAACGATGGCGACCACAATCACAATCGAAGGCTAGTTTCTGCTTTCTCAGCCAATTAGCCACTTGCTTAGGTGTTTTGCTATCCCTAACCTTGGATGACATCAATCGATTAGCGGCTTCTGAGAATGCATTGAATCTGACCGTAACATGGTGCCTGTTCACGTCAGAATCAGGACCGGCGTTGGTAATGAATCTGATCTGCCCGTTCATGGCTGAAGCCGGTACCGCCATTGTTATTTGTTTCTTAGCGCGATCCAGATCGGTTTCCGGGGTAAATCCCGGCATTGGTCGTGATGCAGATAAATCGATCACCTGGCGTGCGGTTATTCCATCGCCGTTGAAGTTTCTTTGTGCCAGCTTCATGTTGTGACGGAATTGCGCAAGGTCGCTGGTCGTTATGGGCCTGGTCTTGCCGCCCATAGTCGTCATCAGCACGCGGCTTGCGTCCCATTCACCCTGGACTTCATTTTTTGTGAGGATGATTGATCGGGGCGACTTTTCAGCCGCTTCGCGTTCCCGCAAATCTTCCTGGGCCCGGCCTTTTGCCTCACCGACATGACCTTTCAGCTTGCCGATATTGCCGATACTGGCTTTTATTCTTCCGAGTATTAAATTAGCCATGCGGTTTTATTCCGCCCAGGTAGGCGAAAAGTTCTCTCTGTAACTTCCGATGGACTCAAACCCGGTTCGGCGCTTAATGGCGTACAGTTGACCTTCGGTTGGCAGAATGATGCGCTTTTGTGGTAATGCCTGGTCGATTATATCCAGACCTGCAGCGGCCATGACCGCAAGATACTCATCACGGCGACCATAAACGCGCTGAGATACCAGGGAAAGATCGTAGGCTTCATCAGGCTTTGTTTCGTAGAAGATGGCCGTTTCCCACGGCCTGGTTTTATCAGCAAATGTCCTGACTTCCTTATAGAAATCCTTGGCGGCAACAGAATTATTATCAATCATTGGCAGCCCTAAATAGTGATCACCTGGCCGCGCGATAAAGCCAGCAATTGCTCAGACATATTCAAGGTACTTTCTATGGTTGCGGCTCTTGTCGCATACAGGCATGTGGCCAGCGCGGCAATCTGGCCGCTCGTCACCCCGTCTGCAACGCGAAACACCGGGCCGGAATTATCAATTCCGTCCTTCTCAATCGACGGCTCAGGATTTGCGCGTGCGGCGCGGTCAGAGATCACCAAGCGAGAACTTTTACCATCTGAGGCGATACCGGACTTTAACGAATAAAACGCGGATATCGCCTGTTTGAGCTCAAGATCCTCGAATAGACTATCGCGCGGTATATCGGGGTCGTTGGTTAAAACAATACAACCATCGCGGCGTTCGGTTCTGTAATCTGCTTCTGCGGCTATAACAAGAATATTTGTTTCGATATCCATGGCTGAAAACAGCGTACATGCGCGGCCCCCATAGCCCGAGAACGTAGCCTGAATCTGGATCATTTATGCCTTCTGAATAAATCACCTACCGGCATTAGCCATACCGGCCATGAAAGCACCATACAGATCAGGTTGTACGGCCAGAAGGCGATAATCGTCATGACAACAACGCCTAGATTACTGGCGATATCCGCCTTCTCATCTGGATCTTTGAAACCATAGTGTAGTACTCCCGCCAGGAATATCAGACCAAAGAGAAAATAGTAGGTAGCAATTTCTGAGATTAAATCCCAGTCAATTTCATATAAGATATTCATCGTTGAGTCATCCATAATTAAGTCACCGTGGTTTGTTTATTAATAGTTTTGGCATCAAAATCAACTTGATCAACTACTGGATACCCGGATGGATCGTTAATATTTCCGGGCGTGCCTTTGCCGTCATTGGGTTCATCATCAGCAGGTGCCTTGAACAGTGGCGTGGAGACCTTGAGAGTGAGATCAACAGCCAGAATCGTGAGATTTTTGGCATCCGTCTTGATAGACATGGCAGGGGAATCGGTAGACTCAATCTGCACCGGCCACATATCATCGAATCCGGCAAAAGTGTACTTCGCAGCGAATCTGCGGTTAGCCGCAACATCGGTGTATAAAAGGAATTGTGAAGCCAGTGACTTGGCGGTTGGCTCATCGTGAGCGGCGAATACTATCTGAGCGCGTAAATCACCGGCGATTGCCTGCAGTTTGAACGCACGCTCTTTGAAATCGTCCGGGAATATGAATAAAGCTTCCTCCGATATCTGGCGGGTGTAATCGCGACCGGATGGTATGTACTCTTCGGCCACAGCGATAATGATCACCGGCATACTTACTGGGTTTGTAGGGGTGTTATCTACATCCTCGCGTTGCCATGCCCCAAGCATGTCCTCAACCGTATCAACCATGCGCGATGGAGCCCATACAATACTTTCGGGCAATCCTCGCGCTATATATTCATTTAATGATTTGGTTGTAGGGATAATACTGGCGTAATACTTGCCCATGTACACGCCCAGCGCTTTCTTTACCGGCTGAAACATGTGTCAATTACCTTGTGAATTTGTTGAACAAACGACCGAATGTCGGGTTAACTTCCTGCTCAACAACGGCCTTTTCGACAGGCTCAATAAACCCTGGCAAATTTTCCATTGAGTGAAAATAATCACGATCGTTTTGGATCATATTGATAGGGTTCGTAGGCATAACTAACGGTGCTATAGCCACTGAATCAAGGATTGAATTAGCGTCAATCCCCTTACCGGATAATATCGACAGGAATTGCTCATTTTCTTGCTGCAAGCGCTCAATGACTGCGCTGGTGACTTCACGTTCTGCATTGATGCTATCTAGCAAGATGATCATTGATTTTGACTGCTCTTCTAACTCAGCCTCATAAACCTCATCATAGGTGAGCTCACCGGTATTGCCGCTCAGGGCATCATCCAGTGCAACACCACGGAATGAGTTATCCAGAAAGTTTGGCTGCAGAACATAATCAAAACCGTAAAATTGCGGCCTTTTCTCATCGATTGCCGATGAAAAACCCCCTACTTTCTGATGGAAAAGTTTCTCGGCTACCTGACCTGCGGCGGTATCAAGGAATTCCGCTTGATGCTCTACCATGCCGTCCATTGTTACTTTGAGGTGGGTGGTAATGAAAGCCGGTTGCACTGGAACGTATTTGCCACCGTCCAGACCGCCCTCCGTCGGGTGCATGCCAAAGCGTATTCTTGGAAAATGCCCGTAGTACCCGATCATACCGCGTGAAGCGATGGTTTCCTGGCATGCATCGCCATTAACGTTATCGAAAATCTTTTGGATATTAAAGTTACGCGCTTGCCCGGTATATTTGCGACCGCGCTCTTTAAGCGAATACCGGATCATGGGTGTGGTAGTAGGCATATTAAAGACTCCATTCAGTGAATTTCTTTAATAATGACGCTTTGATACCGGCTAATTACCTGGTTTTTTCCGGTTAACCCTGCTTTCTGCGGAAAATGTAAGGTATTTCACTGCCTATACAACCTAATATCTACGCATCATTTGCCATAGTGTGAAATATGCCGACCTCAGACAATAAACCGTTCAAAAAGCCCGGATTACTCGCAAGTCTTGGAATACCCGGAAAGCGCTGGAAATCAGAATACCTGGACCCTGCTCAGGAAATTCAACCTGCAAACACTTTCCTTTATGGGTCAGGCATCACGACTGTCGCCTCTCTGCTTGGATCGGGCAAGAAATCAGCCAGGTCAAGGCAGCAAATCTATAATAAATGGAGTGAAATGGAGTCTGATGCCGTCGTCTCATCGGCATTGAAGCTACTTGTCACGTCAGCGCTTGGTGGCCATGAAACGAACGGCGATATTGTGTTTATGGAGGCAACACCTGCAGCAGCCAAGGATAAAAGGCTGGTGCGACTGGTTGAAGAGACTAAGGAAGAGCTGCAACCCATATTCAATAGGATTGCTTTTCAGACTTCGTACATTGGTGCGGTATTTGGCGATGCTTATGGCCGGGTTTACACGGATAACCGTGGCGTGATCGATGTAAGCACTGATGAAATGGTCAGGCCGCCAATGGTTCAGCCTTTTGAGCGCGGAAATCGCACGGTTGGTTATGCTGTATTTACTGGAAGGCGTAACTTTGAGCGGCTGGACGTGTCGCAAATGGCACGCTTAAAAATGACCCGCACCCAATGGACGCCGCAATACGGTGTGGTTGAGAAATCTTTAAGGATTGCCATTACTGAGGATGATCTTAACGAATTGCCACTCATGCCCAGTATGGCCGGAGGCTCACTGCTTTACAACGCGGAGGAAGCGTACAACAACTTCAATTCTACACTGCTGGGAATGGTCAGTCAGCGGTGGAAAGCGTCTCTGGATCACAGAATTGTCGGATTGCAGATGCAAAACATGACCAAAGAGCAGCAAGATCGTTTCATGGCATCAGTTGTTGCGATGTACAAGGATATCAAGGGAATCGTGGCAGAAGCCATTGAAAACGGCAGATCGATACCTGAAACGGTGACTTCAATACTTCCGATGTACGCTGACAAGCAATTGGTAAATATATCCAGTGCAGATAAGTCCACCATGCAAAGCATTATAATTGATGATGTGATGATTCACGCGCGACTGCTGTCCGGCGCCATCGGTGTAGACCTCTCCATGCTTGGATTTGCTGATCAGTTATCGGGTGGCCTGGGTGACGGTGGCTTCTTTAGAACATCCGCGCAGGCTGCTGAGAATGCCAGGATGATCCGCTCATCACTGGCAGACATGTACAACCAGATTATTGATATCCACACCATGAAGCGGTACGGCATTGTGTTCAACGAGAGGGACCGCCCTTGGAGTATCAATTTCTACGGCTCAATATCCGCACTTGAGGCAGAGAAACAGCGCACAAAATCTGATTCCATGAATTCCGGACTGCTGCTGGCTCAGGCCATACAAATGATGAAAGATATGGGAGCTACTGAAGAAATAATGACTGAATATCTGACCAAAAACATGATGCTTGATGATAACCAGGCTAAGTTGTTTGCAACCATCGTTCGAGTAAAAGATGAACCGGAAGGTGATGGTGGTAACTTTAGCGGGGGTTTTGGTGGCAATAAAGGTGGTTTTGGTGGTGGTGGAAATTAACCAATAGTAGGCAAGTATGAGTTTATATAACAATGTATCGCAATCACTCTCACGCGGCGGCTTAACCGGGTCAGTAACGGGTGCGGCCAGTTCATTAGGCAACACCATCGGTCAAAGAGCAGCTGCGATGATGGGTAATGGAGAACTGGCCAAGGCAACCGGCAGCATCATATCGGCCACAGGCAGAAATGCTGTCATTAATCAGATCAATAAGCACGTTCCTATCACGGCAAGACGCGGATTAAACGTTGGCGCCGGAGTCGTGGGGGATATAATGCGCGGCGATGTAAACGCAGCCGGTTTGCGCATACTCGATTCAGGATTGCTCAATAAACTTCTACCAGGCATGAGCGCTGCAGCTTCCCAGGCGATGTACTGGAATCGACCTTCGCCGCTATTTGGTGGAATCACTCCAACAGAAGCGCTAAGAATATTTGAGACAATGCAATCAACCAGGTTAGCCAAGAAAAATTTATTCTTGATTGAGGCATCCAGCAAATTGATGGGTGACTGGGTATCGCCCTGGCTGAATATGTTCGCTACAGAGATTGAGTACGCACCGCTTACCGTGGGTGGAGACAAGCACAGGACAGGCGGATCAGTTATCGATTCAGTTAAAACAGGTGAACCGGTTGAAATGCGTATTTCAACTATGGATGATCAGTTCGGTACCATCAAGAAATGGTATGAGATTCATCACAGCAATGCGGTAGCGCAGGATGGTACCGTTGGATTGCCCTCAATGTATGCCATCAAATTCAATATTGTTCATTCATTTGTTACTCGTGACAGCACGCTCTACGGCGCGTATGAAAGCATCGGGTGGTTTCGTCCATCCAATCTTGAAATCAGCCTATCCAGACGCGAGGATGCCATGGCAGAGGTACAAATGACGTTCTCGCAAATCGATACCTTTATAAAAGCATAGGAATCTAACAATGGCCGTTAAACATGACAATCAAGGTTTTCTGATTGGGGAATCCGTCGACCTTGATAAAACCTTCACACTTTGGAATGAAATTAAAGATGACTTACGAGCAATTCGCACAGCTCTGACCGGCAGTAGTAGTGGCGAAGCTAAGATACCCAAGGCACTACTCAGAAAACCCGAATCTTATTCATCCGCTCCATCATCAACAATACATCAACTCGCTACTCCACTAGCCAGGGGTGCCGGTAAATCCTCGCTCGGAAGACCAATAACTAAGCAACATAACGATGAAATAGGTGCGGGTAAGTTTTTGCAGCCGGGCAGCCCTCTCGAACGAAAAGCCATCACTCGAAATGAGATAAATAAAAACGCCACGTCAGCAAACAGAAATACGGCCACTGGGCGGTTTGAGAAGAAAAATGATCGCTTCAAAAATCGTAACGTCAGGGATGAAAGTGTTGAAAGTTCTGCCTACTCCAATGAGGAAGGCGGCAGGGTTTTGAGCGATGCAGCAAACAAAATTGTGAGTGCAATTGGCGATATGGGCGACGGCATGGAGGATACTGACCCTACTATTAAAGCATTCAACGAAGTTTCTCAGCCGTTATCACGCGGTTATGAAATGCTATCAGTAGGCAATGGGATTGATGAGAAGCGCAAGGAACGATGGTTTCGCCGTATTTTTGGTGAATTGAGATTATTTCGGAATGAGGAAACTTTATTCAACAAAGTAGCCAACAGAAGCCTGGGCAATATTGAGGAACACACTGAGGCATCACAAGGCGGCGGTGAAGGTGGGGACAGCAGTTGGTTATTGCGATACGTCCTCCCGGCAATAGTTGGAATTGGAGCATTATTGGTTGGTTCCGACAAAGGGTTAATGGCCAAACTCTCTGCTGCTCACGAAAAAACAATGGCGGCAGTCTCCAAACCATTCAAGAATCTTGCAAATAAACTAATATTACTAATTGATGGAGTGTCATCAAAAATTCAGTCTGCCTGGTCTACTTTCACGGGATTCGTTAAGGATAAGTTAGGAATTGACATTAATAAGGCACTAACACCAGCCGTAGATACCGTAAAGAGCGGCTACCAGGCAGCAAAAAGTTATGTGTCCTCAGCAATGAGCCGGGCATACGATACCGTAGAAGCCGGTGCCGGTTCCGTTCTGGAATCAGTAATGCCAGCGGGATTTCGCACCAAAAAAACATTCCACGGCATAAAAGGGGGCGAAGATCTTGGTAAGTATGGCAGCTACACTGAGGCAGAAGCGCAGCGCGTGAGGTCGTTAAAAACAAGCGCGGTCAATACATCAGCGAACATGAAGGATGGAATGCCGCCTGAGATTCAGGCAAAGATAGCAGCGCAAGCAAAAAAGCATGATCTTGATCCGATTATGATGCAAAAAATAGCGGCTATGGAAAGCGGCGGAAATCCGAGCGCTATTAGTAAAACTGGCGCTATTGGTGTATTTCAGTTCACCGGGAAAACAGCTTCAGGTGTTGGTATCAACAACCGCTTTGATGTCGATCAAAACATTGAAGGCGGCATGAAACTTGCTTTGGAGAACATAGAATCTTTAAGCAAAAGTGGATTGCCGGTCACAGCCGAAAACCTTTATATGATGCACCAAATAGGACCTCAAGCCGCTAAAGAAGTCATTCGGGGTGCTGAAAAAGGGATATCTAAGAGTGATTTATCCCGCGATACGCAAGACAAGATGAACTTGAACTACGGTAAGAACAGTAGCACCGCTGCAGAGTACATCAATACAAACAGGACCGCACTGGATAAGCGCTACGCTTCGGTGGTGGGTGCCTCCATGCCTGGACCTAGCAACACATTCTCTTCGCCCATCAGTTTCAGTGAGGCCAAATCGGTTTTTGCACCGGCACCCGGCATCCCCTCAATATCGTCAGCAATGCCATCAATACCGGATGCACCGCCTATCATTACACCAGTTGGAAGTATCAGCAGCAAGAAAGACTCAAATAATGCGGTAATGCCCCAGGAAGTTGGGCAGGATATTAAGGACCGTAGGATTGCGCACATCGTTACCGGCGGGCTCAGTGGCTAGTTAAGTTTATTGCTCTTTCTTAAATTATCTATTAAGAGCATTGCAGCTTTAAAATCACTAATGATTTCATAAATCTTAAAGCAGGATTTACTACTTGCCATATTTTGTCAGCATTGTATGTTCGGTGTCGCACATACTTTGATGTATTACATAAATATTATGTAAGCGTGCAATTAAAAGCCACGTTCAATTTCGAAAATTTAGCTATTTCACGTATTCATAGATCAGCATTTATCTTTCTTTAAACCATATTAAGCCTGTTCAACCTTGAACAGATATTCTTAAAAATTTAAAGGGCAAGATGTCATGACTTCTACTGTACTTCCTTGTAATAACAAACTTCTAAATACTCTACCTGAATCTGATTTCACTGCGGTAATGGATCAGTGTAGATTAGTTAACTTAACAGCTGGAGAAGTAATTTATGAGTCATCGGAATATATCGAATCAATCCATTTCCCAGTTAATTGCATCGTTTCTTTAATGTATGAAACATTAGATGGCAAATCGTCAGAAATCGCCTCTATCGGTAATAATGGCGCAGTAGGAAGCGACCTTATTTTAAGTAACAGTCCCACCATTCATCGAGCCCTTGTTGTACATGACGGCTGGGCATACCAAATGAAAAGAACTGCAGTACTTGATCAATTTAATAAAGCAGAATTATTTAAATACCAATTGTTAAATTACATTCAGAATCTCACAACGCAAATATCATTTAATGCCGTTTGCGCCAGATTTCATAAGATAGAACAACAATTTTGTAAATTTCTGCTACTTCATAATGATTGGGTTCCAGGCAAAATATCATTTACCCAAGAAGCTATTTCTCATCTTTTAGGTGTGCGTCGCGAAACCATTACTGAAATAGCTAGTAATCTACAAAAAGCGAACATAATCGATTACAAACGGGGAGAAATTCACATTTTAGATCGCCAGGCACTTGAAGTGCATTCGTGCGAATGTTATCAAGCAATAAAAAACACCTTACATTCTGAAGACGAAAATTACGTGCTGGATACTTGTCATTAATAACGGTTAAAATAGTTTAGTAAAAACGCTTCGCGCTGGTCAGCGGCGCGACCCTTGAACGTGCAGAGGATTAAAGCAGCTTATGATAGAACCCCTGCGTTTGCGGCAAGCAGCAAAGCCTCGAGGCCCCCTTTAAAGATTTGCTACTAGTAAGGGTTTAAAAAACTTTTTATTTTTAAGTTAATATTTTATAAATTGGATCATCTAGATCAATAAAAGAATAATAATAAAGTTCCTCAGTTCCTGCTTCCACAAGATTATTGCTCAAAGCTATTTGCCAACAGAAATTAAAATCGTTATGTGCAGTACTTCTTTCTTTTAGTGGAATAGTTGAGTAGGGATAACAAACTACAAATTGATCATTTAGTTTTGTCCGGATTAATATCGCAGCTTGCATAATTGCCCTTCCACCAAAATAATTTAGTAACGGTATTGATATCTCTGCTCTAAAGTTTATTTGCGGCAATCCACCCATAATTAATAGCTGCATCGCAGGTATCTGGAACAATGTTTAAACGTTGCGCTTTGTGACCATAGCAAATGCAGTTTGCTTTGCTGGAAACGCATGCAGCAACTTGCGACTAATCGACCGCATCAAATAGCATTGAGAGCGATTCTCTTGTGCTTGAAATGCGATGACAGGTTGCGATACCGGCATTACGCTGCCAGGTGCCGATTCGCTTTCCTATGTTGATAAATTATTTTTCCCTCTTCATTTGATGCAATCAGGGCAATTGTATCAGCTAGACGGCCAGTAATACGGCCATAAGTAAAAACGACTATAGTTGGTAAGCGCACAGACTGCGCCTGACAACTGCGATATATTTAGATTTTAAATAATCGAGGTAAACAAAATGAAATCTATAAAACTAATTGTTACTTTGTTCTTCATCAGCATATTCTTTATTCCTGCCGTTGTTTCTGCAGCTGATTCTAGCGTAGGCGAATTTGTTACAGACTCAGCTATTACTACTCAAATTAAAGCCAAGTTACTTGGAGAAAAGGATATTGATTCTTTGCACATCAAAGTAGATACAGATAATAATGGGGTTGTGGTACTTACTGGTGCCGTGAAATCAAAAGCCGAAGAAGAGATTGTGCACAATATTGCGCATTCCGTGGATGGTGTAAAGAAAGTTGTAAACAAATTAATAGTTGATCCAGCGCTATTCAATTAGCGCCGATAGAGGAAACTATTTTTTGCGGAATCTATTTACATTCTAATAAAACCGCCTAGCAGAAAGGAATAAAGGCCAAGATCAATATCTCGGCCGCAACCGACCGAGATATTGATGTGCAAGCTCAAACTTTTTTTCATTTCAACTATCACACTAAGCTTATTTTCAACAAACTGGCGAATAAAGAAAAATGCTTGAGGGATTGGACTGCTTACTTCTGCGAGCATATGCTTCGCACCAGTCAGCGGGCGTGACCCTTGGATGAAATAAAATTAAATGGCAACATTATAGATACAGTTATGTTTTCTTGGCATAAGCAGTGCACCACCCATTAGGACTAACACTGCCTTTCAAAACTTTGCACTCGCCATTAGTTTCTGGTGTTTTACCCGGAATGAATTGCATGCAGTTACTGCATTGCTCCTCTCCGTTTGGTTCGTCACGATATTTCATTAAACCCTTGGAAGCTTTTGCTGCATGTGCTTGGCCAACTATGCTATTCACAATAGGAAAAGTGGCTCCTATCGCCATGAATTTTATCATCTTACGCCGCGAGAATTTCTTTTCAAAGTAACTCATGGTCTCACCTCATTAGATTATTATGAAACTTGCTTTAAAATATGATCAAAACATATTTTTATAATAATAAATGTAGAAACAAGATTGTTCTGTACGATAGCAAACATTTCTACAGTGCTGGTGTTAACTGCTTGTACCCGGGCAGTCATGATTAACAACATAGCGGTAAGTCTCTTCAGTCGGCAGGGTTCAAGCAGCATGCAACCTTTCGGGTGCATGCTCTTCTAGCCATCATCTTCCTGCATAAGAGAACGCATTTTAATTTTATAGTGAATGTATTATAAAATACTATAGGTACCCTCTAAAAATACAGTTTTTGATAATTACTACCTTAATTAATCAGATAGTTACAAGTGTTTTCTTGCAAAAGAGGTAATTTTTAGAGGTGACATAGATGTAATTTCTTTCGATATGGATCAACTTGTAATCCAAGAGAAAAAACACTAAACATTTTTATATTTACACCTCCGTACTAGCTCATTAACATTCACTAAATATTACGCAATGCAACCCCACTCTGTTCCGTGTTTTAATGCACAGAACCAGCCTGGACACGATCATTATCATTACTTTAATTCTTTGCTTTCTCTGCGCAATCAAACGTGGAAGCTATAATCGGCCCATCAGCATCAGAATGAGCAAGATCAACACTATTTTCCAAGGATGCCACTGGGGAAATAACCCCACTCTCTACTGTGTGGCCAAGTTGGAATAGCGCCGATCAATATCAGTACCAGAGTTATCATTAGTATCGCTCCTGGTGTCATTTTATTTCTCCTAAACTATTCTTTAAAAGATTTGGCTATAAATTATTATCATTTTCAATCTACCTTTCCTCCGCGCAAAACACCAAATAACCCAACCACGCATGCAACAGTGCCTTCGATCAATAACCATATGGCCTTGAAATAGCACACAAATGGATGTCGATTCTTTTTATAGATGTTTCAATTTAAAATGAGGAATTCATAGTGAACAAGGCTCAAGTAAAGGGTGAAGCAAAAGACATCATAGGAAAAGTTCGGTAGTGGCAACAGATTTTAAAAGTGCTTAGGTGGCAGCAATATAAAAAATTTAGTATTAAAACTATTTTCTGAGTGAGTATACTTTCAACAGAACTGGATTTACAGATTACTCAAATATTTACGGAAGAGTGTTTGCCTTTCTCCTAAACTTCTTACTAAACCAGCGCCATACCAGGCCATCCGCTATAACCTCTCCGCTAATTATATAACTCAATGCCTTATAATTGCTCAACACAACAGATAATGTATTTCTTGCATTCAACCGTCCACAGAACAATATCTGATCACGATTTTTAATATGAATGCCCCAATCAGGGAGCAATAATGGGTTGTCATCACGTAGCAACATTAAAGGCATGAGTTCCAGTTTTAAGTCTCGGTTGCCAGGGTCACGCGCCAGATTATCAAGTGTCACAGTTACTCTCTGAGACAATAAAGTAATTACCGCCGGAGCATGAGAGTCATCAATCATGATCGTCCATGTCTCGGGCACTTGTTCTCCAATAGTGTTCACTAATCGGCTTATTAATTGATTTGCCCAGCTATTAGTCTGGATACGTACCAGAGATAGAAAACCAGCAAGCAACGGAGATATCATATGCGCCAAACATTCATGCGCAATAATGTTACTGGGTTGCATCGTAATGTTGGCTTTATAGTGGTCGAATAAAATATCGTTAAAACGCTTGTTCTTACGAATGACTACAAATAATTCTGGATTCATTTCTCGCGCAGTTATAACGATAGAAAGGTTGTTTACATCATTATCTGTTCCAGCGACAATGCCAAGAGCATTTTTGATGTCAGCTTCTTCTAAAGTTTTAGACTCGGTGCCGCTCCCAATAATACACG
Organism: Nitrosomonas sp.; assembly: GCF_019752095.1. Classification (GTDB taxonomy): domain Bacteria; phylum Pseudomonadota; class Gammaproteobacteria; order Burkholderiales; family Nitrosomonadaceae; genus Nitrosomonas. Next base: position 59,647 of record NZ_JAIEMO010000034.1, read on the forward strand.
CTTCACATCCTGTTAATTCCGGATTGGCCTCAATAATAGTGATAGTGATTTCTTCGCGTTGAAGACTTTTTACGACTGACTTTCCAAAGCGTCCATAACCACATACTACCCATTTGCCAATAGGCGGACAATCTGGGGATTGGAGACTCTGTCCTGGGATACCAGTAAGCCATTCATGAAGCAGATAAATGCCGAGCGCATGTACTTGCATTGCCAAATGATCCCCGAACAATGTGTATGGGTTAATAATATGATCTGTCTTAAAAGACTCCATATTGGCTGCTGTATCAGCATTTTCAGCCCGACCTAGAACCATCAAGGAGGGGTTTATTATTTTGGCTGCAATAGCCACCGCAAGATTTGCATGATCATTATTAGTCAGTGCTGCGATCCCTGCACACATCGAATGCCTTATCCCAGCCTTAATCAAAACGTCGGGCAGCTCAACATCAGCACATAATGCGGGAATATCATACTGATAATCTTCTAGCTCAAGATCGTTGATTCGATCTTGCAGGATTTCGATAACGACAACTCGTATATGCTTGCGATCAAGTGAATTAACTAACAAACTGCCAGTCTCACCATATCCGCAAATAATATAGAAAGGGTCACGCAGGCGTGTCACAGCTTTAGTAAATCTTGATGTGGTAATAGCAATATTTAAGCTAACATCCTGAAACAGCGCGATGATATTACCAATAGCGTAGAACCACGAAATAACTGTCAGATAGATGGAGAATGTCATCCAAAGACGTTGGGCTGTACTGAATTCATGCGGCACTTCCCCAAAACCAATAGTAGTAGCGGTGTAACTTATGATATAGAACGCCTGGAACAGCGATAGATAGAAAATTTCTCCCTCGATCTCAATACCTGGCATCAGCGTCATTCCAAAAACAGCTATACCGAAGCTGACAATTACTGCGATAAGAGGAGCGCGAATGCGCCGCAGAATGAGGAAAACGATATTATTCAAATTTGAATCTCAGTGGATTCATAGCTAATTTTGATTAATTGTAGGATTAACTATTTAACGTCGAAGACTAAGCGTCTCAGCTATTAAAAGAATGACAGAGACAATATTTGCCAGCAAAGCTCCACCTGCTAATGAAACAACATGATTAATCATTGTGTGTTCAGCAGGAGTATCGCCTACTGCGGCATAAAGAATTGCTGCCACAATAAGTTGCAAATCAGCAACCAAGCTTGTAGATAGGTGAACAGCTCCTATCTGTGTGCGATCTCCAAACTTTAATACCGTTGCAATGAGATTGACGATAATGGCGGCATACAATTCATACGGATGATGATGTGCGGGATTGTCAATGTCGCCAATGACAAATCCGAAATTAAGCGTCAAGGCCAGTACAATAAAGAAACCAAAAACCACTTTTTCAAGATTCATATAAAATCTCTTTTAACATTCAATTGGTACGGTATTAAATAATGAAGGGAAAATCAAATTGATAGGAGTCGCACTTCCAGCGCCACCTTTGATGCCAACAAGTTAATATACTAGACGCAACTTGAAATTAATCGTGCATAAACCACAGAATCCTTAATAGTTATTTATTCCAATATATACATACAAAATTTCAAAAAATATAGCAATGGAAAAACAATAAATTAAACATGCCTTACCTTAATAATCTAATCAATCGATTATCCAGCTTGCTTTATACGCCCCTTAGAGTTCCGACGTGAACGGGTGTCAATAGTGCGGATAGTTCCATTTTCCCCTCTCGCAATTGATTATTTGATTATACCTCACCGAATTGAAATCAAATTCTATTTAGCCATAAGAAGGAATACAAATAAAGAAAATACGCGTTAGGGATCGGGCAGCATGCTCACTTACGGGGTCATACCCTTCGCGCCGGTCGGCGGCGCGAGCCCTGGGGAAGTTGTAGGTTAAATTATTTAGTTATTTCTCTTAATTTCTTTGAAGTGCGCTATAGCGATACGTGCGGCATTCCTTGCTGAATCATCATTGTCATAATATCCATTTTCAATAGCCTTCTCCAAACTAACAATGGCCATTGCTAAATGAATACGGTTGGCAGACGAAATATACTCTTGATCTTGCACTGAAAGCGCATGACTTATTGCGGTTGTTGAGTGTCTTGCAATTGTTGCTCCATCATCAGCAATTATTGAAGCCTCAGAATATCTAATAGCCTGATGTAAATGATTCTCTGCCATACATGCAGATAGAGCTAAGGTTATAATAATTATGATACTGGAATACAGTAAATCTTGTTGATTCTTAAAATAAATTTTGGATTTGCTACTCATTACATTATTTTCAAACATTATTATAAGCCCCAATGTAATTTTCTGACTATTTGTACATAAGTATAGAACTCTGAAATTATCCCAATGTTTTAAATAAACTGGTTTTAGCGTCTATTTGTGTTATACCTACTTCTTTAAAGATTTTTAGAAGCAACCCATCCGTAATTAGTCGTTCCTGTTAAAGTTTTCAATTTATTGTCCGTTATAGCAATTGCATTTGTATTGTATCTCCCCTGCCCGACAAGGACTATAGCCCCTTGCCGGGCAATCTAAACCGCTAAACATCACTAAACATTTCTTCGGTTTTTCTAAGTGCGTTATCGGCGGCAGAACTCGTCATTCCACCCATTCCAGCATCCCCCGAGACGATATAACTCACATCCTCAAGAAATGCGAAGCAGACAGCATCCCAAAGATCAGGCGAACTCATGCCATCCCACTCAGTAGCACCCTTGGGCGGCACCCTAATACGCCCCTTATCAGTGAAGGTTTTAGGTATGCGTGATGATTGATCCAGCATCGCATTCCGATAATCGCTGGTTAGAATCGACAACCGTCCGTCTTTCGCTGCCCTCGCCGCCTGATGCATAGCTTGTGCTCTTAGATTCAGGTATCGATCCTTATTGATATTCTTGAAGCAGGGATTGCCCCAGTTAACGCGGTGAACCACCTTATTCATGTCCTCAAGGTCCTGGCATACGTTGATACCCAGGCCACCGGAGTCAATTACATAGGTAACGTTGGTCAAGTCAGCGCCATTGTCTGACACATACCCGGCAAACGTATTCGAACGGATTTTATTGGTCAGCAGTGGCACCCGGACCACCTCAACACGGCGTGCATCCGGTCCCATGTCACCGTAACCGATTACGCGCACCAATACGCACGCAGATTTATCGCGTAACCCCTCACCTGACGCGATATCAGCGACAACCAGCCAGCCGTAATTCTCATTATCCTGGATAATTCTGCCGCGCTTATACATCAATTCGGCCACTCTTAGGCCCATCATGTGCTTGGATGAATCCTGCGGGAATCTGCCTCGTATACGAACGTTGCGCTCGTCATCGTCGCACTGTTCCCATAGCTCCATAAGTGATGCTTCACTTACAAACGGAGAATCAAACGAATCAAACAACAAATCATTCCACTCGCCACCATTTCTTACTGACAGATCGTTATGCGTGCGATAAAAGAAACCGGCATTGCGGGTAGGCTGACTGGTTAGCAGCATACGGTTATGCTCTTCGGTTAATGCGCCGGTCAGGGTGGTTATTACCAGGTCAGGAAGGGTTGATGCCTCGTCACCAATGATCAGAAGCCATTCAGCGTGCCGCCCAGCCATCTTGTTAGCGGTTTTTTCATTGGCTGTCTTGCTTTCAGTGAACCATACCTGCTCATAGCCTATAATTCGGCAGGTTGCATTGGCCAATATTTCAAGATGTTCTGCAATCCAACTATGTCTGCCGCGCCGGATTCTTTCATGGGATATTGATATCTCTTTCCATAACGTAGCTTGCAACTGGTCCATATCGTTCGCTGTCAGAAAGGTTACTGACATCGGGAAACATAATTGATGCCAGAGAACGATGATAGCTATTCCGGCCGTTTTTCCAGTGCCATGACCAGACGCCACGGAAGTACGCGATCTCGACGGCGAAACAAAAGTAAATAATTCTAATTGCTGGTAAGAAGGAATAACTCCCACGACCTCAGTGGCAAAATTCTCAATGCTACCGGCATAGCGGTCACAAAATGGTTTCCACCTGGGATCTTCGGGAAGCAGTAAGCGATCAGCCATATTAATCGATCACTTCGCCAGTATCGTTGTCTATGATATGTCCAAGCCTTTCGCGCCTTGCAATAAGATCATCGCGCCGTTTTGCCGCTTCCAGCATCGCTCGTCGATGAATGTCATCCAGCTCTTCTTTTGGCGGGAATACGTTTAGATTGATGTCCTCTTTAAGCTCTATCTTGTTTCTCCACTGTTTCGGTCTTCTGTTAAACAACCACATGCGCTGCGCAGATACGTCCGGCGGTATTTGTCGCCTGGCCATAACAAGCTCATTACCTACTACTTTTTCTTCTTCAACGTAGTGCCTTCCAAGCGCTGATTTGTAGGTAGCTCGTGCAATCTTTGAGTCAGATTCCAGCTTCCCTTTCTGAATGGAGGCAAGGAACGCAGGATGCTCTTTCATCCAGTTTTTAACAGTCTGCTCTGACACGTTGAAATAAATTGCCACCTCTTCGTCTGTGGTACCTAATAGCGATAATCTATATACCTGTTTTATATACTCTTCTCTAAACAGAGTTGGCCTTCCAATCTCTTTTTCTGATGGTTCCTCCAAGGTTTCGCTGATGGTTTCCGGCTCATCACTCATGGTTTCCGAAACATGGTTAACCTTGGAAACCTTCGCCTTCTTGTTAACCTTGGAAACCTTGCTTGTATTTGCTTGTTTTACAGAATTATTTATTGCTTTTGCATTTCTTGCGCGAACTGGTTTGATGGTTTCCGGTTTGCTGATTTCGGAAACCTTCGTCCATTTTTCACGGATAGCAGTCTTGCGCAGAGCAACCCTCGATATTGGGATGTTCATTTCGTCAATAAGCCACGCATACCCTTCTCTAGCGTCTGATTCCCAGGTGCGGCGTACTCTCGCCCACTCTTCCTGGGTTAGTTTTGGTTTTGCTGCCATGATTTAGTCCTGGAATAGCCTTGGTTGCGGATTTGAGTCGATCTTGAAGCGATTGATGCCATTGGCCAGTTCCGCGTATATTTCCAGCTTGGTTCTTGACGTTCTGGTCAGCTCTGAGATTTTTTCCACCCTTGACAGTAGCGTATTACTACCCTTCATTTCATTGAACTCCGGATTAAGCTCAATGAATTTCTCTAGCGCTATTTCCAGGTCAACTGATGACCCAAAGAAGTGCTTCATGAATTTAGTTACCGCATTGATTCTATCCTGCAGCCGCCTGACCTTATCCATGTCGTCCTTTCGTCCTTGCTCCCATGCCTCGAATAGCCATTTTTGGGTTTCCCTTTCAGTGATTGCTTCCGCACTCATTTCCCAATCGCTTGATTCGCCAAACAGGAAATCGATTGAAACGTGATAGAGCTTTGCTGCGCGAACGATTAACCAAAGCGGTATTGAGTTAGTATCCGAACCGGCTTCAATCTTTGCCAGTTTCGATGAGTTAGAGTATCCAAGACGTTTAGCGGCTTGACTTTGACTGAGACCGTGGATCTCACGCGCCTCCCTCAAACGTTTACCAAGCATCTTTACTAGCCGGGTTCTATCCTCTGTTTTAGGAATATACTTTACAACTCTGGCCATCAAACGATCACTCCAGGTGATTAATCGAGTTTGTACCTATCCCTGCATGGCGCACACGTACCTTTTACTAATCTCTTTGATTCTTCGCCACACTGAAAGCATTCGCCACCAATGCCAGCGGGAATATTCGCCGCGTTTGATCTTATTTTTGCTATGTTCTTGTCATGAGCTTCTTGAATGAAGTCGTTTGCGTTATCTACATCATCCATACTCAGGCATTCTCCAAATCCAGTTCACGCACAATAACTACTACACCTGGGGTTAGCGCATAACGCTTTTTCTGCGATGTCTGGACTATCTGGACATCATCCATATAAACCACGCCGTTCATGCCGTCAGCGCACGCTTTAAAAATATTATCGATATCCGGTTTCTTAGTTGGGAATAACAAGCCATCCTGCGCAAGTTTCTTTTTTTTCCCTGACCATGAATCAGGTATCTGCAATCTGATATCCAATTCGACCGATACCGCGCCTTGTATCAATTCCCTTCCTGCCATTGCGATCTGTGCAGAATGTGCAATCAAGCCTTCATAGTTAACTGTCTTACTTGGCGTGTACATGGTTAAAGATTTCCCGCGCCGAGCCGCTTTTGGCCTGCCTTTTGCGACGGGATGTCCCGGAACAATGAATAGAATCTCGTTCACTTATTCAATTCCTGCCAGGCTTCATCGGTGTAAGGTATCCATGAAAATTTGTCGTTCATTTGCCCATAATGACTATGAAACAATACTCCGCTGATTTTTCTTGGCTTCCTATGATCTTTAATGATTATCAAATCTTCGTTCCTTTTTGGCATCCTCTCCGAACACTTAATCCAGTTAATGTTCATAATTCCCTCAAATTATATTTATTGATAATTTCCCCAAAGATTTCTTCCTCAAAAGCATTCAGCAACTCTATTGTCACCCCTGAAAGGCTGTTGATTCCAATTATTCCCTTGGATTTAATCTTCATTTGATTGGCCGTTAGCGATACCGCGTGCGGCAACAACACGTCATGCCTATCCTCATGGGTTGCCGATCCAGCGTGTGAGCCATGCGCCCATGTCATGTGATGGTTATGGCACAACGGGACCAAGTACCAATGAAGTGGCTTGATACCCACCCCGGAGTTGGCCGATGTTTTGACGTGATGCCCCACAACATCGCCATTGCATTCGATGTGTTTTGCAAACTTGGTACCGCAACAAGGCAATGTTTCAACGTATCGCTTATGATCGTTCTGCGTGTAGAATTCCGCTATCTCCATGCCGGTCCATAGCTTGGAGTTGCGGAAGTAACCATCAAGGTGCATTGCTTGAGCGAGTCGATTTGGTGTCTTGGTAGACCCACTTTCTGCTTCTCTCACCTCCGGGTATCTGTTAACCCGTATCGGCGCAATAGCTACCGGCATATCAATCTGGCCAAAAAGCCTGAAAAATTCTTCCCGGTACATTGGGTCAATATCAATCTGGACACGAATCGTTCCATCAACGAGTTCTTTCATGCTTCTGCGCGTTCCAGATACCGCACTTGCATCCTGGGGTTGCTGAGTCATGTGTCCTCCTAAGCAAACAACTGGCCGGGATTACTAGAAGCAAGTATCATGGATAGCCTGGCCAAGCCCTTGGCAGTGATTCTCGCTTGAGTAAAAATACGCTCCGATCCGTCATCCCTCTCAACTTTAGTGATCTTGTGCTCCATTAATCCGAATCTCAATTTATCGGAATACGCAAGTAACTCAGAACCCATAGGTCGCCTGTAAAGCCATTTTTCAGCAATCAATAGCTGTCTGAGTTTCTTTTCCTGGATTTGCAGAGTTTTAGCAGCGTCACGCACACAAAAAGAACCTTCGCCATGCGTTGCGATTCGATCAAGCGCATTAGCTTTAGGTGAGAGCTCTTCTACTTTACTTTCTAGCGTTATAACCTTCTCTGAATAACTCAATAACAGCCCCCTCATAATTTCCGGATTAGAAAGCGCTTTAATAGGATCAATCACACTTGATTTTGATCGCCGTTCGCACTCGATAAAATATTGTCTTGCTTCCTTACCTTTTGCGTTGCGCTCGACCATTGATATTTCTTTTGCCATATCGAGGCTTATTGCATATTCTTTTTGTGGCCGGCCACCCGAAGAGTTTTCGCCAGATTTGGCGAATACTGAAAAGTCTTGATTTTCAACAAATCCATACTGATCAATCCTGTCTTTTATCCAGTTTGAAAAATCTTTTCCAATTTTTAAGAATCCATGTAGCTCACGCGCATTGATAGCCGATACCGTTTCATCACCGATTGTAGTATTTGTTAATTTAATTAATTCATTCATTGCCTGTTCTCCGATTCATGCTGGTTGGGCTACCTTTTCTCTGAGACTCCATTGCCTTTGTATCTCCACTTTCAGCAAATCCAGTCGGTGTTGTCCGTGCAATTTGCCGTAATTATCAATTTCCCTGACTCGACCAGATTTACCCTTCATTTTGCATATACTTTTCGCAGTTTTGTATCGCTCAAGGCACTGCATTTTGAATTTTTCGGTATACGTTTCTCGTGGATTCTCAGTGCAATCCGGGCAGTAACATGGCATCAATTTTTCGGTATTACTTTACGGTTCATACCGATTCCGCATAATTTCTAAGCACTTCTTACATGTCACAGCCTCATCCCGATTTGTCCACATTGCTTTTGCAAGATTGATCGCACGCGGTTTTTTGAAGCACAAAGCAGACACCCCGCCGCTTTTATTAACCTTTACAGCTTTGTGATATGGCTTAACATTTGGATATCCCATGCACGCTAAAACCAATTAAAAACAAGAACTCCCAAACTTACAAAAGTCACGATCATGGATATAATCATAATCAACGTTGAGTCTCTGGATTTATCCATTTCACGTAACTTGCTGGCCGTTTCTATCTCTGCTATTCCTTGCCAGCGAAGCGCCTGTTTCTTTGCATCGTCTTTAGCATATTCAAGCGCGACGACTTTTAAATTTAAAGCTCTAACTTCCTCATGCTTTTCAGTTAATTCGCCGTACACAGCCGAAGTCATCCTGGCTATTGCGACCCTTGCGCTTTGATTTTCTTCATGAAATCCCGACATATCACCAACAGGGCGTATTAATCTACTGTTTTCTAAACATTTTTCATTCACTTTTTGTTACTCCATTGATGATTTTCTTATTTAAAACCGCATAAACTTCTTCCATCCTTATTGCAGCCTCTTCTCTCGATATCGTGGTCTTGCCAGGCGCGGGAATTGCAACCAGTTTTGGTGGCACTTCGTTGGGCAAGCTTCCTTCGATAATTTTCTGTCTTGCTTTATCAATAGCTGCTTTCCAGCGCACTTTGATTGATGCGTAAGGGAAGTTTTTCAGATCATTCCCAAGGGTTGCAGCAGCCCAATAAATGATTGCAGACGACCATTTATCCTTGGCCTCCTTGCGCCGATGCATCTGATCTACCGCTTCGTAAAACGCGCGTTCGAGGTCTATTGTGGGTCTACATGCGACCTTGAATTTGTCGCAGTCTGGCAGGTAGTCGTACTGAGCCGACAGTCCACGCTTGATTTCTTCCGGTGTGAATCCAGCAAGTTCCTCACCCCAAACTTTCTTTGCGTTTTCAATACCTTCATCAAGTGTATTTTTTCCAATCTTCCCGGTTGAATATTCGGCAAGAAAACGGTTTCCAAATCGTCCATGAAATCGTTTGAATATTTCTTCAACCCAGTTTTTTGGCAGTGGATTCATGCTCTATAACCTCACCTTCAATACATTTTTCGTTGCTACTTTCGTTTCCAAAGATTGACCTTGCCGCGATTGACGCTATTTGCTGCCTTGATTGGTAGGGTGGCGGTGCTTGTGCCTTGTGGTACCACTCAGCTTTGAATCCTTGCCAGCCGTTTGTGCAGCACAGAATCAATGCGTCTTGCAGTGATATTCCGGCTTGTGCAGCTTCTCTTCTGAATCCCTGCATAGCGGTTGCGGTAATGGGTGCCTTTTTTTGTTTTCTAAGAATCAAAAAGTCTTTGATGACTTGTTCATCAACATCAGGAAGTAAATTCTTTATTTCCGGATCAATCCCATTTTCTTTTTTGATTATTTTTTCTTTAATTGATGGTTCTATGATGGTTAATGATGATTCTAATGATTCGGGTGCAACAGCTATTGCACCCTTTGTGTCGTCACTTGCACCCTTTATGTCGTCACTTGCACCCTTTATGTCGTCAGTTGCACCCTTTATTGGAAGATTAATGGGTGCAATTTCTGCACCCTTTGTCTCAGATTTAAAGGGCGCAATATTTGCACCCTTTATCCAGTCAATATTTATTTTGTATTCGCGTGCTTTGCTTCGACCACCTTTCTCATCAGCCACAACAATCAACCATCCACTTTCTTCCATTTTTCTAAGCTGGTATTGGATTGTTCTTTCTGATTGGCGGGTTTTTTCTGCAAGATGTTTTACGGATGGGTAAACATTGGTTCCGTCATCACTAGCGTGATCAGAAATAGCTAATGCTAAAAGCATTTCACCACCTCCATTCGGATACCTTTCAAACACCTCTGTCATGATCTTAATGCTCATGAGGATCGCCTTTACTTGGATGGTCGTGTTGCATTAGTTGAAGCAAAACGCATTTATAAGCATCGTGCATGCCCTGCCACCCAATGAGCAAATACCGCCAACAACATTGCTCATAGGTACAGTTGTGACTGTGACGGGGTATCCTGAGTACCCATTACTTACCCTCACCTAGCAGCCTGTTTAATTTTTCTTCATGTATTCTTGATACCTCTTCTCGACCGTGAGCGTGAATCTCGAGAATTGTTCTGAAATATTCAGCTGGGGTCATGCCGTTCTCATGCGCTCTTCTGACCAGGATTTCAGCAGTGCTGAAAGCCAGTCTTAATTTGAATTCTTCGGTACATTTTCCAAAATTGCTCATACGTCGATCTTTATTTCGCATTTGTATAATAAAAACAGTGGCTAATAATTGTTAGTTATTTGGTTCTTATTATTTTTTGTTGGTTAATTTTTTGAATACTTTTTATAGAATTATGAAAACTTATAATGCCACTACAAATTCTCTAGAGGGATTCCGGTCGCTCTTGAGACTGGTTTCGCGCTTTTCCTTGAAACATGACCTCGCTTCACCCACTGCTGTACAGCTTGAGGAGTTATGTCTATTAAATTAGCCAAGGCAGTCTGCCCACCAGCAATTTCAATTGCCTTTTCGAGTGACTTCCTCATTAATTCCTTTTCTTCAATATGATTCATTTTTTAAGATAGAATGGTTTATTACAAGTTTATCTTACAATAATAGATATGCTATTACAAGTTATTCTTTCAACTTTATTACAAGGTTTGCTTGTATGATTTTGCGCATGGGAGATAAATTTGCTAACAGGCTGAGAGAATGTTTAGGCAGTTCTGACTTGAAAGGTGGGCAGACACGTCTAGCAATCTTTTTGGGTGTAAAACCGCAAGCCGTTCAACAATGGCTGTCTGGAGAGACAGAGCCAAGACCAAGCAGATACAGGAAAATTGCAGAATTTTTCAAAATGTCTGAACAAGAGTTTCTGTTTGCTGGATCGAGTGAATTAAGCGATCATAAAAATACAATCAAGGATGATTCCGCGTTAATCGAATTTCTTGGTGTCGGAAAAGACGGAATTGATTTAGAGCGCATGGAACAGTTGAAGATATTTTTTCATGCGCCAAAAAAGACGCGAGAAAAAGCAATACAAACGATAAAAAAACCTGGAGATGGAAGAAGCAAGAAAACAGGAGAGGGGGAATAAGGTGGCAAGCCTTACCAACTGGTGCTACTACGACAGATGTGCGTGCAAGAAGTAACTGATAACCATTTCTTAATCAATGAGATGTCATAGTATGAATGTCATATACCACTCCCGGTAATTATAGAGTCGGCCATTAAACAGTTCTATTTTTCATAGCAGAGAAAGCCGAAATACGGGGATTCTAGTAAATCTTTTTAATGGCCGGATCAGTAGAAAGTAACGTCTTCAAGCAATATTAATATAAATAATCAAGGGGGCAGTATGAAAAATTTGCACGTAATAATACTTGCGGGAGCACTACTCTCAACTCCAGCAGCTTATGCAGATTGGTCGATTGTGGCGTTGGAAAGATTAGATAAAGGAGATAACACTGGAGGTAACATTGCCAATGCCATCAATGATTTGGGTCAAGTAGTTGGTAATAGTGGCTTTTTTGATAATGGCTTTATTACCGGCCCTAATGGTGTTGGCATGACTGAATTAGGTACTTTTTGGGGCGAAACCACCGCGAATGACATCAACAATTCCGGGCAGGTGGTTGGATCATCTTATACCGGCAGCCAATTACGTGCTTACATTACAGGTCCTGACGGTGTAGGTATGACCGATCTGGGTAGCTTAGGTGGGTACGTCAATGGTGCCACTGCAGTGAACGATTCCGCGCAAACAGCTGGGTATACTTATATAGGCACCCCAGGAACTCACGCTTTCGTTACCGGACCTAATGGTGTCAACATGATTGATTTGGGTAAATCATCGGATGGTGATAGCTATCCCACTAGCATCAACGAGGCTGGGCAAGTAATTGGAAACTATTACGGCAATAGTGGTACCCACGCGTTCATGACAGGCCCAAATGGCATTGACATAACTGAGTTGGATACCTTGGGAGGGAAAACTAACTTTGCTTATAGTATTAACGATTCAGGACAGATAGTTGGATCGTCCTCTACCGGCAATGGCTCCCACGCTTTTATTACAGGCCCTAATGGTGCTGGTATGACCGATTTAGGTACTTTGAGTGGTGGCGGAAGCAGTTCTGCTACTAGCATCAACAATTTGGGGGAAGTTATAGGTTTAGCTTCGACTGCTAATGGTGATTACCATGCTTTTCTTTATAGTCACGGTGGCATGACGGATCTCAGTGTGCTGGATGTTGTTATTGCAACCGGCTGGACTGACATTCAAGTTACTGACATCAATAATAATGGTCAAATAGTTGGATATGGAACTGATGGTTATTATACTCAGGCATTTCTGCTGTCCTACACGCCCGATACCATATTTGATCCGCAGCCTATTTTTATACCTCAAATCCCCGAGCCATCAACCTACCTTATGCTGCTGGCTGGGCTGGGGTTGCTGGGATTAAGAAAATATAAAGCAGCATAAAAAAACAACGCATTAAAAAGGGCGGCATTAAGCGCTGCATACCACGAGAAAGAATTAGGGATTGACCCAATTATCTAGTGGTTAGAAACACATAGATAACTGGGAGATCTAGCTAAGTTATATGGAAATAGCCAAATCTTAGTAGATTATGCACTAAATCAATAAATAGTTGTGTGCGATAGTTCACTTTGCACATGCACTTTAAATCATAAGCCACCAATGAAAAACATAATTGCTATAAGGAAGAAATTGCGTTATTTTTTTGAATAACATTGCTGTAAACAGAAACGCAAATGGATTACAAAATATTACTGATGGTCTTCATAACAGTTTTTATCGCGGAACTTGGTGACAAAACTCAGCTTGCTACTATGTTATATGCTGCCGACAAAGAAGTCAGCAAGTGGACTGTATTCATCGGGGCTTCTCTCGCCTTGATTACCACTTCAGCAATCGGCGTTTTAGCAGGCAGTCTAATTTCCGATTACATTAGTATAAAGCACCTAAAATTCATTGCAGGAGCTGGTTTTATTATTATTGGTTTTTGGACATTAATCAAAGCGTAACTCAATAAACACTTAAATTGTGATTTTAAGGTACTCAGCAACAATGGAAAATGAAGCAAGGCAGCATGAGTCAGGGATATACCACTATGTGGGATGAGTTTGTTACTGTAAATTATAAAGACAATTAATGTCAAAGTTGTGTAAGTCCCTCCTAGTTTATGCTAGTTTAAAACAACCCAATTTTTAATTACTCAAGATCAAGGAGATTAGTACTTAACCACTTCGCTCCAGACGAGGCTTTTATTGCCTAGAGTTTGGGCATAACATAGTAACCACAAAATGAGAAAGCGCGTTCCTTGGTGGAAAGGAACGCGCTTATAGGAGCCACCTCTTGAGTATCCCACTTCGTGAAATTGCGAGGCAACAATTACTGGGTTGGAGCCTTAACTGGAGTTAGAGACACCAGTTAAAACTATACCAATATCACCGTGAATATTTTGTGATAACAAAACTCCTTGGCAATTAGAATCCAGCGCAGTGCGGGTATTTTTATTGCCACATATAATCTAAATTTCAGCGTTTCTGATATTTTATATTGATTCATAAATGTTATTAGATCGGTAGATTTTATTAATGATTCCGTCATACTGTAGTAACAATCATTCTTTACAATAAACCTCATTCGCAATCTAATAATCAAATCATCATGATAAAACCAATTGATCTGTCTTTATTTCTGTTAGTAATCGTACTTATCTTGATCTACTAAAATCTCGTTTCGCTCCCTGCGTTATAGCCCGCTCCGGCGGGTTTTTTAATTTATTTTTGATTGTGGCAAAGCGAACAGACAATATAAAACCAGAATAAGACACTTATCTTTTTAAAAGTAAAAGGATATGTTATGAAATATTCTAATTTAGAACTATCACTTTCAATCCCCCTAGGCCAGCACCGGAATACGTTCCTCCTAATGATCCAGGGCCAGAACCAATACCACCAGAACAAGAGCCCCCCTATCAACGTGCCTCCAGAAGTCGATCCTCCTGAAGAAATGCCTCCAATGCAGGATACCTCAATAAAAAGAGGTAGTGGTTCAGCTTAAAATTTTCTGAACTACAACTTGTTTTTTAAAGATTTTAAGGAAGCATATCTTTATTTGTGTAAAATAAATCTTCTTTTATTTCTGGAGAATATCATGAATAATTTTGCATTATCAATAGTATGCGCAATATCTCTAGTTGTTTCAGGAATTCAGTCTGCATTCGCTGAAAATGTTGCTACAGTAGGCGACACTGTCTTTATTCTTGATAATCCAGCATCAGGTTCTCCTCAATTAATCGCTAGCATTCTTAATGCTGACAGCACCACAAATCCTAATCTCTGTTTCAGCGGTCAGTCTTCTCTTAATCTGGGGCTCGGAGAAGGTATTTCAGCCACCGATATAATTGTCAATAACGGTACCGCGATTATTACTACAACGAGCACAGATGTTCCTGGCGGTGTTATTTTTAGGGATGTGTCAAGTTGTATAGCTGCTAATTCGATATGTATGGCTACAGTCAACGGTAGTCTGCTAACTATCCCTTGCGTTCAATATAACAACCAGGTACTTACTGTCGTGCTTGAACAACGCGGCAATTCAATGAACTGGGAATTAACTTCTTCACCCATTTTAAATGATACTTTTGCAGGATCTAAAGCAAACAAGAGAAATTAGAGTTATTGTTAAGAAATGAAGGGTTGGATGGTGGTTCAGAAAATTTCAAACTGAACCAATACCTAAAAAGATGATTGATGGTATAAATATTCATTCCTGCCTAATTTCACATTAAAACGGCGAAGAGACTTTGTTAACAACCGTACAGAAGTAATTTTTAATCATTTTAAAATATCATCTTTCCCAATAAATTGGAGCTTATTATGTCTATCGATATAAATAATACTGATAAATAAAACGTCGATAACTCACGGCCTACTAAAAAACATTGCTGTTACTATGATATGTGCAGTATTACTAGCATTTGCTTTAATTGCTATAGGGGTATGGGGGTTTACAATGTAGAAATCAAATAAGAAATTATGCCCTATAAACCGCCTAAGTGGCGGCTTGCTTCTTCCTGACCTATTTTCGGCCTAATTGAGTCATTCCTGAATAAGTATTAACTTTCTCTGCCATAACCAAATTCTTTTGGTTTGTATTAAGAAATACTTTTAAATTTCGAGGGGGCATAATAATGGTAAGAATTGTACAAATTATCGAAAAATACTCTGGTAACAGAGTGGCTGAATATCCTGTATATCTTGAACTAATTGATGATCCTTCCGACCAAGATTATCTTAATGACGCTTGGGATATAGCAGTTAATGAGAGTCTCGTAAATAAAGATATTCGGAATAATTACAAAATTGAAATAATTGATAAATTAATTTCAGAATAATTATGTGCGGACGTTTTGTATTATCTTATCCATCTTCCCGCCTATTAGAATGGTACAAAGCGGCTTCCATGCCCGAAATACAGCCAGCATTCAACATAGCACCCATGTCCCCTATCTTAGTAATCCGTGAAAGATTCGAAGGCCGCGAAGGTACATTCATGCGCTGGGGTTTAGTTCCACGCTGGGCAAAAGATTTAAAGAAAATACCACTTCTCAACAATGCGCGTGCAGAAACGGTAGCAATAAAACCAATTTTCAAGCATGCCTTCCGTTCACAAAGATGCATAATTCCTGCCACGGGATTCTATGAATGGAAGTCGCCGAAAGATGGAAAACATAGACAGCCTTACTATATTTCAACCAATGAGGATGGATGCCCTACGTCATTTGCAGGAATCTGGGATACCGTCTCAATTAACGACACCACTATCGAAAGCTGTTCAATCATCACGACAGAAAGCAATGATCTAGTGCGCCCCATTCATGATCGTATGCCAGCACTACTTCCCTATGAATCAATTGATATTTGGCTTAAGCCGGATACATTACCTGAAGAAATGCTGGATTTTTTTCTTAAGCCTTATGATTCTGAAAAAATGCAAACCTGGCCAGTATCAACTGATGTTAACAAAGCATCTAATGAGGGTGAACAATTGATTCAACCTGTTAATACTGAATCATAGTCCCGCACTTTAAACTTGCAGATCATTCAATGAAATAACAACCCGCTCCGGTGGTTTTTTGTTGACCTCTTTACAATGGCCATGCTCTAGCCCTCTCAATTACGAGGGATTAAACAACTTTTTTCAAGTAATTATGTATTCATTTTTTCCTGATAATAGGCATTGTTAATCAACAAGCAAAAACAGGGGCCTGAACCCCCGTTCTGGATTAAATCAAGTTAAGAATTAAATTGCAGTTTCTTTTCTGCGACGTGCCATGAATCCAATCAAGCTCAAACCAGCAAGCAACATAGCGTAAGTTTCTGGTTCTGGAACTGGCGATGTTGCAACATACCACGCTGAATCGCCATTACTGCCTATACCTTGCACGTGCAATGCCATCTCACCATTGAAGCCAGGAAGCGCGGTGGATCCTAACCCCCCCACATTCCAAGTAACGGATTCAAGCCCAGTCAGCTTATCATTCTTAGGATTGATCATATCGTACCTGAAATCAAATATGCCTGTTGGACCCCCGCCATTTTGCAGGTTAACTGCGGTTACGCCTCCACCCACATTGGTTGATATAGTAGCTGGTTTTACTCCGTCAACAGCCATAGATCCAATAAATGAACTGGAACCAAAGATACTATTTAAATCTAAAGCTGAAAGAGTAAATGTCCAATTTCCACTGCCATTATCGGTAATTTCTAGATCTGCAAAATATGGATTGGTTGGACCATTTCCAGCTAATAACTGCCCAAATTGATAAGATGCTGCTTGAACAGCACCCCCACAAGTAAGAAAACCTGCTGCAATAATTGATAATGTTAATTTGCGTAAAGTCATTTTAATTAGTCCCTAAAATATTTATCTAGCTTGATCATTTCTTTAGTGCTGGTTGCTTCGGAAATTTAAAAGTACAGATTTATTTTCTTTAATTTTTAATAATAGCAATGTTATCTAGCGTTGAGTAGAACCACAATAGGAAATAAGTACTTGTTTATTAGTGCACCTGTACTGGTTAATACTAGTTGTTCTCTAGGACACATGACCGTTCAATTTCTTCCTGTTTTAGCCTACCTGATTCTCTATTCATAACACATCCTGATTTTAGATTTCTCCTTCAATTTATCTAGCATTTTAAGTAACCCTATAAGGTTTATTGATTAGTAATTACAGAATCATTTTTTCTTGTAATTTCTAGCACAAGCAAATAATCATTTTTTATCCGCATTTATTTTCCATATCCAAATTGACGAAGATATTTCAGCAAAATTACAAGTTTTGCTTGACTTGCTACAAGCTGTACTTGTAGTATATTTCACATCAACACATCATAAGTCGTAAGCGCAGATGAGTTGATCAGATCAATAAGGAGGAGATGCTATGTACAAAAATACAGATATGAAAAGCTTCCGCACAACAGAAGGGGCGCACGTTACGAGAATTGGATCGTTTCTTATGATCGCTGTGCTTCTTGCTGTGTTGGCATGGATGGGTGAAAGAGACCATCAAGCCAAGCTAGACCAGGTGCGTGAGGCCGCTCAGTGCAATGAATCGGGTGATAAATCATGAATATGACTATCAACATGCCCTGCTGCAAAGATTCTCATTTTGCTAATTTCTGCTACTGGTTGTCACGCGGTTATTCAATCAAAAGAGCGTTCAAGTTAAGGAGATTGTAATGATTAAGCAAATTCTATTTGTATTGATTGAGCTCTTTTCTGCTCCGAATAACCAGAATCAACGCGATACCGATTACGAAGATTTCATGCTGTCAGTCAGTACGAATGATTCAGATCGCGGCAGGGATTGGATATGAGTGAAGATCAATTCTACTTACAAGACTCAAGAGGAAATGTTGGCAACGACATGTTGTTTTGGGCGAAAGACGGCAAGGGCTATACCTCCGATTTTAACAAAGCACATGTATTTACCAGAGATCAGGCATTTAAACAAAATAAATGCAGAGATACCGACATACCTTGGCCAAGACGATACATCGATAGCATTTCACGGCCAGCAGTGGATTTTCAATACGCAAACATTGACGTGGCATATACAAATGCCGGGATAGATGCCAGTGGTAAGGATGTAAATCATGGTTGACCCAACACTAAAAGTACGCGCCTCATCCTGGGCCGGACTCTTCGACTGTGCGTACAGATGGGAAGGAATTCACTTGTTAGGGATGAAAAACGTAGTCGGTCTACGCGCCGCGTTAGGCACCGCAATACATGCCGGTTCTGCGGTTTTTGATCAGGCCGTACTGGATGGTGATGAAATCACAGCATCAGATGCTGCCGGGGTTTTTGTAGATAAATTGCGTGATCCGGAGAATGAGTATGACCGCAACAAGGATGACTTGACTTTTGGTGAGGCTGAAAGCATCGGTATCTCATTGCTTACCAAATATTGCAAAGAAGTATCCCCTAATTACAATTTTGTCGCAGTGGAAATGGAAACCAAACCGCTGGATATTGATTGTGGCGGTGGCACCGTGATCAGGTTAACTGGAACGATGGATCGGGCGAGAATCAAGAAGGATGGCAACGGAGGTGTAGGGATTGCAGATTTGAAGAGTGGTAGCGCTTCTGTGCAAAAGGGCGTTGCTGTGACCAAGGGGCATGGTGCGCAAATAGGCACTTATGAGTTGCTATATGAGCATACAACCGGGATGTCAATTACTTCAGAAGCCGAAATCATTGGCCTAAAAACCAAAGGCAAAGCTGAAATAGCAACTGGAACCCTCAGCAATGCAAAGCGAATCATGGTTGGCACCGAGGACAGCCCTGGATTGATTGAGTTTGCGGCTGATATGTTCAGGTCAGGAAGGTTTTACCCGAATCCCAAGTCGTTATTATGCAGTGAAAAATACTGCCCACGTTGGGATAAATGCGTATTTAAAGGAGATTAGTACACATGAACACAAAACCAGCAACAAAATTAACTGAATTAAAGAATCCTGATTCGGTGGTCGGACAAGATTTGGCTGTAGACTTTTTTTCCAAAAATGGATTTGAATTAGCAATAAGGATTGCGAAAGCGTTTTCAACTTCTGATGCGGTTCCGGCCGCATTTAGACAGTTCACCGAAAAGAAAGAATTTGGGAAAACTCTCACAATTGAAAATAGTGCGGCAATTGGTAATTGTCTTGTAGCTATCGAGGTTGCTAAATCTGTTGATTTATCGATGATCTCTGTTATGCAAAACGCAGATGTTATTCAGGGCAAATTGCGTTGGTCCTCCAAATTTCAGATTGCCGCCGTGAATGCGTCAGGAAGATTTTCGCCGCTACGCTTCAAGCTGAACGACCTTGGTCGCATTAATGCCACTTACAAAGAAAAACAGGATTGGGATAAGCAAAAGAATCGCTACAACTTCAAGGAACACACAGTAGAGATTGATAACTGGGAATGTATTGCCTGGGCATACGTGATCGAAAATGGCAAACCTACTGATGAGATAGTTCAGTCGATACCAGTAACGATGCAAATGGCCGTCGAGGAAGGATGGTATGCGAAAGATGGATCGAAGTGGCAGGGATCGATGAGATTCCAAATGCTGCAGTACCGCGCCGGCACCTTCTTTGCATCGATCTACGCACCAGATGTAATCATGGGCATGGGCAAAAGCACAGAAGAGCATCACGACATTATTGATGTATTTGCGCAAACAGACGGCTCTTACTCAACTGGCCCCGCCACTCTGCAAGACATCCGCTCATCACCTGATGTTAGCGATATCGACGGCGGCGTTTCGGATGATAACGGATCAATCGAGACTAAAACCCAACAAGAGAAATCTACTGAAACGAAGCCAGTTGAAACAAAAAAGGCTGAAACAAAGCCGGTCGATACAAAAACCGTAACAAAATCCGATGAGCCCACGCCAGAAGAGCAAGAAAAAATCCGGCAACAACTCATCAGAGAAGCTGCGGCAGAAAGAGAGAGTGAAGCTGATCACAACAGCAGTTATAACTTGGAGTAATTGTCTGTGAGACAGAAATCGCAACTCAAATCAACTCAAAAAAATCAACGTGGAGAGTTAGCATGAGCAAAAAAGAACAGGATTTTAGACATATGACAGCGCAAACAGTAGGCCGTGATCTATTGGAAGCGCTCGTGCAGGAAATTAAATTGCTACCTGACGTGTGGCCAAAACTAAACAAGAACAAACAGAATGATGTTATCGACCGGCTGCGCAGTCGCGTCGAAGATAACGTGCGCATGGCAGTTTACACATTGGCCGCAACAGATAATGTAGTCGTTGCCGGGCAGTTGGATCAAATAACGATCAAGGATGGGGTTAAGGCTGTAGTCAAGTTCAGCACCAAAACGCCCGGCATGGAGGGGCTTTACGAAGCGGCTGGTGAAAGCAAGGGCGTATTGATCGTTGTGGCTGATGCGCAGGATTACATGCAAAGCATCAATAAAGTAGTGGGTGAGGATGATCAACGGGCGATGGACTTGGGGCATGAGTACCATGATAACGATGGAGGTGGTATGGATGATGCGATTGAGGGTGAAGTTATAGGATTACCAGAGAAGGTAATCACCGAAGAAGATAAAGCCCAGGCTTGGGATGATGGCTACCAGGCAGCGAATGAAGGTAAGCCGCAATCCGATTGCCCGATCATAGCCGCCGAACTTGTTAAAGAATGGGTTCGCGGGTTTAAAGCTTGGCATGAAGAAAACCCAAGCAATGATGAAATCGAAGAAAACGACGACAAGGATGCGGCCTAATCATGAGAATCAACCGAATCAACGTTCAAAACATGATCGCGGTACGTTCTGCTGAAATTAAGACGGATGCATCAATACAACTGATCTGCGGCTCAAACGAGGCTGGCAAAAGCAGTATGTACGAGGGCATTATCCATGCTCTGACCGGCGAGAGCACGCGCGTTTCACTCAAAAAGAATTATAAGCACCTGGTCAATGATAACGACACTGTTGGATACACGCAGGTTGAGTTCGACGACGACAGAACGGCAACAATCACATTGCCGAACGGGACGCATGAACTTAAAGAGTCATTGCATTATGCAATTAACTACGTGTTGACCCCTGCCCTGTTTGCCAACTCATCGGCTGATGTCCGAGGAAAGCTGTTATTTGACCTGGGAAACCTGCGCAGCGATGGCGCAGAAGTAAAGCAGAAATTGCTGGATCGTAAGTGCGATGCGGATAAGGTTGGAATGATTATGCCTTTCTTGAAATCCAGTTTCGAGAACGCTGAAAAGCACGCCACGGAAAATGTAAAGCAATCACGCGCTAATTGGAAAGCAGAAACTGGTGAGGTGTACGGCGAAATTAAAGCGGGATTGTGGAAAATCGAACCACCGGTGATTGACCCGAACATTCTAACGGACGCAAAAATGGAATTGGTAGCAATTGATGAGAAAATCGAAGCCGCCAATCAAAAATTGGGCGCGTTACAAGCGCAAATCAACGGTTCATCGCAACGAGCTGGAGAAATTCAACGCCTTGAAAATGAATCGGTAAAGATTGATCGGATAAAGGCCAAACTCAGCAAAGATCGCACGGAAACGATGGCGTGGTTAACCAAGGTTGAGGATACTCGCAGAATGGCCGAGGGTTCTGTGCCTGGTGCAGTAGCGGTTCAATGTCCTAGCTGCAAAGCTGAATTGACTTACAATGGCAAGGAATTGATTGAACGCAAGGGCGATTTGCATGGCGATGAAGAGTCTGCGGTTAAGTTGCCGGAGTACGAGCAAACACTAACCATGTTTCGTAATTCCGTAAAAAATGGAGAGCGTGATCTTGCGAACGCTGAGAACGCGAAACTACGACTGGATGAACTTAAAAAAGAGGCCGCAGAAGTTATCAGTGAAGAGCGTGTAACGATCCTGCGTACGGAAATTACTACACTCAAAGAGGGTCGAACCAAGGCACAGAACGCACTTGATCTGATCAACAAGAACATCAAGGCAGCAACAGAAGCTGAGTCTAAGACCAAAAAAGCAGCCGGGCACCACGCTGATGTTATGGCCTGGGATTTGATCGCACGATCACTGGCAACAGACGGCATACCAGGCGAAATGTTATTAGCCTCACTCGAACCGCTCAATAACCGATTAAATTTGTCCTCAAAGACAACCGGATGGAAGCGGGTCACTATCAGTCCAGATATGTCAATCAGCTACGACGAACGACCTTATAGCCTGTCGTCAGCATCGGCCAAGTGGCGTGCCAATTTGATGATCGCAGAGGCTATCAGTCACATATCAGGAATCAAGTTTTTCATGTGTGATGAGTTCGATTTGCTTGATTTGCCAGGTCGAAACAAATGTCTTGGGTGGCTAGTAAGTCTAGCGAAGTTCAATGAAATCGATACCGTGATGGTTTTTGGAACCATGAAAGCACTTCCTACTGGACTACCAACATCGGTGCAAGCGAACTGGATTGAGAACGGCGTGATTCAGGAAAGAAAGGCTGAAGCTGCTTAAATGAATTTCATCATTGAAACATTGAAAATTATTGCGTTTGGAATCTCTGCGATTTTGCTGATTGAGTGGATTAAGTACATCGCTTAGTAATGAAAAAGACATCCGAAGAGCAGCACGTCTGGGTTACCGAATTCAACGTGAAATTGAAATAAACAGATGTGGCCACCAAGGGTTTCTACGTCTTGGCGGCCACAGAGACATTATGCATTTGATTTAGCGGTCAGAAATGAAATAACTTTAACGAAAAGTTTACTTGCATTAATAAACAGGAGCTTATATGGACATTTATCAACAATATCTTGAATACATATCAAACACCGAAGAAGGGGTAACAGTTGAGAATTTTATTGATAATTGGAAGCCGGTAGGAATTAAAGTGTTAAAAGAACTGAAATCAAATAATCTAATAACTGTTGATAATAACAATAGAATTCATTTAACAGATATAGGAAAAATTGCTAGAACAACCTGATAATAAACGAGTAGCTCAATGAAGCACGATATCATGAAATTATGCACAGACGCCGGCATGACCGAAGAAGAATTTTTCACAGAAATAAGACTCTGCTATGCATCGTATGTCGCTGCACTCCTTGATGAAAAGCAAAATGCAAATGTTGTTATTCATACAGCAGTTTTCCCAGATGGAGATATTGTGATTGAATCACGCAAACAGCCTGGAAGAAAAAAGATTACGATAAACTGAAATGAGCATATTCCTAGACGATGATGATGTTGCAAGGCTTGCCGGAACTAAGATTAAGTCTCGGCAGGTTGCGCAATTGCGCGTTATGGGCATATTATTCTACATCAATGCGTCAGGCCGCCCTGTTGTACCTAAATCAGCAGTAGAAGGTAACAGTAAGCAAATTAACCAACCAGAGCAAACCTGGATGCCGAACGTTCTAAAACATGGGTAGAAAGCCATCCATAAATTTACAATTACCAAAAGGACTACGCGCACGCAAGCGTGGCGTTAAGATTTGGTATTACTACGACACAGGCGGGAAACCGCGCATCGAAATACCGCTAGGAAGTGATTACGCGATTGCAGTTAAGAAATGGGCTGAATTGCAAATTAACGCAAAGCCAAGACACCTTGAAGTTATTACGTTTCGTTATGTCGCAGAGCGATATATACGTGAAGTAATTCCCAGCAAGGCACCTGCCACGCAGCACGATAATTTTCGAGAACTTCAGCAGATTTACAAATTCTTTGATAGCCCCCCTTCCCCGCTGCATGCAATAAAACCGATCCATATCCGACAATATATGGACTGGCGTAAGACGATACGCGCGAATCGTGAGAAAGCACTTATCAGCCATATTTGGAATAAGGCCCGGGAATGGGGATATACCGACCTGCCCAATCCATGCTCAGGTGTAAAAGGTTTTAAAGAATCAGGACGCAAGAATGTTTATGTTGATGATGCCACCTATAAAGCCGTGCATAACGTGGCGAGTCAACCATTACGTGATGCTATGGATTTAGCTTACCTCAGCGGACAAAGGCCGTCAGATGTTCTTAAAATGACTGAGCATGATATTCAGGAAGGGCATATCTCAGTTACACAAAATAAGACTGGCGCAAAGATTAGAATAAATATCCAAGGTGAGTTATCTATACTAATTGAACGTATATTATTAAGAAAATCCACTTACAAAGTTCGTAGCTTTTATTTAATCGTTGATGATGCCGGTCAGAAATTTTCTTATAACTCATTCCGTGGACACTTCGATAAAGCCCGCGAGCTTGCTGGTGTTGATAAAGATAAATTTCAGTTCAGAGATATACGGGCGAAAGCCGGAACTGATAAAGCGGATTCAAGTGGCGATATTAGGCAAGCGCAAAGACAACTAGGACACTCATCAGTGACTATGACTGAAACTTATATTCGTGAGAGAAAAGGAAGTAAGGTGACGCCAACAAAGTGAAGTGATTCTGTTCCGCAAAACAAAAATGACCCGCATGGATAAACGATCTAAAGGACTATAAAATCCGCTATTTGCGGAACGACATTATCTGGAATGTTATTTTAAATCAGTCGCTTGTTTAGGGACTTAAAATCCCTCGGGCCGAAACGCCCGTGCCGGTTCGATTCCGGCCCCGGGCACCAATTCAAAATTTCACACCGAATCCAGAACCGTAAAGTTAAATGCCTCGAGGTTGTACTAAAGATAAAGGTGATTTAACACTAGTAGCGATTTAATACGATTTCTAACACAAATTTGCTACCAATATAAGCCAGTAACAATATAACAAATCCGGCTAAGGTCCAGCGAATCGCTATGCGCCCTCGCCACCCATAGAATTGACGACCGGCCAATAACGCCGCAAAGACCCCCCACGAGATAAAGCCAAATAGAGTTTTATGAGAAAATGTCAGCGATTGGCCAAATACTTCCTGCGAAAACACAATACCGCTCATGAGCGTCAATGTGAGTAAAATAAACCCGACCCAGATGATATGAAACAGTAATTTTTCCATTGCCAACAGCGGTGGCAAATTGGTAAATACTGAACGTGACGCGGGATGATGCAATTGGCGTTCGACGACTGTCATTAACAGTGCATGTAGCGCCGCTATTGTCAGCAAGCTATAGGCCATCATTGCAACCAACAAGTGCGCTTTGAATGCAGGTAATTCCGTATTCTCAAGCGGACGCAGGGACGGAAAAATCAATGGTAACAATACTGCGATTGCTGCAGCCCATGCAATGGGTGCGACTAAAGTTTGCAACCCTTGTAAGCGTTTAAAAAATCCTGAGAACCAATAAATGAAAGCGGTCAACCAAACAATGGTTGAGATTGCATTGTTCAAACCAAAGCTAAGCCCTGAACCAATAAACATGGATTGATAAAGTGTTAGGGCATGCAGCAGCAAGGGAACAAGCATGGCATAATGCACCCACGTAACTTTCACTAACACATGATCGCCCACTTCAGATGCCGTTTGGCTCCATGTATTCCGCCAGAAAAACCAACCAATCAGTATATAAAGCAAAAAAGCTGTGAGATAAGTTAAAATGCTGGTCATTGATAGTTCTAATTTGATTTGCCGAAATAATTGTTTAGTCTACATGGCACGTTAGCAAATTCAAAGAGCTGATCCAGATATTTATTAGAATGGATCATCATTTTGTTCTCTAATTATTGATTTATGAGGTTTAAGTATGTTTGACAATCTGACCGGTCGACTCAGCGGAGTCATCAAGACATTACGTGGCGAGGCAAGGCTTTCTGAAAGTAATATCCAGGATGCTTTGCGGGAAGTTCGTCTGGCGTTATTGGAAGCGGATGTTGCTTTACCAGTGGTCAAAGATTTCATCGCACGTGTCAAAGAAAAAGCTGTCGGTCATGAAGTGATGAGTAGCCTAACTCCAGGGCAAGCGCTGGTTGGAGTGGTTCATCAAGAACTCATTACCATCATAGGTGGAGAAAAAGTTGATCTTAACCTTGCTACAGTTCCTCCTGCAGTTATTCTCATGGCGGGATTACAAGGTGCCGGAAAAACCACAAGCAGCGGGAAACTGGCCAAATGGTTAATGGAAAACAAAAAAAAGAAAGTATTGCTGGTTTCCTGTGATATTTATCGCCCCGCTGCGATTCATCAACTTGAGCTTCTGGCCAGTCAAGTGGGCGCCGACTTTTTTCCTGTTCAAGAGGGGCAAAAACCCAGTGAAATCGGCGCAGCTGCATTGGATTATGCGCGCAGGCATCATCATGAAGTGATGATTGTTGACACCGCCGGCCGATTAGGTATTGATGAGGCCATGATGCAAGAAATCAGCGAGCTTGAAACACTTCTGCAACCTATTGAAACTTTATTTGTTGTCGATGCAATGCAAGGACAAGATGCGGTGAATACTGCCAAAGCATTTTCCGATGCGTTACCCCTAACAGGTATCATTCTCACCAAACTCGATGGTGATGCGCGCGGCGGCGCGGCATTGTCAGTTAAGCAAATCACTGGGAAACCGATCAAATTTGCCGGTGTCGCAGAAAAATTAACAGGCTTGGAAGCATTTCATCCCGATCGAATGGCTTCTCGCATTTTGGGTATGGGTGACGTGCTTGGTTTGATTGAGGAAGCACAGCGCAGCGCTGATCAGCAAGAAGCTGAGAAATTGATGAAGAAAATGAAATCGGGTAAAGCATTTGACCTGGATGATTTCAAGGCACAGTTTCAGCAAATGCGTAATATGGGTGGAATGAACGCCCTGATGGACAAATTACCCGCTCAATTCAGCCAAGCAGCACAAAACGTTAAAGTGGACGACAAAATAATCAATCGGACAGAAGGCATAATCAATTCCATGACCAAGCAAGAACGCGCTAAACCAGAAATTCTCAAAGCCTCACGGAAACGCCGAATCGCTGCAGGTGCAGGCGTGTCCGTGCAAGAAGTTAATCGCTTGCTGGCACAATTTGAGCAAGCCAGAAAGATGATGAAAATGATGAACAAAGGGGGAATGGCTAAAATGATGCGTGGAATCAAGGGAATGCTTCCACGTCTTCATTAGAAATATAGGCTTTCTTCGCAATCCAATATCGCGCGCATATTCTTTGAACACACATAAGAAATATTTAGAGTGACACTACGTAATCGATAAAAAATAGCTTATCAGTGCTTTCCTGTACTACCAAATCCATCTGTGCCACGGTGGCTCTGGTCAAAATCGTCTACTCGATTAAACGTTACCTGAATCACGGGAACCACAACGAGCTGAGCAATTCGCTCTAATGGATTAAGATGAAAAGCTGTTTGGCTACGATTCCAGCAGGAAACCAAAATTTGTCCTTGGTAGTCCGAATCAATTAAACCGACTAGATTTCCTAATACAATCCCGTGCTTATGACCTAATCCTGAGCGTGGCAATATCAACGCCGCCAATCCTGCATCCGCTAAATGTATTGCGATACCCGTTGGAATAAGATTAGTTTCCCCCGGAATGATCACCATCGGTTGCTCAATACATGCACGCAAATCCAAGCCGGCTGAGCCTAGTGTAGCATACGCTGGAAATTGCTCATTTAAACGAGCATCAAGAATTTTAATATCAATACTTTTCATTTTTTTTTAAATTTTTTGTTGTACAGTAAGTGAATATGCTTCATCAAACGCCGCGCTTGCTCTATTTTTGCTGTCTTGGGAAGAACATGTTTACCATCGTCATCTAGTAAAATTAACTCATTCTCATCAGAACCAATCGCATCCTGAGCCAGATTGGCAACTAATAAAGGTAACTTCTTTCTATTTCTTTTCGCTGCTGCATTCTTCTCGAGATCTTCTGTTTCCGCTGCAAAACCAACGCAGAAAGGCGCATTAGGTAATGTAGATACCGCCATCAGAATATCTGGATTAGGGATCAACTCTACTGATAGTTTGTTAGTGGATTTTTTTAGTTTTTGTTGACTGATGCTTGCTGCGCGGTAATCAGCAACAGCAGCGACACTGATAAAAATATCAGCTAGTGACACTTCTGCCTGCACTGCACACAACATTTCCTCAGCACTTACTACCGAAATAAACTTGTCAACTGCAGGTGATGATAAACATGTCGGTCCAGAAATCAAAGTAACTCTTGCATCCATCTCCAATGCTGCTTTAGCAACAGCATATCCCATTTTTCCAGAACTATTGTTGGTAATTCCTCGCACCGCATCAATCGCTTCATACGTAGGCCCGGCTGTCACCAAAATATTTTTACCCCTAAACAATGTATCAGTTTGGATAACAATTTGCACTGCTTCCACCAGCTGATTCACTTCCAGCATGCGTCCCATACCTATTTCTCCGCAAGCTTGTTCGCCACTGGCCGGACCGATTATTTTCACTCCATCTTGTCGTAACAATGATAAATTACGTTGCGTTGCAGGATTCTGCCACATTTGCCGATTCATTGCCGGTGCTATCACAAGCGAACAATTGCGTGCTATGCATAGTGTCGATAGCAGATCATCAGCCAATCCATTGGCAAGCTTGGCAATAAAATTTGCGCTGGCTGGTGCCACTAAAATCATGCTGACACCTCGGGATAGGTGGATATGCGCCATGTCACACACGGAATTGGCTTCCCACAAATCAGTGTGAACAGGATTGCCCGTTAATGACTGAAAAGTCGCCGGACCTATGAAACGGCAAGCTGCGTTAGTCATCACCGTTTGCACATCAATTCCATCCTGAGTTAATAGCCGCGCCAATTCCGCCACTTTGTATGCAGCCACGCCGCCAGTTACTCCCAACAGCACGCGTTTCTTCGACACAACCGACGATCCTGTTCTCATTACAAATAATATCTCTAAAAAATTTAATCTTGCTAAAACAATAAACTATCAAATCACTGACACAATAACTAATTATCCCGCTCAATTTGACCGCACTGATGCCGCTATTAGTTAATTATCGATGGTTAGCCATGTGTCGCCTCGTTAATGATCAATTAAAACAATTTAGTAACAAAGTTATACTAAATTCATTTTACATCACTGTGAGCCACATCATAGTTTATGGCAATTACAAATTGGCCAATATCTGAACGACCACGTGAAAAATTACTGCAGAAAGGCGCTTCAACACTTTCTGACACAGAATTACTAGCTATATTTTTACGTACCGGAATTAGCGGAAAAAGTGCTGTAGATCTCGCAAGAGAATTACTTTCCCATTTCGGTAATTTAACTAATGTTTTTGCAGCCAATCAGGTAAGCTTCTGTCAATTACCTGGAATGGGCATCGCAAAATACGCGCAACTGCAAGCGGTATTAGAAATGGCTCGCCGTACCTTGGGTGAAGAACTGAAATGCGGCAATGTGATGAATTCGCCCAACCTGGTCCGGGATTTTCTACGACTGAGTTTAGCAAACAAACCGCATGAAGTGTTTATCGGCATTTTCCTTGATGCAAAAAATCATACCATTGCCACAGAAGAACTATTTAATGGAACACTCACTCAAGCCAGCGTTTATCCCAGAGAAGTTATCAAGCGCGCTTTATATCATAATGCAGCTGCAATTATATTTGCGCACAATCACCCTTCCGGTATTGCAGAACCCAGCCACGCTGATAAAGTATTAACCCAATCCTTGAAACAGGCATTGGCTCTCATTGATGTTAAGGTGTTGGATCACTTCATTGTGGGTAACGGTATTGCTCTTTCATTTGCTGAGCAAGATTTAATTTGAGCAAACACTCCAAATCAGGATATAATCCATTCCTTTAAAGAATTCTGGGGTGCGCTATATGGCACGAGTATGTGAAGTAACTGGAAAGAAACCGATGTCTGGTCATAATGTTTCTCACGCAAACAATAAAACCAAAAGACGTTTCTTACCCAATCTGCAAAACCGAAAATTCTGGGTTGAGAGTGAAAACCGCTGGATTAAGCTGCGATTAACTAATGCGGCATTACGTACTATTGATAAGAATGGTATAGATGCAGTATTGGTAAAAATGCGATTAGAAGGCAAAAACGTTTAAAAACTTTTCAAGATTAACTATGGAGTTATTGTTATGCGTGAAAAAGTAAAACTTGAGTCCTCAGCTGGAACAGGGCATTTTTATACAACCACCAAGAATAAACGGGCTAAACCTGAAAAAATGGAATTTATGAAATTTGATCCTGTTGCACGTAAGCACGTTTTATATAAAGAGACAAAACTCAAATAAGAATCCACACTTATTCATTCAATAAAAAACCCGCATATGCGGGTTTTTTATTGATCATAATTTAAGTCTGCTCAAGACATTAGGCGTAGCACCGTAGTCTTTGAGAAAATGCTCTCAATACTTCGATCCCACTCTCCTCCGCACGCCGACACCAGTCTTCCAATTGTTTTACTAATTCTTCGGTTGTTGCGGTGGATCGTTGCCAGATTTGAGCTAACTCTTCTCGCATGGTATAGACTTTATCAAGAGTTTTAGCATTACTGAGCACCTGAATTAATTTTTCACGTTCATGATCTTGCAAAGTTTTAGAATCGGCCAGGATCCAGCGCTTCAAGGTAGAGCTATCCACTCCATACTGTGCGGTTGCTTCTTTTAAGTGAATCATTTCTTTTGCAAAAGTTGCTTTTAATGATTTTGTATACTTCGCAAGAACTTCATAGCGGTGAGAAATAACAGCTTGCAGCGTATCTGAATCACATTGAGTTTTAGCCTGATCAATGCGCAGCTTGGGCGCAATTTTTTTGACTTTTGCAAGTCCCAACGTTTCCAAAATTCGAATATACATCCAACCAATATCGAACTCATACCACTTATTAGACAAGCGCGCAGATGTCGCATATGCATGATGATTATTATGCAACTCTTCCCCACCAATCAAAATACCCCACGGAACAATATTTCTGCTGGCATCCTCTGCTTGAAAATTGCGATACCCCCAGTAATGACCAACGCCATTAACAATACCTGCAGCAAAAATAGGAGCCCACAACATTTGAATCGCCCAAATAGTAATTCCAATCGGACCGAATAAAATCACGTTAATAATCAACATAAGCGCAACCCCTTTGGCACTATGTTTGCTATAAACATTGCGTTCCATCCAGTCATCAGGAGTACCATAACCATATCTTTTCAGAGTATCTTCGTTTTTAGCTTCTGCTCGGTAAAGTTCGGAACCTTCCGCCAGTACTTTCTTGATACCAAAAATAACGGGGCTATGCGGGTCATCTTTGGATTCACATTTCGCATGATGCTTACGATGAATTGCCGTCCATTCTTTCGTAACCATTCCGGTTGTTAACCATAGCCAGAAGCGAAAAAAATGACTCGGTATTGCATGCAACTCCAAAGCTCTGTGTGCCGAATGACGATGCAAATAGATTGTAATAGCAGCAATTGTAATATGTGTAAAAATCAGGGTAATAACAATATACCCCCACCATGGCATATCAATCACACCTGAAATTAAATTCAGAAATTCATAAATCATATAATTACCATCCCGTTAAAGGCCCATACTTCATAACACAGACCTATTCAATAAAAAACCCAAAAAAACCTATCCAATTGAATCAATTGGTCTATTCAGATCAGAAACCACTATATAAATACCTAGCTATTTTATTCTGCGTTAATTACTCTTTAATTTAAAATATTACACTATCACTTATCTGAAAGGAAATATTAATCTTTTCAGATTACTATTTACAAAGTAAATCTCACCTAACAAAACACTATGATTCTTAACTATTAACTAGGAAACCATTTTTCATAAAAACCTCAGAGAAAGATCCAGCAATTTTTATTTATCCTAGTTTATATCAGAATCTGCAAGCATGCGCCATTCTCCTGGCACGATATCTTGCAATGTATACAAACCAATTGCATAACGGATTAATCGCAACGTTGGAAAAAATACCGCCGCTGTCATCCGCCTTACTTGGCGATTCTTGCCTTCCTTGAGAACCAATGACAACCAAGCAGTCGGAATATTCTTGCGAAATCGAATCGGTGGTTTTCTTTGCCAGAGAAAGCTGGGCTCATCCATCAAGCTTACCTGCGCAGGTTGTGTCTTAAAATCATTAAGAACCACACCACGGCGCAACGCATTAAGTGCAACATCATCCGGCTTGCCTTCCACTTGAACCCAATAAGTTTTCGGTAGCTTAAACTTTGGACTGCAAATTCTATTTTGCAGCTTACCATTGTCGGTCAATAACACCAATCCTTCGCTATCGGCATCTAATCTTCCTGCCGGATAAAAATCCGGGAAAGGAATAAAATCGTGCAATGATTGATGTCCATCTACTGGTGTAAATTGGCAGATCACCCCATAGGGTTTATTGAACAAAATTATCCTAGGCATGATACAACATCATATAAGCACGATATTTAACTTCAATTTATTCATAGCATTTCAGGATAGATCACCGCATGCAACACTGGTTCAAATCCATTCTCATTTTTTTGAGACCGAATCCACCAGATAGAGCCTTTCTTCACACTCAACCCAGCAGGAATAATTGGAATCAAATGACTGGCCACATTTCCCAATGTTGGTTGATGACCGACGATTACGATTGCACCTTGATAATTAGGCCAATCAGCTACAGCAAGAATGTCGTGAGCATTCGCACCAGGACCAATTGCAGACTCCGTTATAAAATCGGATTGTAGCGCCATTGCTGTCTGCTGTGTACGATGCGTTGGGCTAACTATCACCTTAGTATTTTCCGGTAATTTAGATCGAAGCCAGCCAGACATACGGTTTGCCTGATTTAATCCATTTTCGGTCAACTTACGAGCCGCATCGGGAAAGCCATCCTCAGCTTCTGCGTGACGCCATAAGATCAAATCCATCATGTTTTATCAGGTGAATCATTCATTGGCACTAGCCCTACAATATATTAAATAACACACTCGGACCATGCATAGGCCGATGAATCATGATTACTTTATGTCGTGACTTGTCACCCTGCTTCAATATCACTTGCCCAATGGGCACATCAAATTGTGCTGCAAGAAATCTAATCAATACCAAGTTAGCTTTGCCTTCCACAGGTGCAGCTGCGAGTTTAATTTTAAGCGCGTCACCATGTAAACCTGCTGCTTCAGTAGTTTTTGCACCGGTCTGGATATGCAATGTAAGAACGAGATTGTTTGTTTCATCATATCGATACCAACTCACTTGCAGTGCACCTATCTCAGCATTGCAGCAATTTCCGTATGTATTCCCGCAACTACCATCAACAACACTTGGATTAAAATCAGCACGAACAAAGGTGACAAATCTACATTAGCAATAGGCGGGATATTTTTACGAAAAACAGCGAGAAATGGGCGAGTAAAACTATCCAGCAATGGCGCCAATGGACTGTTTGGGTTAACCCAAGACAAAACGGCTTGTACAATGATCATCAGTAATACAATATAAAGCGTTGTTTTAATAATCTCAACAATACCCAGCAGCCCGATCGCCCCTGATGCAGCTATAATATTCGATCCAAAGTCATAGCCTTGCATCACATAGACGATGCTCACAACGATACATTCCAGCAACCAAGCAAGCATCAGGGTAGATAAATCAATACCTGCCCAACCGGGGATAATACGACGTGCAGGTCTCACAATAAAATCAGTCACCGCAATCAAAAACTGAGATACCGGATTGTGGTAAGGGACTCGCAGCAACTGAAAGTAAAAGCGCAACAATAACGCCAAAGAGAACAGTCCCAAAGTAGTATCAAGAAGAAAAACAAGGATCTGATTGGACATAGATATTTCCCAAAAAACGATAATGGATAGTTGTTTTTTTAACTTTATCTTCTACCGAATTCATCACTCATCTCATGTGAGCGATCACTTGCAGCATGGATGGCAGTTATGATCTTACACTTAATATCACTTTTTTCCATAGCTTGAATTGCCCGTTCGGTAGTGCCACCTTTAGAACTTACCCGAGTGCGCAGTGTAACCACATCTTCATCACTCAAACTGGCCAGCTTGCTAGCCCCCACAAAAGTCTGCAAACTGAGCTGCCTGGCTTGAGCAGGTGTCAACCCCAATTCTATCCCTGCCCGCTGCATGGACTCAATAAAATAAAAAACATACGCAGGTCCACTACCGGAAATTGCGGTTACTGCATGTAACATTTCTTCTTCTGCCACCCACAGTGTCGTGCCTACTGCAGCCAGAATCAACTCGGCATTACTTTTATCTTGCTCATTCACGCGTGAAGCTGCATAAAGACCCGTAACACCTGAACGCACAAGTGAGGGCGTATTTGGCATAGCACGCACCACTCTTTCATAACCGCCCAACCAGCGCATAATATCTGATGTGCGAATGCCCGCTGCAATCGATATTATTAATTGATCCTTCAATAAAAGCGCAAGATCCTGAGTCAATTCATACAACTGTTGGGGTTTCACGGATAATAAAACAACATGACTCTTTGCTATGCCGTCGGCGAGATCACCCGTAGCCAGAATACCAAAATCAAGTTTTAATTTTTCACGGTTTTCTGCATTAATTTCTACCACATGCAACTGTTCAGCTGCAAAGCCTTGCTGCAACAATCCGCTGATTAATGCAGCAGCCATATTGCCGCCACCAATGAATGTAATATTCATATTAACCTTGTAATGAGTTGATTGATCCATCAGTAAAACGGAAGAACCTACATTTAAAATAATTTGCGAAAATTATTCATAATTCGACTCAAGTTGTAAATTTCCGTCAATGCTGACAACCCGGACAATAAAAACTGGAACGCTGGCCTTGCTTAATCTGCTTAATTACAGTTGTACATTGCTTGCACTGTTTACCACTGCGCCCATAAACCCAATATTGCTGCTGAAAATAACCCGGGGTTCCATCGCTATGCACAAAATCACGCAAACTACTGCCCCCAGCTTCTATCGCCAACTGCAAAGTATGCTTAATCGCTTGAACCAATCTTTCATAGCGCTCTTTGCCAATTCTGCCAGCCGTTACTTTGGGATTGATTCCGGCCAGAAACAAAGCCTCATTCGCGTAAATGTTACCAACACCCACTACTACCTGATTATTCATCAGAGTTTGTTTGATACTCGCACGCAATCCTCTGGTTCTTACAAATAAACGTTGCGCATTAAAATCTACTGTCAACGGTTCCGGACCTAAATTCATCAGCAGTGGATGCTGCGCAATATTTCCCGTATGCCATAGTACCGCACCGAAGCGGCGCGGGTCGTGCAACCTAAGAATGGTCTGATCATTAAGAATTAAATCAAAATGATCATGCTTTCGCGGCAATTCTGGCGATTGCGCCAATCTTGGCAGTAAAATACGTAAACTGCCCGACATTCCCAAATGAAGAATCAGTATTCCTCTACCGCAATCCAACAACAGATATTTGGCCCGTCGCACCACCGCTTGAATCGTCGATCCCGACAATAACTCAGGCAAATCCTGCGGTATTGGCCAACGCAGCATTGCATTACGAATAATAACGTTTACAATCAACTTGCCGGTTAAATGCGGAGCAATACCACGACACGTTGTTTCGACTTCTGGTAATTCCGGCATCAGTGTTCAGAAATTTATTAATTCAGCAACATTGTGCTTGGGTCAATTAATTGCTGTCCCACTTCAATCGGAAAGTAATACCCAATTTTTTCCGGCATGCGTCGTAGCACTATCGAATATTCATTTTGCAGCATATTGAATTTTACTATGTTTCCATTCCGCATACTGATTTGTATAACGCCTCTTTCAACAAAACCAGAATCAAGCTCTCCCTCCAATTTCACCGCTCCAGCTCGAGCAGTTTGCCACAATTGAATCCACCATGTGAGCACTTCATCATCAAATCCATCACTAGAATAATGTTGGATGGTGCGCCAGCTGTCATTTTGAAATTCCACTACCCACCGATCCATTTCGAATCTGACAGGAATCTCATCGGGTGCCAGTAATTCCGAGTTAATTAGATCGCTGACAGTTAACGACATGGCAAGCGCATAACGCGGTGAAATCAAATAAACAAAGTCATTGGTCACAACATATTGTTGATTAGTTGTCGGGGAGAACACGCCAAAACCGAAATACTCATTGTCAACATGAAACTGGAGATAAGGCCGATCTAGATTAAATCGATCCAGATTTTCCAGTGCAAAACGCTGATAGCTACTTGCCTTCAAAATTTCCAGAATTTCTCCGATTTTTTTCTCATCTGCTCTTGCTTGTATCGGTTCTATCATCCGCCACTGATCATTCGATTGCACTAAAACAATTTCTTGCTGCTTATTCAGGATGCGCACACTCTGCACAGACTCAATCGTGGTGGTAGAAATCGGATATTCCTGAATCGCATCAGATTGTGGCCTAAAGTAGAGAAACGCCATCAAACCTGCGATGGTAGCAAACATAATCAAATTTAAACGAGAGTGATGAGTCATTTTGCTATTCTTCTGCGACGCCACCAAATAAAAAATCCACATATCAGGAAGAATGCGGGTAGTAATACAAGAAAACCCACGGCAATCAAAGTAAGCTCAGATTCACTTAAAATCAGACTACTATCTATTGTTGCACGTGGCTGTATCACAATTAATTCTTCATCACCCGTCAACCAATTAATTAGATTAATGCCAAAATCCAGGTTGCTACCATTCCCCAAATACATATTAGCTAGAAAGTGTCCACTACCGACAACGACAATGCGTTGTTCGCGATCCCGGATATTACGCGCCAATGCAACCGCTATGCTGACCGGACCGGGCACATCCGTCGCTTGATCAAAAGTAATATTTCCATTCAGATCACCGGTTTCGATCCAACCCTGCTGAGCCACTTCAACCAATGCGACACTACTCCAGTCTTCATTTTCATTTATCGTAATCTGGCGCGCAAAGGGAAATACCGTAATATAGTCAAAATTATTGGTTATCACATGCCGCCCATAAATTGCGCCTAAAGCAAATGTAATCGGTGCCTTAAGCTGTTCGGCTTGAGGGTCAATGACGACGCCCGGCGTAAGCGTTAGACGCAATTTTTCCGTCAATGGCAACAATCCACGTAGTGATTCCTGGTCGACCAGCCATAATAAATTACCCCCTCGATCAATATAATTCAGCAGTCTGTCCACTTCTCCTGGTAACAAATCAGCCTGGGGTGAAGCAATCAGCAATACACTTGCATTTGCGGGAACATCTTGTTCAATCGCAAAATTCAATGTCTGGCTATTAAAACCATTGGTGCGAAGATATTTGCCAAATTCGCCTAAATCGTAGTTGGCATCCCCTTCGAGTCTGCGTTCTCCATGGCCACTTAACGCTACAATCAATTTATCTTCTGCTCGCGCCAGACGCATCAAAGCATTAGAAAATGCCTGTTCGTTGATGGTAGTTAAACGCTCAGTCCTCTGATTGTATTGGATTACCAACTCACCATTGACCTTCACATCAGCTTGCTGAGTCAGTATGGGTTGTTCAACCGGATCAATAAATGTCAGAGAAAGGTCCGGTTTTATTCGCTGATAAAGCGCAACAAAATCGGCAATAATTTTTCGAACATCACCTAATTGTGCGTGCTGCTCAGTTGCATAGGCTGTCACTAGAATCGGATCATGCAATTTTTGGAGAATTTCAATACTGGATTCACTCAAGCTATTTCGTCCATTCTGGCTGACATCCCATTGAAATCGATATTGCCCTGCAAAAAAACCAAGCACTATGACCAATAACAATAACAAAATAACAAATATGCCATTATGTATATGGTAATGCCGTCGGAAATTTTTATTCAGTAGTATCATGCCGTTTCATCAAAATTGCCTACCCATATAAGCGCTCACCATCCAGGCGACGAATTGTCAGCACTAAGAAAGTCACGATAAACAATACACAATAGGCAATACTCAAGGTATCAATCAAGCCCTGATTAAAATATCTGAAATGCTTCAACAGAGAAACATAGTGAATCCAACCATCTGTTTCACTCGCAACCAGATCAATCATCCACAGTCCTAATAAAATCCCCAAAGAACCAATCGCAGCGATCACCGGTTGTGCCGTTAGGCTTGAAACATAAAGGCCGAGAGCAGAGAAGCACGCAGTCACTAAAAATAATCCTAGCGTGTTGCTGAGTAACAAGCCTAAATCCAATACACCGCCTATTCGCAATGAAATAGATAATGTGACAATCAACATAATCACGACTGCTAGAAAAATCATTAAGCCTAAAAATTTACCCAGTACAATATCGATGATAGAAACTGGCGAGGAAATTAGTAAAGTCAAAGTGCGGTTTCGACGCTCTTCGGCCAATAAGCGCATAGATAATATCGGTGTTAGCATCAACAAAACAATTGCTGCCAAAGCAAAGACAGGAGAGATAATAACTTCCGTAATTCCCGGGGAATTGATCACTTGCAGTAATTGCGATTGTATCTCAAGAAAAGCATCCAATCGCACTAGAAAAAAACCTGCGAACACGAGCTGAATCAGCGCCAGCATTATCCAAGCCAAAGGAGAAATAAACAGCATGCTTAATTCCTTACGGATAATGGTCACAACCATGGCATATCTTCCTGTTTATTCATGACTGTGTCAGTTGCGTAAATATATTTCCCAGATTTCTGTCTTGCTGTCGCAACTCGATCATAGTTTGGTCAAAAACTACCGTCCCCTTGTGCATAATCTGCACTCTGTCACAAACATTTTCAACTTCAGGCAAGATATGGGTTGATAAAATAACACTACTCGTTGCTCCCAACTCTCTGATTAACTGTCTTATTTCTCGAATTTGGTTGGGATCAAGGCCAACAGTTGGCTCATCAAGAATAATCACATCTGGGTTATGAATAATTGCTTGCGCAATGCCCACGCGTTGCTGAAAACCCTTAGATAATACTCCGATCAAATGCTTGCTCTGATGACCTAAGCCACAGCGTTGCTTCACATCTTTTAACACAGTTTGCATGGCTTGTTTGTCAACACGATGTAATCTGGCAACCAATAATAAGTATTCATCAACCGTCATATCGAAATAAAGCGGTGGAACATCAGGCAGAAAACCCAAATGCGCCTTGGCTTCTAGCGACTTATCCAACAAATCAACGCCGCAGATTTCTATGCTGCCACTACTTGGCGCAAGATTTCCCGTCAGCATGCGCATGGTTGTGCTTTTACCTGCACCATTAGGTCCGAGCAGTCCCAATACCTCTCCTCGCCTTAATCGCAGGTTAACATTATGTACCGCAGCATGATGTCCAAAATTACGACACAGATTCTGTGTTGACAAAGTTACCGACTCCGACGCATTGATCATACAAGAAACTTCCTATTATTTAATAATCGCATAAAGAATTTTTAATCGGTGACGTAATCTCAAGCGATCGTGCAATCTAAATTGCCTGATTTAATTAATAGTACATATTTCGAACTACTCTGGAATTCGCTTGCTTTGATTCAATTGCTACAATATCAAATAAAACAAAGCAGTATACTATTTTCATTAGATCACGAATTCTATTATTAATATGAGAACCACATGATTTTTATCGATTAAACATACTAATTCCCTTAGTTCAATTCAATTTACAACACGTTTCTGTTGCAATTAAACAACATCTTAATTTGCGATAATATGCAAACAAACTGATAATAGAACACTAACTAGCTCGAAGTAGTAGAATAGCAAAGACTTTCAATTGTAATGGTGAGGCATTTATTTGCATTGCCGATAGAACTCTCAGAAACATAGTTTTCATTAAAAGGACAACATCATGAAAAAAACATCAGCCAAAAATACTCTTATTGGAATGATTCTTATACCAGCAATGTTTTCTGGTGCTGTCTTAGCACAAGAAACAAACACTGATCAATCAACCAAGCCGCAAGCTTATGGCATTGATGGCCGCGGTGAGGTTGCAAGAAACTCAACTGGGTTATGCTGGCGTACCAGCTATTGGACACCCGCCATGGCAATTCATGAATGTGACCCGGATCTGGTCAAGAAACCAGAAGTAGTAGCGGAAGCGCCTGCACCAGCACCTGTTAAAACAGCACCTGAAAAAATCACATTCTCTGCCGATGCATTATTTGATTTTGATAGTTCAAAATTAAAACCCAATGGCATCCAATCTCTTAATGAATTTGTTACGGGCATAGAGGGCGTAAAATATGATCTTATTATTGCTGTAGGTTATGCTGACCGCATTGGATCAGATGAATATAACAAAGCACTTTCGCTGCGTCGTGCTGAGTCGGTAAAAGCACATCTGGTATCTAGAGGCATTGACCCAAGCCTCATCTTTGTTGATGGCAAAGGTGAATCCAATCCAGTAACTGGCAGCAACTGTGCTGGTGAAAGAAGATCCAAAGCATTGATCGAGTGTTTAGCGCCTGATCGCCGAGTTGAAATTGAAGTGGCAGGTACTCGATAAACCAAATTAGTTTGTTATTGTTGCTAAAAAAGCCCTGCACATTCCAGCAGGGCTTTTTCTTTTATGCGTATTGCTTAGCAAATGAGTAATCGAGAAGAAATTAATACATTAATTGAAGCGAAATGGATTATTCCTGTTGAACCTGCTGGAATTGTACTAAATCAACATGCCATTGCAATTGATCAAGGGTTCATCAAAGATATTCTTCCGATAACCGAAGCCAATCAACGTTACAAACCACAACAAACATTCACTCTGAGTGATCACGCATTGATTCCGGGATTGATCAATTTGCACACTCATGCAGCCATGACGCTCATGAGAGGACTTGCTGACGATCTACCTCTAATGGAATGGCTCAACAAACACATTTGGCCGACAGAAAATCAGCATGTCAATGCGCGATTCGTACTGGATGGTACTCAGCTCGCTTGTGCCGAGATGATCAAAGGTGGCATTACCTGCTTCAATGACATGTATTTTTTTCCGGAATCCTGCGCGCAAGCCGCGACAAGTTCAGGAATACGCGCTGCTATCGGCATGATTGTAATTGATTTCCAGACACCTTATGCCAGCGATGCCGACGATTATTTAGCCAAAGGATTGGAATTACGCGACAAGTATCAACACAATTCACTGCTATCTTTCTGTTTTGCACCTCACGCACCCTATACCGTCAGCGACAAAACCTTTAGCAGCATTCTGACTTACGCAGAACAACTCGACGCACCGGTTCATACCCATTTGCATGAAACCCGGGATGAAATTCGCATCAACCTGGAATCAAGTGGGGTAAGACCCTTAGAGCGCATGCAACAATTAGGACTACTTAGCCCCAATTTGATCGCCGTGCATATGGTGCATCTGACCGATCATGAAATTAAACTGGCACATCAATATAATTGCAGCATTGCACACTGTCCTTCATCTAATATGAAATTAGCCAGTGGAATTGCACCAATCTCATCATTAGTAAATCAAGGCATTAATGTCGGCCTCGGCACCGACGGCGCAGCCAGCAATAATCGCTTGGATATGTTTGAAGAAATGCGCCTTGCAGCGCTGCTAGCCAAAACAACCAGTGGCCGAGCTGATACCCTACCCGCCCATCAAGTACTAAAAATGGCCACCTTGAACGGTGCCATTGCTTTAGGATTGGATCATTTGACGGGTTCATTGACCATTGGGAAAGCAGCCGATATCACAGCCATCAATTTCTCTCACCTTAATCTTACCCCTTGCTATGACCCCGTCTCACATTTAGTCTATGCCGCAGGCCGTGAAAACGTGAGCCATGTGTGGGTAAATGGTAGAATGCTGCTGGAAGACAAACAATTGACGACGATTAACCAAGCCGAACTGCAATATCGCACAACCATCTGGCAAGAATGTATTGCGGCAACGTCAAAACAATCGAACTAAAGGAATGCACATGGAAAATGACGGTATTAACGCTGATCCGATGGAACTCGAGAAATTCAGCCAGCTTGCTCACCGCTGGTGGGACCCAAACAGTGAATTTAAACCATTACATGATATCAACCCATTACGCCTTAACTACATCAATGATCTAACCGAAGGACTAGCTGGAAAAACCGTGCTGGATGTCGGTTGCGGTGGCGGCATTCTATCCGAAAGCATGGCATCATTGAACGCGCATGTCACCGGCATTGACCTGAGCGATAAAGCACTCAAGGTTGCCAAGCTACACCTGCTGGAAAGCGGCTATGACGTTGATTATCGCAAAATTACCGTAGAATCTCTGGCGCAAGAAAAACCGCATCACTATGATGTTGTCACCTGCATGGAAATGCTCGAGCATGTGCCCGACCCAATGAGCGTTATTCACGCGTGCACTCAATTGGTCAAACCAGATGGCTGGGTATTTTTCTCAACCATCAATCGCAATCCGAAATCCTATCTGTTCGCCATTATTGGCGCAGAATATATTTTAAATCTATTGCCGCGCGGCACACATGAATATGCCAAATTCATCAAGCCTTCCGAACTTGCGCGTATGGCGCGTAATGCTGGCCTAACCGACGAAAAATTGATCGGCATGACGTATAATCCGTTCACCAAAATATATGCATTGGAAAATGATACCGACGTCAACTACATCATGGCATATCGCAGCTAACTCACATTTTCTCGCTAATCGCACTGAATGATTAAAGCTGTTCTCTTTGATTTTGATGGAACACTCGCCGACACCGCGCCTGACCTCGGTAATGCCTTAAACCGGCAACGCATCGCACGCGGGTTAACCGAATTACCTATTACCCAGATCCGCCCAGTGGCATCTGCAGGTGCGCGTGGCTTGCTGGGACTTGGCTTCAATATCAAGCCCGGCGACGATGGCTACGAATCCATGCGCGATGAATTTCTGGATTTTTACACCCAGCGACTGTGTCACGACACTTGCTTGTTTCCAGGCGTTGAAGCCCTGTTGAATCAAATGGAAACAATGAATTTACCCTGGGGCATTGTCACCAATAAGCCTTCGCGTTTTGCGCATCCAATTATCCAAATGCTCGGTTTAGCGCAACGAGTCGCCTGCGTCATATGTGGCGACGAAACCGCCCACATCAAACCACACCCTGAACCGCTCCTAGCAGCCAGCAACAAAATGACCGTCCCCCCTATTCACTGCATTTATCTAGGTGACGACATACGCGATGTCCAAGCCAGCTTGGCAGCTGGCATGCAACCCATCGTTGCACGCTATGGCTATCTGGGCAATGATCAACCGCCTGAGACCTGGGGCGCACACCATCTGATCGATCATCCTGAAGAATTGCTGACTCACCTGTAAAGAAATATTCATTAATTCTGTTAGAATACCCGGCACAGGACTTGAACTTTTAGATTTCATCACCATCCTAAGCACTACCAAAACGAATACCGGGGACGATCTGGTTTCGACGTGGGTTGCAAAGCAGCGCAGGGCATACCGAGGATCA
>NZ_JAIEMO010000014.1 GCF_019752095.1 Nitrosomonas sp.
CAAAATATCGCTACCAAAAGCATCGTTAACATGCCTATCTTGTAATATTTTGAGTCATACCACAGCGACATGTCATAGTTGGCGCTCGCAGCGCCGCTAGTTGTGTCATAGGTTGTTGCCATCATATCCTCCATTTGTTTGATCAATAAATATACGCAAGTAATTATTTATAATTAATCACCCACTTATTGTGGGTAAATAAATAATCACTTTTTTACGCAATTAAGCATAGCGCATTGCTATTCATTTGAAATGAGTGGATCCACTCATTTTGTGTGGATAGAGTGCTTATCAGTTAATTTAATGCTTGCTTTAAGCAACTATATATAAATAAAAGGACTTAGGATCGAATTAAATGATGGGGAAGTCGTGATTCGAGAAGGTGTCAACGTGATGAAGCGGAGGGAGAATTAACGGGAGCAGGGTTTTCTAAATATTGGCCCTGTAATCGCAGTGCAAAGTTAATCAGACTATTAGGTCCGCTAAGATTGAGTTTTCGTGAAATATTGACACGGTGATTCTCAATGGTTTTTTGACTTACAAACAACTTTTGGGCAATTTGTGGCGTGGTGAAACCTGCAGAAATTTTTGCGAGTACTTTGCGCTCTGATTTTGTGAGGCTTGTTATTTTATCCAGTGCGGTTTCGATTAATTTGTCGTGCTTCCCCTGAGTATTCAGTGTTTTTGCTAATTTCTCAATTCTTGCATGGATGCTGTTAATTAATTCTTCTTTGGTGAATGGCTTGGTAAGATAATCATCCGCGCCCATGTTCATGCCCATGCGAGTATCGGAGCGGGTCGATTTTGCGGTCAAGAAAATAAAAGCAGTGGATGATAGCTGAGGTGCTTGTTTTAATCGGGCAAGCACGTCGAAGCCATCAATTCCAGGCAGCATAATGTCACAAATGATGATATCTGGAATAAATTCCAGCGCGGTTTTTATTCCATCTTCACCTGAAGGCGCGCTGATTACACGAAAGCCATAATGCCGGATGATTTCGGAAATATTATCACGTAGCGATTTTTCGTCTTCGACGATAAGGATTAATGTGTTGTTCATCGTCGCGGCCTATACTGGTAGTCGAATCGTTACCGTGCAACCGTTGCCGGCTTTACTTTCTATGCTGATGCTTCCACCATGAAGTGCGATGAGTTTTTTTGCGATCATAAGTCCCAGC
This sequence comes from Nitrosomonas sp., assembly GCF_019752095.1. GTDB lineage: Bacteria > Pseudomonadota > Gammaproteobacteria > Burkholderiales > Nitrosomonadaceae > Nitrosomonas. The sequence goes on from NZ_JAIEMO010000014.1 coordinate 1,179, forward strand.
CCGCTTCCTGGAAAAATCTTGGCATTGGACGCCCGGAAAAATGATTGACATAGAAAGGGCTGGTCTTTTTCCGGAATACCCACGCCATGATCCATGATGGTGATGAGGAACGTATCATTTTGAAAGTGCACACCGAGGCTAGGCGGCGGTTTTCCTTCTGAATATTTAAACGCATTCGACACAATGTTGCGTAAAATATTTCGCAGCAGAATTTCATCCATGCTGATGATTCGATCGGATGCATCAAATTGGTAATTGAGTCTTCTCTGCTGTCCACCGGGTTCTACATTGTTAGCAACAAAGCTATCCATGAATTGTTTGAATGAAAGATCCTTTTTCGACAATTCGATTTTGCCTTCTTCAATTCGCCCGATATCTAAAATATTTTCCATGAGCTCGGTCATGCGCATGGTTTCCTCGGCCATGATAGCTTTATGTTTCTGGAATAGCGCAACAAAGTCGGCGCTAAGATGGGTGGATTCCATTTTCAGATCCAGCAAATCAATACTGGAACGAATCGTGGCAAGCGGCGTGCGGAATTGGTGCGAGGCAAGGTTAACGAATTGCGTCTTGAAACGGTTCAATTCGCGCTCTTTTTCCATCGCTTTTTGCAACCGTTGCTCGGCCATTTTTATCAGTGTGATGTCGTTCTCTACCGCTACATAATTGATCAACTTTCCTGTGTCATCGTATACTGCGGCGATATTCAGATACAGCCAGATTTTCTCTCCTGCTTTGGTGTAATTGAGAATTTCACCGGAGAACGTGCCGGTATTTCTCAACGACCGGGCAATTTCCTGGATGGTTGCGCTGGAAGTTTCAGACCCCTGGAGAAAAGCTGCCGGATCAATCCCAATCACTTCCTCGGTGCTATAACCTAGAATTTTTTCAAAGCTATGATTGATCCAAATAATTTTTCTCTCAGGATCGGTAATCATCACAATGCCGTTGGTTTTCTCAGCGACATAGGCCATGCGCTGTAACTCCAATTCATTTTTCTTCCGCGCAGTGACATTTTGTAACACGCCATATAAACCGATAATATCTCCACTCGGATCGAGCATAGGATAGAGGGTCGTGGTGTGCCATTTAACTCTGCCATCCGGCATTTTTACCAGGAATTCTTCACTGTACTCTTTTTTATGCGTTGTAACTTGCGCCATCAAAGCACGCATTTTTTCTGTCTCGGATTCGGCGTAGTAATGCGTGTTTTCAAGTAAATGGAAACACTCAAAATCTTTTCCGACTTCATAAAATTGATAAAGATACTCCGACCAGATCGTGAAATGGGTGGGGAACGTATGGCACCAATCCCCAATTTCCGCAGCTTTACTGAGTAGGTGTAATCTTTTTTGCTGGGACTCAAACGAATCGAATGATTGCAGGTTAAAGTCGGATCTGGAATTCATGGCATAGCAAATAACTTAAGTGAGTTAATCTTGATTGTAATGCAGATAGTTTCTCAATGGCCTGTTAAACTATAATGCTTGAAACGAATCCTTTCCCGCGCTTGATCCAGCAATTCTTTAGCGGGTGGCGATGATTTTCCTGAGACCATTGATTTTTCAATAAAATACAAAGCAATATTATCATTATGATAATCATCAGTTCACAAGATTATGCGACATTGTCTGATAGATTGTTGGACAAAATGTTCTATATATTACGTTAGCTGTGAGAACGATGAAGCAGATATTCATTGAATCGAGCTTTTCAAGCTTTGCCGATTTCCACGATGACAAGTGGTACGAAAAGCTTTTTAGTTTATCTGAAGGATTGGCTATTGAATCCGCTGTGGAAGATTTCTCATCTCATTGGTGGGGAGCCTCAAGAGCATTTGTATTACCCTGGTTCCTTGTCAGCGGTGTGTTTGAGGCATCGAACGGTGGAGGAGGAGAGGTAACAAACAAACAAGAGTTATGGGATAAGTATCTTCATATCAACTCATTCAAAGGGGCGCTCTGGAAAGCAGCAGAAGGAGCTTATGGTGCTGTTTACTACGCTTACGAAAACCTAGTGGTCAATATTTTAAACGCAGATCGTAAGTCGCCTTGTCGGGTAACGCAGAGAGATTTCAACTCCATCGTCTCCGAAAGCTTTGGTAATTCAGTTGCCAGTAAGGTTTGGAGTAATGGTTTTGTAGCCGTGTCCAAAGAAGTGCGGAACTGTCTTGTTCATCGTGGTGGGAAAGCAAGTCCAGCGCTGTTGAAGATGAAACCTTTGCCTATGATTGAAGGTGCAGATATTTTGATTTCTGCAAGTGATGCAAGGATGTTACATGAGCAACTTAAGCCGAAAGTTGTGTTGCTTATCGAACACTATGCAAAAAATGGGGGCAGGTCGCGAATCGAGCAAGAATATAATCGATGAACTAGGTATATATTTTATTTTGTGAATGTATGGTGTGCGCACAGATAGTATGCGCTCCTATAGCCGGAATTATTCAAGCCGATGTCGCTTTGCGGCGTAGCACCCTAATTCTATTCAGGTGGTATATATTTCCTGGCAACTTGAGATTTGATATCGACCAACCGCATTGCTCTGGTTTGTTCAGTGTTCAGAACAATGCGGCTTTACAAGCAATTACTTAGAACGTGCAGCTTGGTAGCCGGCTCTGTTACCGTTGCTATTAGTATTCCGGAAAGAATTTCCGCGATTGTCGGCGTCGATGGCGCGGCCGCGTTGCCCGTTACGGTTTCTGCCGGATTCACCCGTTGCGCCGAAGCCAGGGCGGCTGTCATGACCGGCGAAAGGTGAGCGTTTGCGTCTTTGCGTAACGTTAGGCGTGCCTCTGGGTCCGTTACCTGGGGAGCGTGGCTTGATACGCGGTTCAAGACCGGGGATGGTATGCGATGCAATGCGTTGCCCGGTGTAGCGTTCAATTTTTGTTAGGTTCATGCCGTCTTTCACCGAAGCGAATGAAACTGCTATACCTGCTGCGCCTGCACGTCCTGTACGGCCAATGCGATGGACATAATCTTCGGCGAATTTGGGTAAGTCAAAATTGATGACATGTGTGATATCGGCAACGTCGATACCGCGGGCAGCGACATCGGTTGCGACCAGTACGCGCAGGCCGCCGTTGCGCAGCCGGGTCAATGTGCGGGTACGCTCACGCTGATTCATATCGCCATGCAGTGCGGCTGCAGCATAGCCCTGTGCATACAAGTTGTCCGCCAAGGAATCGGCATCGCGCTTGGTAGCGGTGAAAACAATGGCTTGTTTCAATGTCTCGTCGCGCAATACATGATTGAGCAGACGGTTTTTGTGTGACATGTCGTCAGCGTAATGTAACCGTTGTTCAATATTGTCGAGCTTGGATTTAGGCGATGATACTTGAATGCGCTTCGGTGTTTTTAATAATTTTGCGGCAACTCTGTCAATCGCGTTGTCCAGTGTGGCAGAGAACAGCAACGTTTGCCGGGTGGCCGGTGTGGCGGCCGCGATGGTTTCGACATCATCAATGAAGCCCATATCCAGCATGCGGTCGGCTTCGTCCAATACGAGCATTTGCAGGCGTTTGAAATCAATGCGTCCGCGTTGAATATGATCAATCAATCGCCCGGGCGTGGCTACCAGAATATCAACCGGCTGTAACAACAATTTGTTCTGCAATGGATAGGGCATGCCGCCCAGGATGCTCACCACGTTGATGCGCGGTAAATACTTGCCGTATTTTTTTGCGGCTTCTGATACTTGCAGTGCCAGTTCACGGGTCGGTGTCAGCACCAGAACGCGCGGTCCGCGGCTGCGGATTTGCGCCGGTGTTGCCAGCGCATGTAATGCCGGTAGCATGAATGCTGCGGTTTTTCCGGTACCTGTTTGTGCAGAGGCCATTATATCGTGGCCGGCAATTAATTCAGGTACGGCTTGTTGCTGAATCGGTGTTGGGGTGGTATACCCCGCTTCTTGAATTGCTTTAAGTATTGAGGGGTTTAAATTTAATTCTTCAAAAGACACGTTATTTTCCTAAAAAATACAGACAATGAAACACACAGGCATCATATAATTTGCATGCCGCGAATGTGAATTGTGCGAAACCTTGTCAGCGCGTTAAAAAGCATCGCCGCTAACCAAAGTTGTTGCACTTTTTCGGAAAAAACTTGAAAAGTTGGGGAGGTCAGGAACGATGAAGCCATGCAAAGTTGATCAAAAAAATACTCTGCTCAACTTTGAGCCGCGAAGTATACTGGATTCTTCCAGGCCTTGCAATTGTTTGCGATGATGTTTTTTTATTGAATAATGGCTTTGGCAAATTTTCGTTTTCCCACTTGTATCACAACAGATGTGCCTCGTGTTATTTGGGTCGATTTGTCGGTCACTTTTTCGTTGTTCAATTTGACAGCACCTTGTTCGATCATGCGCAGCGCCTCGCTGGTGCTGGCGGTTAACCCCGTCTGTTTTAATAATTGCACCAGAGGTATTTCGTTGTCTGGGGTCTGGATTATTTTTTCCGGGATATCATCGGGCAATGCGCCGTGTTTGAACCGTGCTTCAAAGTCGATCAGCGCATTCTCGGCACTGCCCCGGTCGTGAAAGCGGGTAACGATTTCCTGTGCTAGCATCACTTTGATATCGCGCGGATTTCTGCCTGCTTCAACTTCTTCACGCCATTTTTGAATGGTTTGTAGCGATTCAAAAGACAGCAATTCGAGATAACGCCACATCAGTTGATCCGAGACCGACATTAACTTGCCGAAAATTTCGGTTGGGCTTTCGGTGATGCCGATGTAATTATTCAAGGATTTGGACATTTTGTTAACGCCGTCTAATCCTTCAAGTAACGGCATGGTGAGAATACATTGTTGCGGTTGTCCAAAATGCTTTTGTAGTTCTCGCCCCATCAATAAATTAAATTTTTGATCGGTTCCGCCCAATTCTAGATCTGCTTTGAGTGCAACAGAATCGAAACCCTGAATCAAAGGATACAAAAATTCATGAATGGCAATCGCTTGATTGTTGCGGTGGCGTTTGTCGAAATCATCTCGTTCCAGCATTCGTGCAACGGTATGGGTTGCAGCTAGTTTGATCAGATCCGCAGCATCCATTTTACCCATCCAAATGGAATTAAACGCTACTTCAGTGTGATCCGGATTTAGAATTTTAAAGACTTGCGTGGTATAGGATTGCGCATTTTCTGCAACTTGTTCCCGGGTGAGCGGTGGGCGGGTGCTGTTTTTTCCGCTGGGATCTCCGATCATGCCGGTGAAATCGCCAATTAGAAACAGAATATGGTGTCCCATATCTTGTAGCTGGCGCAATTTGTTCAGTAATACCGTATGGCCCAGATGTAGATCCGGTGCTGTTGGGTCGAACCCGGCTTTCACGCGCAAAGGCTGCTCGGATTTAAGCTTGGTTTCCATTTCGGCTTCGACCAATAGCTCTTGGCTGCCGCGTTTAATGATTTCAAGTTGAGATTTTATTGAATTGTTCACGTTGGGGATGAATTTGTAATTTTTATGGGTAAAATAATACTCTGAGATGCTTATTTAGGTCATTCTTAGTCGTTTCTTAGTACACATTGACTATTTTCATGTTAGACTCGCGCCTGTCTTAGTTACATGACTGGAGGTACTTCATAGTGCTATATACACCTATTAGCAGTAAACAAAGGATTCTAGCTCAAAAATCATCTAAACTAACAAAAAAATCAATTCGCTGGTTAGTGGCTTTATCCAGCATTCCACTATTTGGTATTGTCACTGCATTTGGTATCGCACCTAATTCTCCGTCATTTGGAGAAGTCCCCGTAGAAGAAATTGTTCTTGATCTTGATTTATCCATTCCAGATGCGCTTGTCGAGGCGCAATCCAATCAGTCCTTCTGGCGTCAAGAAAGCATTCGGCGCGGTGATACGATGGCCGCGATCTTGAACCGATTGGATGTCAGCAGCCAAGACTCTACCTATTTTCTTCAAGCGGCACGCGATAGCCGTGCGATGCGGCAGCTTAGACCCGGTAAAACCGTTTATGCGCAAACGACTGCTGAAGGTGAATTGTTGTCGTTACGTTATTTCTTCGGGAATGAAGAGCTGTTTTTGATGGAAAAAACAGACGATGCATTCAAGATGACGGAGCAGTCGATTGAATTGGATGCGCAGATTCACATGAAATCCGGCGTGATTAACAGTTCTTTGTTTGGCGCGACGGATAATGCTGGCATACCTAACAATATTGCCATGCAGCTGACTGAAATATTTGCATCAGAAATTGATTTTTATCGGGATTTACGTCAAGGAGACCGTTTTACCGTAGTTTATGAAACTTTTTCAAACAATGGTAGACGTACTAGATCTGGACGAGTGCTGGCGGTTGAATTTGTCAACAAAGGAAAATCTCATCAGGCGGTTTATTTCAAATCATACAATGGTTCAGATGGGTATTACACTCCCGAAGGAGAAAGTTTACGCAAAGCCTTCTTGCTTTCTCCCCTCGCTTTTACACGTGTCAGTTCCGGTTTTACGAACAGGCGCTTTCATCCCGTACTTAAACAGTGGCGTGCCCATCGTGGTATTGATTATGCTGCTCCTACCGGCACTCCTGTAAAAGCCACGGCAAGTGGAATTGTTGCTTTTTCCGGTTCGCAACGTGGTTATGGCAATTTAATTGTGCTAAAACATAACGGTAAATATGAAACAGCCTATGGTCACTTGTCTCGGTTTGCTTCCGGATTAAGTAAAGGTAAGCGGGTAAACCAGGGAGATGTGATTGGTTATGTGGGCTCGACGGGCATGGCGACAGGGCCGCATTTACATTATGAATTACGTGTTGATGGCGTGCAGCGTGATCCAACTAAAGTCGTGTTGCCAACTGCAATACCGATAGCAAAGCGCGATTTAAATACATTTAAGAATGAGGCACAAGCTTTGCTGGCTCGTTTAAGTATCATGCGCGACATTCATCTTGCTGCGATAGAGTAATCTGCTGAGTCTTGTCGATTGACGGTTTGTTTTTGCGAACAAATCGTCAATTTATCAATTAAAATTGTCTCCCACTGCCCTCAATATACTCGAATAGTTGAAGTCCAATTATTACATAGGGATGATGTCGGGCACCAGTCTGGATGGTGTGGACGTCGTGTTGGTGGATCTGCGGGAAACAACTCCGTTATTATTGGGAACTTTCTATAGTCCATACAGCAATGATTTGCGTGAAGCGCTGCTGTCGTTGCACCAATCGGGTTATGATGAACTCCATCGCGCGGCAATGCTCAGCAACCAGTTGTCATATCTATATGCGGAAGCAATTACAGGTTTACTAAAAAGTGCTGGCGTTTTACCACAGCAGATCGTTGCCATTGGATGTCATGGGCAAACGGTTAGGCATTGCCCTGAGACGGAGAAAAGCTATACGATTCAGCTTGTCAATGCGGCTTTGTTAGCTGAATTAACAGGAATCGCAGTAGTCGCTGATTTTAGAAGTCGTGATATTGCCGCAGGCGGACAAGGTGCGCCGCTGGTACCTGCGTTTCACGAAGCTGTCTTTAAGAGTCCAAACTGCCATCGCGTAATCGTTAATATTGGTGGTATTGCTAATCTCACGAATCTTGATCCTCATCATGCGGTCACGGGATTTGATTGTGGACCGGGTAATGTATTAATGGATGCATGGTGTTTGCAGCATACCGGAAGAACTTATGATCAGAACGGGCAGTGGGCAGCAACCGGTCAGGTCGTTTCTGCTTTACTGGAAGCCTTGTTGTTAGATCCCTTTTTTGCTCATAAGCCCCCTAAAAGTACAGGCAGGGATTTGTTTAATCTCCATTGGCTGGGAAAGAAGTTGCAGGATGGAGAACCGCCAGAAGATGTTCAGGCAACGTTGTTGCAACTAACTGCTGTGTCAATTGCCGAGTCTATCCATACTCATTGTTTGGGCGCGGAAGAAGTTTATGTTTGTGGAGGAGGAGGACATAATTCTTTACTGATGAGTCGGCTTGCTGAGGTAATACGCGGGAGGGTTGTGTTGACTGATCGATTAGGTATTGCGATCGACTGGGTAGAAGCTTTCGCATTTGCTTGGCTGGCATATCAGGCGATTTTACGTAAAACGGGCAACCTGACAGCAGTGACTGGTGCGAAAGGAAGCAGAATTCTGGGGGCGGTTTACCCTGCGTGAAATTTCTAATGTAGATGCGAGCTATACTGAAAATGATGACCCACAACCGCAAGTGCTGGTGGCGCCAGGATTTTTGATGATGAACTGAGCGCCTTGTATATTTTCTTGATAATCTATTTCGGCACCGATTAGATACTGGAAACTCATAGGATCAACCAGCAGTTTGACACCATTTCTTTCCATTACCGTATCATCTTCATTGATCAATTCGTCAAAAGTGAAGCCGTACTGAAAGCCTGAGCAGCCTCCGCCACTAATAAAAACTCTAAGATTAAGATGGTTGTTGCCTTCTTCCTCAATGAGTTGCTTAACTTTCGAGGCTGCGTTCTCAGTAAAAGTGAGGGGGGTATTCAGTTCAGTGTTCATATTAATTTCTTTAAACTGTCAAATTATGGATTGATGGTAAATACTATACAGTATAAATCAGGGCGCATCATTTTTAGTAGTAGTGGTTTGCTGATCGGTTGCTGGAGTTAATGTTATCATTTTCTCTGATTGCTGCGCACCCTCTAAATCCCGCTTGTGCTTATGAATCATTTTTCCAGCAACGGAAGCGCCGAGCCGGATTTCTAAAGAACCATAATGAACATCGCCGAAAACTTCGGCTTTTTCTTGTAATTCCAGATATCCTTGTGCGTCAATGGGGCCGGTTACAGTGCCGTTAATGACAACATTAGTGGCTTTTATATTACCTCTGATACTGCCTTCATTGCTGAGTACGAGTGTGCTGTTCTCGTCATCGGTTGCAAAGATGTTTCCAGTAATATGTCCATCGATTCGAAGGCCGCCGGTAAAATGAATATCGCCCGAAATTTTCGTGTTTGCACCAATTAAAGTATCAATGTGATGATGCAGTTGGTTTTTCTTTTTTCTACCGAACATTTCCTCTCTCCTTCACAATGCCGGTTGTATAGTTTCAGATAGTATGGCTTTGTTGTTACCATTTCTAAAAATTTCTACCTGAATATTTTCTACGATGGAATTCGGTGGTACTTTAAAAAGTTCTTCCATCCTATGGAAAAACTTAAAGATAACAGGAAAATCTAGTTGCTGATTTTTTTTTGTGAGTGGTATTACTTTGCTCTGTTCATTTTGCGTCAGCTTAACTGTGAATCTTAAGTTTCCCTTAAAATCATTCGGCCTTTCTCCGCCTTGAATTAATGTCAGTGCATAGCGATACTCGCCAGGCGTTTGTGTTTCTTTCAGGCTAAATTGATAAATTGAGATACCACTTTTTGTGTTGCTGGCGATCAGATGCTGGAAAAATTCCAGTTGTTCTTTTAATTGATCGTTTTCGCTAGCAAGGGACTTCATTTCTTCAGTAAGATTCTGATTGGCTGTGCCGCTGATTTGTAATTGCTGAGCTAAATCACCAATCTGGGCGCATAATTTTTGTTTTTTGGTTTGCCTGCATGTTCCAGGATCAAATAAGTAGGCTAGCTTTTCTTCAATAGTATCTTCTTGCGTGTTGATCGATTGTCTGCCCATTTCGTACATAAACCAAGAAAGCAAGAGCAGTAATGAGCAGGCGATCATAATGCTTATCAAACGTGATTGCCAAGACGAGCGTGGGCGAACTACGACACGCGGGGATAGAATTTTGGGTTTTCTCTGGAAAAACTTATACACCGGGTGCTCTACAGAATTCGGCTCAATTTATCTGGATGTGATACGGGAGAACTGTTGTTCTCAAGGTAATAGTGGCACCTGATTAATTCCCAGTGTTTCAGACAGGCCAAACATGATATTCATGTTTTGTATGGCTTGACCTGCCGCGCCTTTAACCAAGTTATCGGTTACCGATAGTACCACAACTGTATCACTATTTTGCGGTTGATGTACGGCGATGCGGCAAATATTCGAACCACGTACAGAACGAGTTTCAGGGTGTTTTCCGGCAGGTAGTACATCAACAAAAGCCTCGTGCTGGTAACGTTTTTCGTACAAGGTTTGCAAGTCGGTTCGCTGGGTTAATTTGGCATAGAGCGTAGCATGGATACCGCGGATCATCGGTATCAAATGTGGAACAAACGTTAGGTTAACAGGTTTTTGGGCGACATTGGAAAGACCTTGTTTTATCTCGGGCAAATGTCGATGTCCCGGCACGCCATACGCTTTGAAATTATCAGATGCCTCGGCGTGCAAGATATGTACTTCGGCTTTGCGTCCCGCGCCGGAAACGCCTGATTTGACATCGGCGATGAGGTAATTGATATCTATGACACCGGCTTCTATCAGCGGCAAGAAACCAAGTTGCACAGCAGTCGGGTAACAGCCTGGATTGGCGATAAGGCGCGCATTTTTTACCAACTCACGGTTAATTTCTGGTAGGCCATATACCGCTTCAGCAACCAAAGCAGGGCAGGCATGTTGCATGCCGTACCATTTTTCCCATTCAGTAACATTCTTGATACGGAAGTCTGCCGCTAAGTCGATTACTCTAACGCCTGCCTTCAATAAGGATTCTGCTTGTTGCATGGCAATTCCATTAGGTGTGGCAAAAAATACTACATCGCATTTATTGAGTTTTGCATCCGCCGGATCACTGAATTTAAGATCGATATGTCCTCGCAGGTTGGTAAATAAATCGGCGACATTTACGCCTGTTTCATTCCGAGAGGTAATCGCTTTGATTTTCACTTTGGGGTGTAGTGCCAGTAACCGCAGTAATTCCACGCCGGTGTACCCTGTCCCACCAACTATGCCGACATTAATCATTGTGACTCCTGTTATGTTCTGAATAGATAGTTTTGCCTTTTAACAAAAGATAAACAAAAAAGCCGCTCAATTGAGGCGGCTTTTTTAAAATCCTAATACGAAAAAACTAACGTTTAGAGAATTGCTTTCGCCGCCGTGCCTTACGAAAACCAACTTTCTTCCTCTCGACTTCACGCGCGTCACGGGTTACCAAGCCTGCCTTGCTTAAAGTGGGTTTAAGCGTTGCATCGTAATCGATCAATGCGCGGGTAATACCATGACGCACTGCGCCAGCTTGACCTGATTCCCCTCCGCCATGAATATTGACCATAATATCAAATGAATTGGCATTATCAGTTACTTCCAGAGGTTGTCTTGCAATCATGCGACCTGTTTTGCGGGAGAAATAATCATCAATCGGTTTATTATTAATTACAATTGCGCCTTTTCCCGGTTTGATAAAAACGCGTGCTACAGCACTTTTGCGTCGTCCGGTACCGTAATTATATTGAGTGGCCATAGATTAAGCTCTAACTTCAAGTGGTTTGGGTTGTTGAGCAGCATGCGGGTGAGTTTCTCCAGCATAAACTTTAAGTTTCTTTATCATTGCATATCCCAAGGGGCCTTTCGGTAGCATTCCTTTGACCGCTTTTTCAAGTGGACGCGCTGGAAAACGCGCGTGCATTTTGTTCAGAGGAGTTGCATAAATACCACCTGGGTAACCGGTGTGGCGATAGTAGATTTTATCTTCTAGCTTGTTGCCGGTAACTCGCATTTTGTCAATATTAACAACGATAATGTAATCGCCGGTGTCAACATGCGGTGTATAGATCGGTTTATGTTTGCCACGTAGCCGATGTGCAATCTGTGAAGCAAGACGCCCCAATACCTTATTGGTCGCGTCTATGACGAACCAGTCATGATTTACTTCGTGTGGTTTGGCCGAAAATGTTTTCACGAAAAACTTGTCCTGCGTATTCGAAAAGAGCCGGGAATTCTAAGTCAGACATCGACAAAAGTCAAATTTGGAAAGCTTTATTTTTACTTTCTTGCCATATTCGCGCTGCAACTGGAAGTGGTAGGGCGTGTTTGTTCAGGAATAGTGGATTTTGCGCTAATCGCCGCTATAATCATACTGAGAAGAGAGATGACATGTGAATGAACAATTCTGAGTGAATTACTGATCACTCCAAATAGAGTAAGCAGCATTTTCTTACGATTAAAAATATGCCGAGGGATACGCTTTGAGAAAGAAATCTGAAACCAGTTTGCACGTTGAATCAGCGCCTTCCAATTTTATTCGTACTATCATAGAAGAAGATAACCGCACCGGCAAATGGGATGGACGCGTAGAAACGCGCTTCCCGCCCGAGCCCAATGGCTACTTGCACATTGGACATGCCAAGAGTATTTGCTTGAATTTTGGTATTGCGCGCGATTATGGCGGCGTGTGTCACTTGCGTTTTGACGACACAAATCCGGAAAAAGAAGCTCAGGAGTATGTTGACTCAATTTGTGACAGTGTTTCCTGGTTGGGTTTTGATTGGGGACAACATCTCTATTATTCTTCGGATTATTTCAATCAGTTATATGAATTTGCCGAGTATTTGATCAATTGTGGAAAAGCTTATGTAGAAGGTCTTTCCGCTGATGAGATTCGCGATCTGCGCGGCACATTGACTAATCCTGGTCAAAACAGCCCTTTCCGTGATCGTCCGGTTGCGGAAAGCTTGGACTTGTTTCGGCGTATGAAAGCCGGAGAATTTCCGGATGGTCAGTATGTGCTGAGAGCGAAAATCGACATGGCATCACCCAACATCAATATGCGCGATCCGGTGATTTATCGTATTCGCCACGTACATCATCAACGCACTGGCAATCAATGGTGTATTTATCCGATGTATGACTATACACACTGCATTTCTGATGCACTTGAAAGAATTACCCACTCATTGTGTACACTCGAATTTGAAGACCACCGACCGCTCTATGACTGGGTGTTGGATCAGCTAGCTGATAAAGTGCCGTGTCATCCTCAGCAGATCGAATTTGCTCGCCTCAATTTGACGTACACGGTGATGAGCAAGCGCAAATTGATCGAACTGGTGGAAAGTAAGTTGGTTGACGGTTGGGATGATCCTCGGTTAAGCACATTGGCCGGAGTACGTCGTCGCGGATTTACGCCACGCGCTATTCGCTTGTTTACTGAGCGTATTGGTATCAGCAAGGCTGATTCCTGGATTGACATGGGCGTGCTGGAGGACTGTTTGCGTGAAGATCTGAATGAAAATGCGCCGCGTCGTATTGCTATTCTTAAGCCAGTCAAGATGATTATTGATAATTACCCGGAGGATCAGCAAGAAGATTGCTTCGCGCCGAATCATCCGCAGAAACCGGAATGGGGGAAACGTACAATCCCTTTTTCTAAGATTTTGTATATTGAGCGTGATGATTTCATGGAAGTGCCGACCAAGGGCTATTTCCGCCTTGCGCCTGGTGCTGAAGTACGATTACGCTATGCTTTTATCGTCAAGTGTGTGCGAGTGGATAAAAATGCACAGGGTGATATCGAAGCCATTCATTGCACCTACGATCCTGACACCAAAAGTGGAACTCCTGGCGCAGAAAGCCGCAAAGTTAAAGGCAACATCCACTGGTTATCAATAGAACACGCACAGGTGGCAGAAATACGGCTTTATGATCGTTTGTTTGCAGATCCATACCCAGATAGTGGCGACAAGGATTATAAAGCTTCATTGAATTCAAACTCGAAGCAAATCATTGCAGCGTATGTAGAGCCTTTGTTGTGTGAAGTGAAACCTGAACAAAACTTTCAGTTCGAGCGCAATGGCTATTTCATTGCTGATCGAATCGATATGAAACCCAATAAACCGGTGTTTAACCGTGCTGTGACTTTGCGTGATTCGTGGGGGAAGTTGGCGGGTGCGTAACCGTTTTGCTGCATGATTGTTGCAAGTCAATAAATCAATCTGGGCATATTGGTATTCGCTCTTTTTAGTATCGATATTAACCGCATCTGATTAGAATTTATTTTTCCATTCGCGTAATACCGCGAAAACATCTACAGGGTTTTGCAGTTGTTGCTTAGAATAATTTTGCGCACTGTTAATAATTGATTGATGTTCGCAGCGCAGGAACGGATTAATTGCTTTTTCGAGTGCGAGCGTTGTCGGAATTGTTGGCATGTTTTTGTGATGTGATTCTTGTGCAGTAATCGCAAACTCGTTCAGTTTTTTATTTTCCGGATCAACAGCTTTGGCAAATGCTATGTTTCCCAACGTGTATTCATGCGCACAGTAAATTAAGGTGGCATCAGGTAACTGAGAGATTTTTTGGAGTGATTGGTAGAGTTGTGCTGCAGATCCTTCGAATATCCTTCCGCAGCCGCAAGAAAAAAGTGTATCACCACAAAATAGCATATCCCATGGATCTGGCCCATAATAGGCAATATGCCCTCGAGTGTGTCCAGGTGTATCTAACACCGTGAGATTAAGTGATATGTCCGGTAGGTTTACGATATCATTTTGTTGCACAGGGTTTGTTATAGCGGTGATCAATTCATTGTTTGGTCCGTATACGGGAATATCAAACCGCTGAATTAATCCCGCGATGCCTCCGGTATGGTCGTTATGGTGATGAGTAATAAGAATCGCACAGAGTTGCAGTTTATTTAATTGCAGATATTCAATCACTGGGGCCGTGATACCCGGATCAATAGCAACTGCGTAATTTTGATTATGGACTACCCATATATAATTATCTTTAAACGCATGTACCGGATGTATATTAAGCATGAAAGCTCCATTTAGAGACGTTGGCGCGATGAGAAGTGTTAATGATTTCAGTAAATAGTGTAAATTTTGATATCGAGTAAGCGATACGGTTCATGATGATTGCGCAAAATATCCAGCAATGGTTTGAGTCCTCTCTTGGTCAATATTTGATTGAACATGAGCACCGCTATTTTGATCAGGTTGTGGCGAATATCTTTGGTTACAATGCGATGCAGATAGGTTGGCCGCAATTTGATTTTTTACGCCTGAATCGAATGCCTTTACGTTTCTCTATAGGGCTTGAACGTGAAACTTCGTTACGAGCTCAGCCGGGTTTTCTTCCAATCCAGACAAACAGCATGGATCTTGTTATTCTGCCACACACACTTGAGTTTAATGCAAATCCCCATCAAATTTTAAGAGAAGTTCATCGAATCCTAATACCCGAAGGTCATCTTGTTATTTCAGGTTTTAATCCCTTCAGTCTATGGGGAAGCTGTCAGCATTTAAAATCAATGCGAGGAGAATTTCCGTGGAATGGAGATTTTATTGCATTATCACGGCTTAAAGATTGGTTGAAATTGTTGGATTTTGAAATGGCTGGTGGTCGGCTTTGTTGCTATGTGCCACCATTTAAGCAAGAAAAATGGCGTCGACGGTTTGGTTTTATGGAGGCCGCAGGGGATCGCTGGTGGCCAATTTCGGGGGGAGTATATTTCTTGCATGCTATTAAACACATGCACGGGATGCGAATTATCAAACCTAACTGGAAAAATAGTTTGGAAGCTAAGAAAAAAATGGTACCGATTGCTCGGGAAATCATCAAAGCCTCCAAGGAAGAGCGGTCATCAAGCAATCCAAAACAGATTGACGATTTAAATAAATCATGATCGAAAATGATAATAAAGTTGTTGAAATATATACGGATGGTGCGTGCAAAGGAAACCCAGGTATTGGAGGGTGGGGAGCTTTGCTGCGATACGGCGACCATGAACGGGAAATTTTTGGCGGAGAGAAATTTACCACCAATAATCGTATGGAGTTACTTGCTGCGATCCGTGCTTTAGAATCTTTAAAGCGTTCTTGTAAAATACATTTACATACCGATTCACAATACTTGCAAAAAGGTATTAGCGAATGGCTTGATTCATGGAAGGCACGCAATTGGCGTACCGCAAGTAAAAAGCCGGTAAAAAACGAAGATCTTTGGAAACTGCTTGATCAATTAACCCAACAACATGAAATCGAATGGTGCTGGGTGCGAGGACATTCCGGGCATACCGACAATGAGCGTGCTGATCAATTAGCTAATCGAGGCGTTGAAGTGATAGTTACTGGGGAGCTGCAAAAATGCTAGAGATAGGAATATGATATGCGTCAAATTGTGCTAGATACTGAAACGACGGGCCTAGAATACAAGTTGGGGCATCGCATTGTTGAGATTGCAGCCGTTGAGTTATGTAATAGGCAATTTACTGGTAGTCATTTCCATTACTATCTTAATCCAGGACGAGAAAGTGATGAGGGTGCTTTGCAAGTTCATGGTTTAACGATGGGGTTTCTTCAAGATAAACCAAAATTTCATGAGGTTTCCAAGGAATTCTTGAGTTTTATTAGTGAAGCTGAGCTAATTATCCATAATGCTCCTTTTGATGTTGGATTTATCAATCATGAGTTAGGTTTAAGCAATTTAAAAACACTCGATAGCTATTGCCCGTTAATAACGGATACGCTAAGACTAGCAAAGGAGCTTCATCCTGGTAAGCGCAATAACCTTGACGCTTTATGTGAACGATACAATGTTGACAACTCAAAGCGTAAGCTGCATGGCGCATTACTAGATGCTGAGTTATTGGCTGAGGTTTATCTTGCGATGACGCGTGGGCAAGAAAGCTTGTTGATTGAATTGGAATATGTTGAAGCTGTGCAGCATTCTCTGACAGATCTGGACAGTACTAATTTAAGAATTATTGCAGCGACCGCTGAAGAAAATCTGCAACATCGCGAGATACTAGAAGAAATTGCACGAGCAAGTAACAATAAGTGCCTGTGGAATAATCTTGAAACGACAGATACGCTTGATGAGAAATCAAGTAGGGTGAACAATTAATGAGTCATCGTGATTATCTTCCTGATTGAATTCTATAGATTTGGAAATGATCGTGTTTAGATGTCTGATGAAGCGATATTTCCTGGTGAGCGATTACATGTCAAGAGGTACAAAACCATTTCAGCAATACTGAAAATTTGACTCTGGGCAATTGTGTATAAGGGTTTAGAACTATCACTTAAAATGCACAAATAATCTCAGAAGATTTGAGAATTTCTTCACATAAGCTTGTTTACAATGTTGAGAGATTAGCTTCAGGTTAAGAAAGCAAAGTTAGTATGAAACAGAAACTATTAGCGCATTGCATTTATTCTTTGATGATGTCTGCAACCATGACTGGGTGTGTATCTGCAATTGTTACGGTCGTTAATCTTGGTTTTTCCGGTGCCTTTATCGAACCCTGGCTTTATTCATGGAGTATTGCATTTCCAGTGGGTTTTGTTTTGTTGCTATTCGTGTCGCCGTACTTTAAACGCATTGTGGAAGCATTCGTACATTAAAGAATAACGCAGAGCAAATAATAGAAAAAGCATGTTTGCCACAGCATTATTATTTTAAGTTACTCGATAAGGTTCTTGCTCATGTCAATGCAATCCATCAATCCGGCCACAGGCCAAATCATACAATCGTTCCCAATATGGCAAGCAGTAGAAATCAATGCGGTGCTGAAACAAGTGGAGTCGGCGCAGACTGAGTGGGCGTCGCTTGGTTTCGCGCAACGATCGGGTTTGATGCGCAATCTTGCGCAGCTCTTCCGGCAGCGTAGCGAGGAATATGCCAATCTGATTACTGAAGAAATGGGGAAATTGCTCAAGGAAGCTAGGGCGGAGATAGAAAAATGCGCGCTAGGTTGTGAGCATTACGCTAATCAAGCTGAATCCTATCTGCGCGACGAGATCATTGCCTCCGATGCCAGCCGCAGTCTGGTGGTTTACCAGCCTTTAGGTATTGTGCTTTGCATCATGCCGTGGAATTTTCCTTTTTGGCAATTAATCCGCGCTGCTGCACCGGCGATGATGGCGGGTAACGCGGTGGTGCTTAAGCATGCGTCAAATGTACCGCGTTGTGCACTGGCATTGGAAGATGCATTTCATCAAGCCGGTTTTCCGGAGCATGTCTTCCGCACGCTGATGATTGGTGCCGAACAAGCGCAAGCAGTCATTGCCGACCGACGCATTGCTGCCGTTACCTTGACGGGCAGTAGCGCTGCAGGACGCAAAGTCGCAGCAATTGCTGGGCAGCACTTGAAAAAATGCGTACTCGAATTAGGCGGTTCAGATCCCTTTATTGTGCTGGATGATGCTGATATCGAATCAACTGCCAAGCAGGCCCTTGTGGCACGTTTGCAAAATATGGGGCAGAGTTGCATTGCCGCCAAGCGTTTTATTCTCATCGATACGATTGCCGATGCTTTTGTCGCGCAATTGAAAATGCTCTTCAGCCAGCTACAAATCGGCGATCCGAAACACATGGACACCGGGATTGCGCCGATGGCGCGTGAAGACTTGCGCACCGAGCTGCATGCACAAGTTGAACGAAGTCTAGCATCAGGTGCTAAGCTTGTATTTGGCGGTAATGTTATCGGTGCGCAAGGCGCGTACTACGCGCCGACAATACTGGATCAGGTGCAGCCGGGTATGGCAGCATTTGATGAAGAATTATTTGGTCCGGTCGTGGCAATCGTGCGTGTGAAAAATGCAGAGGAAGCGATTCAATTAGCCAACCGGACGCAATTCGGTCTTGGTGGCAGCGTATGGACACGCGATACGATGCTCGGAGAAGCGCTGGCGCGGCAGATTCATGCCGGCTCCACTTTTGTCAACGGTATTGTCAAAAGCGATCCGCGCCTACCATTTGGAGGTATTAAGGAATCCGGTTACGGGCGAGAATTGTCGTATCACGGCATTCGCGAATTTGTGAATATTAAAACGGTGTGGATCAAGTGATAGTTAATTGTTGAGCAATTACAAACCAGTATGTAATCCAGGTATGCCGATGCGTTGGATATAAATAGCATTATTGCCTTCTTCGTAAGCGAGTAATTTACCCTCTTTATGCCAGAGGCGAAATGCCAGTGAATAAGATAGTACTCGGATCGGATAATCACGTGGCAAGGTTTGCAGATAGGGTTGTATCGTAGTGAAATTGGCAGCGCCATATTGTTGCATGATAAAACGCAAACCTCCGTTAGCGGGGCCGATGTTGTAGGCTAACAATCCCAAAAAGAGATCGCCTTTCATTTCAGCCAAATAATGTTTAAATGTGGCTGCGGCGACAAAAGCGTTATGACGAGAGTTCTCCAAAGCGATTTTTTCTGAACCAAGCCGTTTGCGTGCCTGCGCCATGACTGCTTCCGGGACGCGGGTGATTTGGAACAATCCTTTGCCACCGTCGCTGCTGTCTCGCGGGATGAAAGATGATTCTGTTGCTGCAATGCCGTGTAGCAGATTGACATCCATATTAAAAGAACGGGCGGCATCTTCGATCGCCTGACGATATTCCTGTGAGCGATTAACCATTTTTTGCAGCTGCGTAACATCATGCCGCCGGTAAGCTGCATAGACCTGATGCGAGATCGTCACGCGTCCAGCTTCTTCCTTGCCACCTACCAAAGTGCGGAAATTGCCATAAGCCAGTGTGAATTGATCGTGTGTGACAAGCCAGGAAATCAGCAACGCCAATGTCAAGGATAAAGCCGGAGCCAGAAATTCCGAATGCAATCGCAGCCATTTTCTCAGTTTCCACCAGCCAACCAGAAATAGGCTTACGGCTAATATCAAACCCAGTACGCCGGTAGCAAACGGTAGCAAGTTGACAAAAAAACTGGTGCCTGAAAATCGACTGGCGGAATAACCGAGGAGCATGATAATGGCGCAAAATGCCGCAATGCCCAAACCAAAAGTTTCGATGCTAGTCAGCAATATTTTCCGCCGGAGCCCACTGGGTTGAATTCTTCTGGTTCGCTTTCTCGGCTTGTTGGTAGCGCTGGCATTACGCACAACTTTAGTGCGTTTGCGTCTCTGCTTCGGCTTGATGTCATCGGCTTCGGGATTGTTAGGCAGATTTGTTTTATCCATTGAAATAATATCTAAGCAATTGGATCAATGGTGATTAACCGATAATATATTTTATGCATATTTAATTTTGCTAATGGTTTTACTGAGCGAAGAATAAGGGTTTCCCCGGTATCCGGTATTGTCTTGGTTACGTTAAGGTGCGTTCCTGTCATTTTACTTTGAGTTATTACGATCAGGAACATGAGCGAGGAAAAAATGCATACTGCAGGAGAAAATAGAAACACAAGAGTATATGCAGCAATTGGAGTTCTGTTGCTTGTTTTGCTGAGCATCAGCAATGTGCATGCCACCAGCCTGCCAAATTTGCTTAAACAAAACGGTCTGGAATTGGGCGGTTGGATTAACGGTGGTGCGACTTATAATGCTAACCATCCTTCCGATGGTTTCAATGGGGCGGTTACTTTTGCTGATCGTGCTAATCAGTTTCAGTTGAATCAGCTCAATATATTTTTACAACGTAATGTCGAATCGGAAGGCCCAAAGTGGGATCTCGGCGGTCGTTTCGATTTCCTGTTTGGTACTGACGCTATTTATACGCAGGCTTTTGGCATCTCCGCATTCGATGAGAACACCGGCGAACCTTCAAATCGGGGAAACTGGGATCTTAATTTGTGCTGCAATTCGACGCGCACTTACGGAATCGCTTTGCCGCAAGCCTATTTGGAAGCTTATGTGCCAATGGGCCGTGGTCTCAACATCAAAGTTGGACATTTTTATACACCGTTGGGCTATGAAACGGTTCCTGCACCAGATAACTTTTTTTATACCCGTGGGTATATTCTGAATAGTGGTGAACCATTCACACACACCGGATTGCTAGGTACTCACACCATCAATCAGAATTGGCAGATTCAAGGCGGTGCAACTACGGGCAGCGCAACTGGTGGCTGGGATGGGGGTTTTGATAAACAACTCAATAACTGGGGCGGGATAGCCAATATCATGTGGAGCAGTGACGACAGAAGAACTGCGGGACAACTTGGCGGCACCTATGGGCAAACAGCGGTCAATGAGCCTTGGATGATGTATAGCGTCGTCCTGCAACATCGCCTAACGCCGAAAGCCCATATGGTATTGCATCATACCCATGGTTGGGCCAGCAATATCAATCTGCCCGGAGGAATTCAGAATGCTGCATGGTATAGCATCAATACGCATATGACTTACGATCTTCTACGTGACTTGTCGGTCGGCATTCGCGTGGAACGCTTTCACGACCGCAACGGTTGGCGGGTTTTTTCGCCTTACCGTATATTGTCCGCGTTAAATAACAAAGGCGTCAGTTATGCAGGTAACATTCCTTTCGTCAGCGCGCCTGCGGACTATTATGCAATTACATTGGGCATGAACTGGAAGCCGGCAAAACGGTGGAGTAGAGGTTGGACGCCTATCCGCAATATCAATATTCGGAAAAACATCCGCTATGATCGTGCAGATGGTATCGACATGGCATTCCGTCCATTTGACGGCAGGAAAGATCAGTTTCTGTTCTCGTTGGATGCGACGATTCCTTTTTAAAAGCGATTAAAACTTTAGTCGTGCAGCAATAAAACAAGAAGGAGCTACGCCATTGAGAAAATGGATACATTTCTTGTTACAAAATGAATCATATGCAGAGTGCTTGAAAAAGAAGAAAAGTTTAATTAATAAGTTATGGTTCTTAATAAGAATATTTCTGATGCCAAAGCATTAAAATTTAAAGGTGACCATGGTATATCCATAGTTAGTATCTGCCATGCCAGGGCTTTGTGGGACTTTGGCGAAATAGTCGCCTTTGAATATATGGCTATACCCTATATCAAAGCTCATGCGTTTCATATAACTCCATTGAGGAGCCCAGCCCACACTGATATCAAGCATATTGCCCAGGAAAGTGCCAGCCTGGCCAGTTGGATCTTGCAGGCCGCTACCTACATACGCGCCATGCTTATTGGCTAACCAATATGCGCGATGAGACATCATAAGCCTGACGTCAGGGCGCGGTATGAATGTTGCACGAAAACCGACTGGTGAAAATAGGTTGGAAGGAAAGAATGGTCCAAACATACCGGTGGGGCCATATTCCACACGACGTTTAGCATACAAAATATCAAAATTTTTGTTGGGGTCTTGACTTCCTGATGAAAAATCAAATAGATAAACTAATCTTAAAGGCATTGAAGTATCAAAGCTATAGCCTACCTCACCATGATGGCGATGCGCAAAAACCTTGGTATCTTGAGTATCTCCAAACTGATACATGGATTCAATTTCATAATCCATTTGGCCTTTTGTCGGCTTAGCAAAGAGTCTAAAGCCGGTGGTCGATAGATTGCGTTTCCTGAGCTTATTCCCTTCATTTAATTGCAAGAAATAATAATCAACGTTAGCCCATGGCAGATCACGGTTGGTAATCTGCAAACCTGAAAAATAAGTCTCAGGTGTATTCCAATCCAATTGCGTTGGTTCCCTATTGACTGGACGGGTCCCAAATACTTGCAGACCCCATTTCTCTTGATCATTTCCTACTACAAGTCGTATTCCATCAAAAGTGGGCGTTAAGGTTCCCCACCGATGACCGCCTAACAGGCGTGCTTCTCCTGTTTCCAATAGAAACCGGCCGACTTCAAATGTTGCGTTATAGCTTGTTCCTAAGAAATTCTTGAATAAATAATCCAGATGAAGTTGAGTAAAGTCAAAATGATTAGCAAAGACGTTTGATTGGCCTTGTCCAAAATTTGCTAAGGGAGCACGTATATCTGTCAGTTCGAGTGTAAACTTAAGGGGATCTATAATGTTTTTTATCTCCATTAAGAATCTTGTCCGCTGATGAATCATGTCATTAAAGCCCGGAATATTTCTCGTGAAGCCATTGTCGAAGGCGGCATAGCGCGTTCGATGCTCAACCGCTAAATCGAGCCAATCTGGCGTCATCGCAGAAAGCGGAGTTTTATGATTTTCCATAAGCCTAGTCAGATTATCATAGTCAAACCGAGTTTCGCCCACGGTTTCCTGCGCACTGAATGGCGGTCTATCAGTCCCTTTGGGTGGTTTGTGGCTTCTTGCGATAACCGAAGAGTTTTTTGCTTTTTCTGTTTCCAGATTTCTTGTTTCAGCGGCAAAAGTGCTGCTATTACAAAAGAAACATATAAATATTAAAAATTTAATCAAATAGATCAATAATCTATTCTTCCTGATCATCTGCTTACCTCCCTTGTAATTGCTATCGGAAAAACCTGACTGCAAATATTACTAGAGAAGTGCGGGAGGCAATATTCGTGCTGACGCGTAAGGGTAAACCCTTATATGCGTAAATTTATATAGTAGAATCAGTATCTATCTTAGGCTCTTGAGTAAGTGTAAGTGAAGTTTATAAGAGATAGGATTGATTTTATTGGTGCGCTAAAGGGCTGAAGTATTGAAGATTTATTTGGTGTGGTAGCGGATGTGCTGCTGTTTGGTTGTTCTGTAAAAGAGTTAAACGGTTTAGAGATTGAATTGTTGCAAGTGGCTCAATACCGGAAGCAGTATCGGTATTATTAAGCACTTTATTCTAGTGCACTTGTGAGTCGATTCGAGAGCGATGGCAGCTTACTAGTTGGACTCGGTAGCAGGGGAAGGAAATAATGTTGAGTATTCAATTCAATCCGATAAAAATTCAGCGACGGATTTATTAATGGTTGCATTTAATGTTGCAAACTGGAATCTTGATGTCGAGGAGGCGCTTCGGGTTAGTGAAGAGCGCTTGCGTTTAGCCAAACAGGCTGCGGGCTTGGGTATATTTGACTACGATATTAAACGCAATATCGTTTACTGGGATCAGCAAATGCGTAAATTCTGGGGCGAGCCTTCTGAAAGAACCGTAAGTTATGAGGAATTTGTCGCGAGGATACATCCAGAAGATCGTGCGGCGAGACAAGAGGCTATAGATTGTGCAATGAATCCTGCTGGTAACGGCGAATACAGAGCAGAATATCGCGTTGTAAATACCGCCAATGGTGCTGAGCGCTGGATAACTGCGATGGGACGAGTTTATTTTGAAGCCGGTCAGGCAAATCGACTTGTAGGCGTCACCCGCGATGTCACAGAGCAAAAAAATATCCAGAAAAAGCTTCAGACACAGCGCGATGAAGCTGAGAGTATTCTTAAACAACAAGTGGCAGCACGCACGGCCTCAGCGATTGCTCATGAGCTTAATCAACCGCTGACGGCAATTTCTGCTTATAGCGAGGTGGCCCTTCACGCGATACATAATGACGATCTTGATTCTGATCATTTAATAAGAGCGCTTGAAGGTTGCGTGGAGCAAGCGCAACGCGCTGGCCGCAGCTTGCATGAACTGCTAGATTTTCTCCAGAAGGGTGAGGTGGTAACTGAACGGTTAAATCTAAACGAGGTAGTACATGACGCGCTAAATATTGTACGCAATGACGGTCACGGTGGGTTTCATGTCACGTTGCATTTGCAGCAAAACCTTCCGGCTATTCAGTGTAATCGTACACAAGTACAAAAAGTTCTGGTGAATCTGTTCAGGAATGCTGACGAAGCTATGCGTGCCGTAGATTTACCTGCCTTAACGGTTTCTACTAAGGTGCAAACTATGAATGAAATCAATGTGGCTTTAGTGATTGTCCAGGATAACGGTCCGGGTCTTGACCCCGTGATGGCAAAACGCATATTTGAGCCTTTCTTTACGACCAAGCCAACAGGTATCGGCATGGGACTGGCCATTAGTCGCACATTGATTGAAACCAATGGCGGCTATCTCTGGCTAGATCCGGATTCAAGGCCAGGCGCTAAATTCCAGTTTACTTTGCGTTTTGCATCATGATCACGCATGAACCCACTGTTTTTATTGTGGATGATGATGCAGCCGTGCGAAATTCCCTTATGCTGATGCTTGAACAGGTAGGCATGCGCGTACGATCTTTCGAGCACGCAAATGCTTTTCTGAGTGCTTATCACCCCGATTTCTTTGGCTGCATCATCATTGACGTGAAAATGCCGGGAATGAATGGTCTGCGGCTGCAGGAGGAACTTACTTGGCGCAAGATTGAGTTGCCCGTGATTTTTCTTACCGGACATGGCGATATTCCGATGAGTGTAAGGGCAATCAGAGGGGGGGCAGTGGATTTTCTGACGAAACCAGTGATACGGGAGAAACTGCTGGTCTGTGTGCACGCAGCTTTTGCGGAAGCCAAGAAAAATATTAGTGACTTTGCACGTAATAAAGAAATGGTATCGTGCCTAATGAAGCTTACTGACCGTGAACGCGAGGTGATGACCTTGGCGGTCCAAGGGCATAGTAACAAACAGATTGCTTGTTGTCTGGGCATCAGTCATCGCACGGTTGAAATCCATAAATCCAAGATTATGCAAAAAACAGGTGCAAGTAATTTGCTGGATCTTGCACGCATTGCTCGAGAATGTGATTTGAACGAATGATTCTGCGGTGAGTGTGCAGAATATCTGGAAAAATGGAGCAGCTCACACTTAATCTGATAGTCGTTGCGTCATATTGAGTAATCGTTAGATCAAGTAACAGCAAGTACACCTAAGTTTATCCGTGAGATGGCATATTTCTCACAGACCCTCTTCGGCTTGTTGTTAAGTGGACAAGTTTTTTCTTTTATCTCGGATTTCTCTTAACGGGGAAATCCGAGATAAGCTAAACTTAGATGCAGATTTGGTGAACAATCGAGGCTTATTCACCAAATCTGATATTGCTGATTGAGCAGCGAAGGTGGGTTCCTGTCCTCACAATAAAGCTATAGGAAATTGCAAGCTAGCCTTTAGATCTACCTGAAGGTGGACCTACGATTGCATTGGTTGATTTTGAACTGCTCGGTAGTTGATTTTTTGTCTCCGAGGTCATTTTGTTGCGCGAATGTTCTGCGGCGGCGATCTCTGCTCGTATTCTTATAGTAGCTGCAGCAGTCGCTTCTTTGTCTGCTTGAGAGCGGGCAAACAGCGCTTCTTTAGCCATAGTCTCAACCACTTCTCTGGCAGCAGCAGCTTCTAATGCAGTTGATTCCAAAGCTATACGTTCTTGTATGGCAAGCAGAGCCGCTGATTCTTTTCTGGCTTTCTCCAATGCAATTCTAGTGGCATGCTTTTCAGCTTCAAGTTGCGCTCTGGCTTTATTGGCGGCCATAATTTTGGCTTGTGCCCTAGTGATTGCCAACCCTGTAATTTTCTGCTCAATTTCAAGACGCTCAGCCACTGCTTGCTTTGCATCCACTATCGCTTTGGCACGGATTTCTGCATCATCTTGCAGGCGCTGCTCCAAATCAGCTTTGCTATTAATTTCTTGAGCTGCAAGGATATCCATTTGTGTCTTTGCTTCTGTGGCTGTTGTTAATCGCACTTCAGCTTCTGCCTTGCTTTTTGCAGCATCCCATGCGGATTTCTCAGCTTCAGCGCGCGCTTTAGCCGCTTTGATCGCTTCCTCATCTGCTTTGGCACGTTTCTGATATTCTTTGGTTGCGGCAGTTTCGATTTTTTGCTTTTCTTTTGCAATGGCTGTGGCTTCTTTTTCTGTTCGTAAAGCCATTTCCGCAGCAACTAGTGTCTCAGATTCAATCCACATCCGCTGATTTGCTTCCTCTAGCAACTCGGATTCTAGAGCTAGCCGTGCCTTGATAGCTTCGGTCGCTGCTTTTTCTTTGGCAATAATGGATTCGGCTATTTCTGTCGCAGCTTCTTCTGCATCGAATTTTTTGCGTGCAGCAATTGTTGCATGAATATCTAACTCGGCTCTTTTCTTAGCTTGCTTAGCTGCGATGGCTTCAGTTTCTACTTTTTCCACTGCCGCATTGGTAGCAGTCGTTTCAGATTTTAGCCGTTCTTCCTCATTTTCTTTTGCCCGCTTTTCTTCTTCCAAGCGCCGAGAAACTTGTGCCAAGGTTTGTGACTCAATTCGTGAGCGCGTCTGCAATTCTTCGAGAGCTTGTTTCTCAGCTGCTTCATGTGCTTTAGACAATGCCATGATTTTTTGCGCTTCCTGAATTTTGGCTTGTGCCAGGATCGCTGCGCTGGTTTCTGCTTCGATCGCAGCTAGTGCGGCAGAATGCGCGTCGTTTGCTAGTTGAGCCCGATATTTCGCTGCTTCTGTAGCTTCTTTTTCTTTTTGTGCAGCTGCGTGTGCCTTATCCAGCATCGTCGCTTCTTGTTCAACACGTTTCTGCATTTTCTCAACAATCGAAGCTTCGGCTTTGATTTTAGCTTCCAATAACGCATTCAAAGCCTTTTCAGCCTTTATTTTTTCATCCGCAAGCAGTTTGGCTCTTATTTCAAGTTCGCGGCGAGTATTGGCTTCTCGAAATGCTAATGCTTCAGCTTTTGCTCTGGCTCGAGCTTGGTCAGTTGCCATTGCTTCGGCTTGGATTCGGGTTTCAGCTGCAATTCTGGCGTTGGCCTCTGCTCGGGCTCTCGCTTCAGCAGTCACTTTAGCAATATTTTCTGCTTCAATTCGCTTATGCGCTTCTTTGATCGCTTGATCTTCAACACTAAGTCGATTGCGGAATGCAGTATCTAGCAATTGTTTGATTTCATCTGCTGAAGCAAACTTCTGATCATCATTCGACATATCGCAATACTCTGAATCATCAGTAGACAAGACAACCGCATCGTCTGGATGTGATTCCGACGATGAAGAAAGTTTGCGCAGTGAATTGAATAAGCGTGACTTGAATGTCATAAATTTTAACCAAACCAGCAGTTATATGAATATACAATTTCCAGAAAATAGATAACTACTTTAGCAGCTTTTGGACGATAGATTTGTCTTGAAAAAGAAGGGAAATATTGCCTGTTTATCAAAAGAATTAAATCAATTTATAGCAAAACTTACCTCTTATTACTTTTATGGCATATTGATTTCATCAATGTTAAGAATACCCATCATTAGATTCATACCATCGTGTACTAAATACTCCAGAATGGGGGTATAGAAAGGCATGCTGAGCCCTAAAACAAAGACACCAATAGCTAGAGTTAGCGGAAAACCAACTGCGAAGATATTTAATTGTGGTGCGACCCGGGTTAGGATGCCTAGAGCAAGGTTGGTAATCAGTAATGCTGTCAGAACAGGCAGTGATAATTGCAGTCCGGATTTAAAAATTTCTCCTCCCCAGTTTGCAAGCGTGGTGAATGTGGCATCTGTTATCGCTGTTGGGCCTATGGGTAAGGTGTTGAAGCTCTGTGAGATTAAGGCAATCATCATTAAATGGCCATCCATGGCAAGAAATGCCAGGCTGGCGATCACTCCCAAAAAGCGTCCGATAATGTCTATCTGACCGGAATTTTGGGGATCAAAAAATATTGCGAAGCCCAGTCCCATTTGCAAGCCAATTAATTCGCCCGCCATTTCAATAGCAGCGAAAACAACGCGCATGACAAACCCAATGGCCACGCCAATCAATACTTGTTGTAGCAGGATTACTAAGCCAATTCCAGAAGTTGGATCAATTTGCGGCAATGATTTCTCGACTAATGGCATGACTAAAATTGTAATCACAATCGCCAAGCCCAGCTTTACCTTGACCGGGACACTGGGGTTTCCTAATATAGGGGCGCTTGCGATCAGTGCCAGAATTCTGCTCAGTGGCCAAATAAATGCTGCTAGTAATGTATTTAATTCTGCGGTGGTTATGTTGATCATGCTATTAGCCCATTGCTTGCTTGGCTAAAGAAAGTTAAATTGACTATAAACCTTAACCGACTGCCAACCACGGAATGCTTGTGAACAGTCGTTGCATATAATCTGTCATAACAGCAATCATCCACGGTCCAGCCAGTACCATAACCAAGAACATGACTAATAATTTGGGTATGAATGACAGAGTCATCTCGTTAATCTGAGTTGCCGCTTGAAAAATGCTGACTAGCAAACCCGTTACTAAAGCCGCGAGCAGTAACGGGGCAGAAATCATGAATGTGATTTCAAGCGCCTGCCGGCCGATGGTCATCGCACCTTCTGGGGTCATAGTAGGTTTCCTTTTAGGTATAAAAGCTTTGAGTCAATGAGCCAATAATTAAATGCCAGCCATCGACCAAAACAAAAAGCATTAATTTAAAGGGTAGTGAAATAATCATTGGAGACAGCATCATCATACCCATGGCCATCAATACACTGGAAACAACTAGGTCAATAATCAAAAATGGGATGAAAATAACAAAACCAATCTGGAATGCCGTTTTCAGTTCGCTGGTAATATATGCTGGAACAAGTATTTTCAGTGGTACTTCATCGCGACTTTCAAGCTCTTCACTTTCGGAAATTTGAATAAAAAGTGCTAAATCCGTTTCCCGAGTCTGATGCAGCATAAACGATTTCAGCGGCACGCTCGCTTTTTCAGCCGCTTCCACAATGCTTATCTTATCTTCAGAAAAAGGTAGATAAGCTTCGGAATAAACACGATCAATAACTGGTGACATAATGAAGAAAGTTAAAAACAAAGCTAATCCAAGCAACACTTGGTTAGGTGGGGAAGATTGCGTGCCCAGCGCCATTCTAAGAAACGACAACACAATGATGATACGGGTAAAACTTGACATCATTAGTACCAAGGCAGGTAAAAATGTCAGTGACGTTAACAACAATAACGTTTGTAAGCTCAACGTATAGGTGGCACTTCCATCTGCGTTAGATGTGCTAGTAAATGCTGGAAAACCGGATTGTTGTGCAAATGCTGGTAAAGCAATGAAACCGGAAAAGAAAAGTGCTATCCGGAATAACCCAGACATTCTTATTCTGCTCAGATCTTGCGAGAGATATGATGACAATTCATGGATAATCTTGGTGAAGTGTGAAGATAAATGAATAATCGGTGTAGGGAGCTTGTTATGCATTTTCTTTTTTTATACTCTGGTTAAGTTGCTCGGCAAAGACCGGGGAGGGAGGTGACCCATTCGATATCGTATCGGACGCTTCATTTGTAGGCTTAGTCATTGTGTGTAATTTGTTCACGCGGCCGGTGGCCACGCCAAGAACCAGCCAAGTGTTATCAATTTCGACTATTACCACTCGCTCTCTTTGACCCACTCCGGTAGTTGCGACAACTTTGACAATGCCTGCGGTGGTAGTCGGTATCAATGAATATCGTTTAAGCAGCCAAGTAATACCACCTATGAGCGCCAGTACCAGCAGTAGTCCGCCCATCATTTGTAGCGTACTCTCGGTTGAGATCACGGCGGGAGGGGAAATGTAACTTGGCTTTCCAGTTTCGGCCATGGCCGGGAACGGAGCGATTACAATGAGAAACAGCAAATAACGACTTAGCATTTTATGAGCTCTAGCGATTAAGTTTGCGAATCCGTTCACTAGGCGTAATGATATCGGTCAAGCGGATGCCGAACTTATCATTCACGACCACAACTTCACCTTGTGCAATCAGGCAACCATTAACCAGTACATCCATAGGCTCACCGGCCATACCGTCAAGCTCTACTACAGAACCTTGTGCAAGTTGCAAAAGATTTTTGATAGCAATCTTAGTTCGACCGAGTTCCACCGTCATTTGCACTGGAATATCCAGAATCAAATCTATGTCATGTCGGGCTCCATGCGATTCTCCATCTTTAGAGAATTCCTGAAATACTGATGCGCTAGTATTCTGTGAACCAAATACAGATCTTTTCTGCCCTTTGTCAGTCTCTGCGAGAGAATTTGTGCCACTTTGCTCTGCAGTTGTCTGGTCAGCCATGGCCGCTGCCCAATCATCGGTAGCATCTTCATTGTCATTACGTGCATCAGTTTGTGAAGCTGTCGCTTGTTCAGCCATGGCTGCTGCCCAGTCATTGGGTTCTGCTTGTGTGCTTTCTGTTGATTCTGACATTTTGCTCTCCAATAAATTATTCGAATTCTGATCTAGAAATCATTGAATTAACTCTCAGTGCATAATGCCCGTTCATAGTGCCGTAGCGGCAGTCCATTACAGGAACACCATCAACACATACTGAAATAGATTTTGGGATTTCCAGTGGAATAATGTCCCCAGCTTGCATGCTCAGAATCTGTTCAAATGTAACTTTTGTACACCCAATGTTTGCAACCAATTCCACTTCAGCACCTTGAACTTGCTGCGACATTAATTTGAGCCAGCGTTTATCGATCTCTAAGTGATCCCCTTGCAATGCGCTGTATAAGGTATCTCGAATGGGTTCAACCATTGAGTATGGAATGCAAACATGCAATCCACCTCCTTTATTTCCCAAATCAATATCAAAAGTCACGCAAACTACCACTTCGTTCGGTGTGGCGATCGTAGCAAACTGAGGGTTCATTTCAGATCTAACATATTCAAATTGAATAGGATAAACAGATTTCCACGATTTCTCGTACTCTTCAAAAACCACACCTAATAAACGCTGAATAATGCGTTGTTCTGTCTGAGTAAAATCTCTTCCTTCAATGCGCGTGTGATGTCTGCCATCACCGCCAAACAAGTTATCCACAATCAGGAAAATCAAATCGGGATCAAAAACAAGCAATGCTGTACCTCGCAATGGTTTCATTTGAACCATATTGAGGTTAGTTGGTACGACCAGGTTGCGCACGAACTCACTAAACTTGATTACTTTAACCGGACCAACCGCTATATCCACTGTACGGCGCATAAAATTGAATAAGCCGATACGTAAAAATCTTGCAAACCGTTCATTGATAATCTCATAGGTGGGCATTCGTCCTCGAACAATGCGCTCTTGTGTCGCAAGATTGTAATTACGGACACCACCTGTTTCTACCTCGTCTACTGCCTCCTCGGTTTCACCCGTGGTACTTCTTAGAAGTGCGTCAACTTCGTCTTGTGAGAGAAAATCTTCAGCCATGTTCGAACTTACTGAATTACAAACGATGTGAATAATACTTCTCGTACGTCTTCTTGCAGAGCTTCGGAATCAAGTGAATGCCTGATTTCATCAGAAATCTGCTGGCTTAGTTGTTGCTTGCCGGCAATACTCGAAATATCAGCCGCCTTCTTGCTGGAAAGCAACATGAGAATACGATTGCGAATCAACGGCATTTGTTTGGCTATTTCTTGCACAGCTTCGGTTTCCCTGACTTTGACGGTTAATCCCACCTGCAAATATTGATTGTTTTCTTCTGGTTGAAGATTGACAGTAAAAATCTCAAGATCTATAAAGGTGGTTGGTTTTGCTTTTGGCTTGGGCTTTTCAGTTTCGCCTTCCTCGTCGACTGACATTTGCATGAAGTACCATGTGCCACCCACACCAGTACCGAGCGCGACGATTGCAATCAAAATTATAATTATCAAACCCTTCTTGCTCTTTTTGCCTTCTGCAGCAGGTGGTGTTTCATTAGATTTTGACATTTAGTTCAGCTCCGCTATTTGACGAAATTTATTATCTTCGACGGAGCAACAAATTGATATGTCAAATAACAATGAAATAGTGTCGCTATTTTCAGATACTGAAACTCATCAGCGACCAAACAGGTATTTAAAGATTTCGGTTTCTAGAAAGAGACGGCAGTTGCATGAATATGAGAACAGATTTTATTTGTTGCACAATCCATTTTTGTTTGCGTGATTGATGAAAGGATTGTCGGATAATTGTTGTTTTGACTATTTTCCGACAATCCGATAACTCAACATGAGGGATAAATACCTAGAAATCAAACGGAGCATTATTAAAATATTACGCGTAAGTGTTGACCATACCAAGATGTCTACTAGGCGTAGTAATGGCTTCAATTTGATTGTCGGCCTTTGCTTCAGCGCCAAGTATGTTGGTTGCATTTCTTGCTGATTGATAACTCTGCTGTTGTTTGTTTTCTTGCTGGAAGGAATCGGCACCGACCATTACATTACCTAATTGGATACCGTTTTCAGCCATCATCTCTTTTAACCTTGGCAAAGCTTCCTGAATAGCTTCGCGTACCGCTAAATGTGGAGACACAAATTGTGCAGTGGCCTGATCCTGCGTGATCGTTAACATCACTTCGACAGGACCCAAATGTGCTGGATTCAGGTGGATCTCAGCCACTTGATTTTGCTGAGAAGTCAACCAAACTACTTTTTGTGCAAATTCACTTCCCCATTTTGGCTGAATTATTGGAAGGTCGACATGAATATCCTGCGGTACAGTATTTACTGTACTAGTGCCAGTTAAACTAAATGATTGTGATGTAAATGGTTCGTTACGCGCCGAAAATATCGATTCCACTAGGGGGTTTTGGGTGATTGCGCTCATTTCTGAAGAAAATGACAATAAATTGCCGTCAACGGCAGAATCTGCCTCATTCAATGATTGCCAGATATTATTGGGTAGCGAAAAATAATCATTCGTGATTAAGTTCGGCTGTGTCAGTTTTTGCTGAAGCATGGGATTCAACATTGGAGCCATTGAACCCGGAGTCAGATCACCATCTTGTGGAATTAATGAATTCGTAAATATCGTGGTTGATATTTGTGGCATATTCGATAGCCCAGTCTTTGCATTGGGATCGAGTATTGACTCCACTGGAGCTTGTGAGAGATTAACGGTGATTTGATGGGTCGAATTATTTAGCAGAGTTTGAATAAAGTTGGCTGTTCCATCCGTAATTACTGCTTCAGGCACGGTTGAGATTGTATTTGCATCATCATCGCTATCTTCTGGAGATACTGCGCTGTCAGAGTGCTCTTTCGTAGCGGATGTGCTATTTTTCTCATGCTTGTTTGCTGCTTCAGATACTTCACGCTGCAAAACTGTTCCAAACTCTTCACTGTCAGATTCATTTGCTTCTGATGAACTTGAATTGATCGGTACTGCAATATTATTCTCGGCTGAAGAATTAATTTGAGGTGCAACTGATATGTTTAACATAAATTATGGGTCTCATACGATTAATAATGCTACCAAGCAAATAGCAATATTCATACCAGTGTGACATGTGCAGATATGCGGCTAGCTGTCTTTTGGGACATGCGAATTGCGATAAAAGGAATTTGATGCAAATTCATCTTGTATTTTCTGTTCATTTTTTACTTGCATTAAATCTTCTGCATTTTTTTTACGTTGCGATAACGTATCGTAGGATTTTAATTTTTGTTGACTGGATAGAAATTCATCACCCCCAGCAATTTTTATTTTTTGGGCAAATATTACTGCCTGGCGCTGCTCTGTTATAGCGGCATCAAGTTTGTTCATGAAAGCAATAAAATTAAGCCACTCAATATGGTCGATTCCGGTTCCTGTTGAATCCTGCATGTGCGATTGATAGCTATGACGATATTGCAGCAGCAAATTTAATTTTTTTTCTGCTTCTTGCTGTTGGATATTCAGCTTACCGAGTTTTCTTGCTAAAGCATCTGTTTGTTGTTGCGCTAAATCCAGAATAATTTTCAGCGATGAATTTGTCGACATAATAATGTTTTTCCCTAGGCGCTGTATTTACTGTTTTCATTCTCAAATAAATTTGTTAGTTTCATAAGGCTATCGGCAGAATTCTCATATTGCGACATGGTTTGTATTAAAAACTTTTCGAATGCAGGGTAAAGTCTAATGGCTCGATCAAGTTCTGAGTCCGTACCAGCGACATAGGCGCCAACACTGATTAAATCGTGACTACGTTGATAGCGTGCATACAGGCTTTTAAATTGCCGAGCCATTTCAATTTGTTTCTGTGGCACCACGCTGGTCATCACGCGACTGATCGAAGCCTCAATATCGATTGCTGGATAATGTCCTGCTTCCGCTAATCTTCGTGATAAAACAATATGACCGTCAAGAATAGCGCGGGCGCTATCCACGATTGGATCGTTCTGATCGTCTCCCTCTGCTAACACAGTATAAAAGGCTGTAATTGAACCGCTATTCTGATTGCCGTTACCAGCGCGTTCGACTAATTGGGGTAATTTGGCAAATACCGATGGCGGATAGCCTTTAGTGGCTGGGGGCTCACCGATAGCCAAAGCTATTTCTCTCTGCGCCATGGCATAGCGAGTCAATGAATCCATGATGAGTAATACATGTTTGCCGCTATCTCGAAAATATTCGGCAATAGCTGTTGCATAGGCAGCACCTTGTAGACGTAACAATGGTGATGTATCCGCAGGTGCGGCAACAACTACGGAGCGTGCGAGTCCTTCTTCCCCTAGAATATTTTCAATAAATTCCTTAACCTCGCGCCCCCGCTCCCCGATTAAGCCGACGACAATCACATCGGCAGTGGTATAGCGCGCCATCATTCCAAGTAATACGCTTTTCCCCACCCCACTTCCTGCGAACAACCCCATGCGCTGTCCTCTTCCAACTGTAAGCAGTGTGTTAATGGCACGTACCCCAACATCAAGCGGCTCACTGACAGGAGTGCGCTCTAATGGGTTAAAAGGACGACTATAGAGTGGTACGCTATGTTCTGCGTGGGTTGGTCCGAGTCGGTCAAGCGGCTCACCCATACCATTTAGTACACGGCCCAGCAACTCAGGCCCAACAACTATATGCTTCGCACGATCCGCTGCGCGTCTTCGTGGATGTTGAAGGTTGCCGATACGAGGGGACTCGCTGGCAACTTCCGAAGGAAAAACTTTTGCGCCAGGTGATAGTCCATAGACATCACTCGATGGCATTAAGAATAAACGCTCTCCTGAGAAGCCCACAACCTCAGCCGAAACGTTTTGCCCGTTTGATAAGAAAACCGTACAACTACTCCCAACCGGTAATCTGAGTCCTACTGCTTCCATGACCAATCCCGTAACCTTGGTTACTGTCCCACTTAATAAGAAGGAATTAGTCGGATTAATGATTTGAGTGCAATTCTTTAAGAAATCGCCCCATTGTTCATGACGTGACATCCTAGTCTTTTATCTCAAGCCATTTGTCATCGTGACCAATGGCCGATAGAGCTTTGTGCCAGCGAATTTCCATACTCCCGTTGATTTCGCTGCCATCTGCTTCAATACGGCAACCACCTCGGGATAATTGCTCATCTTCGCGGATGCACCAGTTATCTTGTTCTGCTTGCTCGTTAAGATGTGTTGCCACCAGTTTTGCATCTTCTGGGTTTAAATAGAGGCGCGGATGTTGCATTGATTGCGGTAAATTGCGAAGAGCCTCTTGTACAATGGGTATGATCAGATCAGGTTTTAGCTTTAATGCTTCTGTAACTAACTTTCTCGCGAGTGCAATCGACAAATCCAGTAAACTGTCTGCAACCTGTTGATCCATGTTCTGAAGATCCTGGGACAGTTTTGTGAGTAGTGATTGAATGCGAGCTATTTCCACCTTCACTTCTATTTCTGCTACTTCCCTACCTTCAGCATATCCGGCCGCCTGGCCTTGCTGTAATCCCACTGCATAGCCGGTTTCTTTAGCGCGCTGATAAACTGCCGCAATTTCTTCCTCGTTTGGCAGTGGCACCTTTTCCTGTTCATTTTCTGGGCAATGATTCTCTGCTTCTTGTGTTTTTACCAATAAATCAGAATCTTCTAAAGAATCCATTTCCCAGGGTTGATAAGCGTTGAGCTCCTCTTTTGGAATAAAATTATTTGTTATCATCGGCAAGCCTTGAGTGTCGAACTAAATAGCCAGAAGTTAATGTTTTTGATTTAAATAATTTAACGGAAAAACTGGCGGCTAGATAAAACCATCATCACCCTTTCCGCCCAGAACAATTTGTCCATCATCCGCCAATTGACGCACAATCTTAAGAATTTCTTTTTGTTCGGCTTCAACTTCAGAGATACGCACGGGACCTTTACTTTCAAGGTCTTCACGAAGAGCTTCAGCGGCACGTTGCGACATATTCTTGAAAATCTTCTTGCGTAACTCTTCTTGTGCGCCTTTAAGAGCGATTATTAAAGATTCTGATTGCACTTCCCGGAGTAGTAATTGAATACCATGATCATCTATGTCAATCAGGTTATCAAATACAAACATTTCATCCATGATTCTTTGCGCCAATTCTTCATCGTACTGCTTAATGTTTTCAATAACGCTGGCTTCGTGAGCCGATGGGGCAAAATTGAGAATTTCGGCAGCCGTTCGAACTCCACCCATAGCTGCTTTACGGATATTGGCATTGCCCGATAGCAATTTTGTTAGTACATCATTGAGCTCACGCAACGCATCCGGTTGAATACTGTCAAGTGTAGCAATGCGTAGTAATGTATCGTTACGTAAGCGCTCAGTAAATAGACCTAGAATTTCACAGGCTTGATCGCGCTCCAGATGAACGAGGATAGTTGCGATAATTTGTGGATGCTCATTTTTAATTAATTCAGCTGCTGAGACTGCATCCATCCATTTCAGTCCTTCGATACCACTGGTATCGCCACCTTGTAAAATTCGATCTATAAGATTGGCAGCTTTTTCGTCACCCAATGCGCTGGTTAAGACTTTGCGGATGTAATCTGACGAATTCTGTCCTAAGGTAGTTTTTCCCTCAGCTTCATCACAGAATTCAGATACTATGTTTTCAATTTCTGACCGAGTAATATTCTGCAGTGTGGACATGGTCTCGCCCAGTTTTTGGACTTCTTTCGGTCCTAATAATTTAATCACTGACGCGGCTTCTTGTTCGCCCAAGGTCATCAGCAAAATGGCACTCTTCTTGAGTCCTTCATCATCCATTTTTAACCATCCAATCCTTAACAACATTAGCGACGATGGACGGCTCGTCTAAGGCCAATTGTTTAGCGCGTTTGAGATTTGCATCGTACATCGATTTCTGAATAGCCTGCATCGCCGTTCCATCCATTTGTCCCGGCAATTGCTCCAATACAGTTCCATCAACGTCGACCTGAGTTGTCTTATCGGTCAAAGCCGGGACTGGTGGCGGTGGCGCCAGACTCTTGAGAAACGGTCGAAGAATTTTTAACAAGAAAAATAGAACGACACTTATGATTAATAATTGTTTCGCAAAATCTTTTGCCAGCATGATGACGTCTGGATCTTTCCAGAACGGAATTTCCAAAACTGTTTCAGTTTCTCCTGTGAATAAGCCATTAGTAACAGTTAGCGAGTCTCCTCGTTTCTCGTTATAGCCCATAGCCTCTCTGACGAGATTATTGATTTCTTTGATTTCTTCGGCACTTAACGGTTCATAAGTGATTTCTCCGTTTTCATCCACCTTCTTGCGATAATTAACAACAACCGCAGCGGATAATCGTTTGATATTTCCGGTGGATTGTTGCGTATGCTGAATAGTTTTATCAACCTCGTAATTAATTGTCGATTCCTTTTTGGTATCAGTAGGTAGCGGCGGAGTGTTATCACCTTCCTCTTCATCATCCCTAGCATTATTTCCAGCGGGTTTTTTACCTCCCACTTCGATCGGTGCAATTGCTGGTTCTGGTGGTCTGTTTGTCAGTGCTCCGGGGATCCCTCCATCGAGTTTTGAGCCTATAGACATAGATTCATGTGTTTGTTGACTCCGAATCGAGGCGCGATCCGTTTCCGTATTATTAGGTCGATATGTTTCTTCTGCACGCTTGATGCGAGAAAAATCGACGTCAGCCGTTACTTGTGCGCGCACATTTGCGGCTCCGGTAATAGGCGTTAATATGGTTTCAATACGACGGATATAGTTTTCTTCAAGTTCCTGTAGATACGCCAATTGTTTTGCATCAAATCTGGAATCTTCTTTTTTATCATTTTGAGTGCTGAGCAAGTTTCCATTTTGATCTATAACAGTCACATTCTTTACTGGCAAACTCGGTACACTGCTGGCCATCAAATGTACGATTGCGCTGACCTGTTCAACACTCAGAACACGACCAGGATATAAATTGAGTAAGACAGAAACGCTGGGCTGTTGTTTTTCTCTCGAAAAGACAGATGGTTTGGCTATCGCTAGATGCACGCGTGCACTTTGTACTGCTGATAACGATTGAACCGAGCGTGCCAATTCGCCTTCTAATGCACGCTGATAATTAACTTGCTCAAGAAATTGACTAGAGCCAAATTTCTGGTTCTCCATTAATTCAAATCCAACCAACCCTCCTTTTGGTAGCCCTTGGCCTGCCAGTCTCAAGCGGATTTCATGAACTTGATTCTCAGGAATCAGAATGGTGCCCCCGCCTTCTGAAAACTTGTAAGGTACATTCATTTGTTGCAATACGCTGATAATGGACGCGCCATCATGATCCGACAGATTATTATAAAGGGCACGGTATTCCGGTGTCTGGCTCCACATCAAAGCACCCGCAAATAAGGCAATAACTGCAGCCACAGAAATAATTAATCCAAGTTTCTTTTGATTAGACAGCGAACTAAGGTGTTCTAGTCTGCTTGTTGTAGCGGGGTTAGTTGCATTGGATTCACTAGGTACTGTCGCCACTTACTATTCTCCTACTTATTCCCAAATCACTTCTCAATTGGAGTGATGTTTTTTACCAGAAAATTACGTAACTTATGCTTGCAAAAATCGGTGTTAATTGGCAAACAATACGTTTCAGCATTTCGATTCAATCCCTATAAAGTAATACCGCAAGAATAGCTGTTTATCACTGGATTACTTAAGTTCTGAATAGATTTTTATTAATGTGATGATTATCGATAAATTCGCAAAATCTGATTGCTTAAAAAGAATAGCTTTGCCTGCCTTATTCGCGTCATTATCAGCACTGATAACAATGTTAAGCTATCGGCAACTTCTACCAATGGCTAATCTACGCTAGTGCAAACAATAAAATCTATTGACATCCAATCGATACCATTAGATCCAGAGCAACTACAGCTTGCATTTGCTGCATTTAATGAGGCATCAGAGCAGTTGTCCAGTGCCTATCAGGAATTGCAGAAACAAGTCGCGGAATTGACTCAGGAATTGGCGCTTGCAAATGGCGAATTGCACAAGCAACTAAATGCGAAAGAAAATTTATCTCAGCAGTTAAGCCTTTTGTTGAACGCCTTGCCGGGTGGAGTGATTTCACTTGATGCAAAAGAATGCATTGAGCAAGTTAATCCTGCGGCAATCAATATACTCGGTGATCCCTTGCTGGGTATGATGTGGCAACATGTGTCTCAGAGACGGTTATCATCTACAGGACTGGTTAATGAATGGCACGTTACATTGCAAACAACATCCGAACAACGGCGTATCCGGATTGAAAGCAGCGCGACCGATTCAGCCGGAAGAAGAATCCTGTTAATCAACGATATTACTGAAGCTTATGCGGTACAGGAGCAAATCAGACGTAATCAACGGCTAACCGCTATGGGAGAAATGGCAGCGAATCTTGCACATCAATTGCGCACCCCGCTTTCAACCGCATTAATCTACGCTAATCACCTGGGAAGTGATGCTTTGGCTTCGAGTGAACGACAAAAACTTGCTGCAAAAACGGTTGAACGCTTACATCATCTGGAGCACTTAACGAAAGATATGCTGCGTTTTGTAAAAGGTGAAACAAATTCACTTGAAACATTTGTCATTAGTGACTTGGTGGCAGAATTACAACAGGTTATCGAGCCGCAAATGAAACAGCTTGGTTTGCAATTTACAGTGAATGATAATAGCGCAGGCGAATTTTTGGTAACTGATCGCCAAGCCTTGTGCGGCGCACTAATTAATCTTCTGGAAAATGCAATTCAAGCATCGCCTGCAGGCAGTCAAATTTCTCTCACAACTCGTTTAGAAAAATCAACTATCGTTTTTAGTGTACTCGATAATGGGCTAGGTATTGATTCGATACTACAAGAAAAATTGTTTGAGCCTTTCTTTACCACGCGTTCCGAAGGCACTGGCTTAGGTTTGGCCATTGTTAGAAGCGTCATACAGTCTATGAGCGGCAGTATACAAATCAACTCTTCGGTCGATACCGGTACTGAGTTTGTAATACATCTGCCAAGATGCAATGGAGATTGAAGCAATGAAAACATTACCTATCCTAGTAGTAGAAGACGATCAAGACTTATTGGAAGCAATTTGCACTTCCCTGAAATTAAGTGGCTATGAGACTGCTGCTGCGTCCAATGGAGATGATGCCATGCAAGTGCTGCAAGAGCGTCAGATAGGAATGGTTGTTAGCGATGTTCAAATGAAACCTGTTGATGGATTTACATTGTTAACAAAAATCAAAGCATTCGATCCGGAATTACCCGTATTGTTAATGACTGCTTATGCGGATATCGAAAAAGCAGTTGCCGCAATGCGTATCGGTGCCTGTGATTATTTACTGAAACCTTTTGATCCGGATAGCCTGTTGGCTCAAATTAAACGCTATGCATTATCTGAATCCGAACAGGACGATAAAGTGGTGGCTAAAGATCCATGCACACGATCATTATTGTCATTGGCCAAGCGAGTTGCGCAATCACCTGCGACCGTTATGTTGACGGGTGAGAGTGGCTGCGGAAAGGAAGTGATTGCACGTTTTATTCATCAACATTCATTACGCTCTGCTAAACCATTTGTAGCGATCAATTGTGCGGCTATTCCAGAGAATCTTCTGGAGGCTACGCTATTTGGATATGAAAAAGGTTCGTTTACAGGTGCGGCACAGGCTCAACCCGGAAAATTTGAGCAAGCACAAGGCGGTACCTTGTTGCTGGATGAGATTTCTGAAATGCCCTTGGAGTTACAAGCAAAACTATTACGTGTATTGCAGGAAAGGGAAGTGGAGAGAGTAGGCGGACATAAAACCATCAAATTGGATATCCGTGTTTTGGCAACCTCGAACCGTGACATGATGGCAATGGTAAAAAATGGCCGATTCCGTGAAGATCTGTATTACCGGCTCAATGTTTTTCCTATTGAAATTCCATCATTACGAGAGCGACCATTAGATATTGAACCTCTAGTGCAACGTATACTAGCTGCAGCGGCAATCGACTCAGAAAAACCACCTTGCAGAATAGCGCACGGCGCAATGAAGAAATTGACGCAATATTCCTGGCCGGGCAATGTTCGAGAACTGGAAAATGTAATACAGCGTGCGGTCATTCTGGCAATGGATAATATGATTGATATTGAACATATTCATTTGCCGGAGACCGTTTCAGTGCAAGAAACAAATGCAAATACTGCAGAATCGCCGGTTCAGGATATCAAGGCACTCGAACGAAAGCATATTTTAGAAACACTCAAGGCAGTTAATGGTTCCCGAAAACTAGCCGTTAAAAAGTTAGGCATTTCAGAGCGAACCTTGCGTTATAAGTTGCAGCAATATCGTATGACAACGTAGTACATATTGCCTATAGATAGTTACAGGTTGTTTGATATAATCGTTTGAATGTTTTGTAATCTTTGTGCGATACTTTAGAAGGTTAATGGTGAGGTGAATGATGGACAATACCGGAATTGATAACATATTGCAGCAATTACAGGCAGCTTCAGCGCTTGCTTCCGGCGCAAAAAAACAATCCAACCTTGATGAGGTTACAAGCGTCAATTTTAGCGAAAAACTGCAAGTGGCTGTTGATCAAGTCAATAATGCCCAGTTGAATGCTGGCAAGATGAGTGAGCAGTTTGTCAGTGATCAATCTAATGTCGATTTGCATGAAGTGATGATCTCATTGCAAAAGGCCAATGTTTCCTTTCAATCGATGGTTCAAGTCAGAAATAAACTGGTGACTGCTTACCAGGAAATTATGAATATGCAAGTTTAACAAAACTTGGTTTGCAGGCTGTCCAGATATCGTCTGCGCTACTCTTCTAACGCCATTTCCAGTTCCAGCCAACTTTCCTCCAATTCCATTACTTTCTTCTCGAGTTTGACGAGAGTTTCACTCAGTTGATCAATTTCATTCCGGGAACAGTTCACATACGTAGCCGGATCTGCGAGCTGGCGATTGGCTTCAGCCAATTCTTTTTGTGCAATCGTCAATGCAATTTCAAGCTTCGATTGCTTAGACAGCAGGTTCTTTTTGTTTGGCTTGGTTGATACCTTAGTTTGATTTTTAGGCGTGGATGACCGTAATTCTTCAGCATCTCTGGCGCGACGAGCTTCTATCCAGCGCTTATAATCTTCCAAATCACCATCCAGCAATTGCGCTTGGCCATCTGCCACCAGCCATAATTCATCCGCTACCGCGCGCACCAGGCTACGATCATGCGAGACCAGCACCACAGCCCCGGTATAAGCTTCCAATGCCAGCGTTAGCGCGTCGCGCATATCCAAATCCAAATGATTGGTGGGCTCATCGAGCAGCAGAAAATGGGGTTTTTGCCATGCCAGCATTGCCAGCGCCAAACGGCTCTTTTCCCCACCGGAGAAAGTTGCCACCGGACGATCCTCGTGATCCCCACCCAAGCCAAATCTGCCGAGAAAATTTCTCAAGCTCAGTTCGGTTTGTGCTGGATCAAGTTGTTTCATGTGTTGCAAAGGTGTTGATTCACCGTCCAGATTTTCCAGCTGATGCTGAGCGAAGTAACCAATGCCAATATTGGGTGCTCGTTCAATTACACCCGACACGGGTTTGATTTCCCCGGTCATTAACTTTATCAGGGTGGATTTTCCAGCTCCATTCGGTCCCAGCAATGCAATGCGCGCACCTGCCTGCAAAACAATATTCACATGTCGGAAAAGTTGATGGTCGTCGTAACCAAAGCTCATGTCTTTGATACGTAGCAAAACATCAGGGTTGCGTTCGGGCGCTTCAATCTGTAGCCCGAAATGGCCATCTTCAATATGGAGTGGCGCCAGACGTGCCAGGCGATCCAAGGCTTTGATTCGGCTTTGCGCCTGTTTGGCTTTGGTCGCCTTGGCGCGAAAGCGCCGCACAAAATCCTCCAT
The DNA here is from genome assembly GCF_019752095.1 of Nitrosomonas sp. Lineage (GTDB taxonomy): Bacteria > Pseudomonadota > Gammaproteobacteria > Burkholderiales > Nitrosomonadaceae > Nitrosomonas. Next base: position 44,634 of record NZ_JAIEMO010000014.1, read on the forward strand.
ATGCGCAATCTGTTTTTGCTGCTGCTGGAAGGCCTGCGCATGCTGCGCAAGATGTTCAGCGCGCGCGCGTTCAAAATCATCATAATTGCCGCTATAGCAGTCAATTTGCCGATTGTTGATATGCGCAATGCGATGCACGCAAGCATTAAGAAATTCGCGGTCGTGAGAAACAACGATCACGCTTCCCGGATATCGCGTCAAATACTGCTCCAGCCAAAGAATAGCTTCTAGATCCAAATGATTGGTAGGCTCATCCAGCAATAACAAGTCAGCGCGATGCATTAAGGCCCGGGCCAGATTCAAGCGCATGCGCCAGCCGCCAGAAAAATGACTGACCGGTTTCTCCAGGATAGAATTAGCGAATCCCAGTCCATTCAATAACTGCGCCGCCCGTGACCGTGCGCTATAACCACCGATCGTTTCATAACGCTGTTGCGCATCAAACCAGGCTGCATTATGTTCGACCTGCGCCAGAATTTTCTCCAGCTGACACAGCTCGACATCGCCATCCAGCACAAAAGCAATCGCAGATTGATCAGAATCAATAATCTCCTGTTCGACAAAAGCGACCGTTTTTCCGGATTGGAAGCTCACTTCTCCATTATCCGGTTTGAGCACGCCGCGAATCAATCGGAACAAAGTTGATTTGCCGCTGCCATTCTTCCCCACCAGACCAACACGCTGATTAGAAAAGATTTGTAAATTGCAATTCTCCAGCAACGGAATTCCGCCCTGTAGATACGTCAAAGATTGAATGTCTAACACGATGCCTTAATGATAAATTGATTGACTGTATGATATTGATTTGACCTAGATCTGATGTCGACAAAACCAAATACAGGTAAGTGTCTTGTAGTTTAGGATCCAATATTATTTATTTTATATTCTCGATTCTGTACCTGGCCCTTTGTTTGCTTTGTTTGTATACGTGCTCTGTCTCCATGCAGAGCACTGGCAGTTACCAATTTTGTAAATCTTCATAGTGAATAATAGGTAATAAATTCTCTTTGAACTTATAGAGCCGATCATTTTGCACATTGGGAATGCTGAGAAAATAATCTAGCATTTTCTTTCGTATATCTTCATTAGGTACAACAACCATATTTACATCTTCTCGATAAAATTTGTAATAGTGAGAATTATCATTCTGAATTTGTATTACAATACCAGCTAGCTGATCTAATGAAGAAGGTACAAGACGCCATTCGCGTTCCTTGTAATAAAGATCGATTTCTTTGGTTTCATCTCTAGCTGGTCCAAGATCGCCCATTTCTTTATCAAAAGAATAGGTATAGAGCATCGAAGCAACTAGTTCTGATATTTCTTGCGTAGTTAAAATTTTGTTACTTTTTTGATCGAATAATTCAAGAGTTGAATCTGCAAGAAGTGCATCATTTAATTTTTTCATAAACCTGAATTGAGCCCAAAGGTTAGTGTAAAACACCCCACGGCTTTCATTAACATCACTTAATGTGCTTATTTCTCCTGGCATATAGTCAACAAAGTATCTCGCAGGATTTCCCCCCGCATTTTTCACGAAAGATTTTTTAAATCCAATACCAAATTTTCCATAAATGGATGTATGTTCAGTGCACTCCTTGAGTGGAATATCAGTAAAACAAACGGCATGATTTAATACACAGGAACCATCAGGAAATTTATTTGCAACCTTAGAAGCGCGCAATCCATTTTCGAAAATTTGTTTGAAAATTTCAAATTGCTTATTAGGATTATCTTTATTAGAGCGGGCAAGAAAATGAATTAAATTGTCTGAGATTATCGGCATAATTTTGTTTTGCTAGGGTCAGTTGATGCTTTGAGATAAGTGTATGATAGATGACTAATGTCTCGTTAACTTATGTTGATTGCATGTTAATATATTGATTTAAAATGAAAAATAAATCAAGAAATTTACTTGAGACATGGAGGTTGTTTCTTTGGTATTTTTAATGATTTAATCGCTTTAACGGGATAGCAGTGATGATAGATACAAACTCGTAATATCGAGGTTCCCGCATTACCAATAAAACGAGTTTTCTTTGTCCCGATTTATGCTAAGTGATAAGTTTTGGCCGAGACTAACGAAGATTCTGCTACAAGAAGCTATTTATAACAAGTGCAATCTACGCATGACGGTAGAAAGCATGTTATATCGGGTGCGAGTTGGCTGCCCGTGGTGAGACTTACTCAAGGCATTTGGAAAACGAGATCAGGTTCAGAATCACGAATATAGATTAAAAAATAAAACATATCCGATTCATCAATAAATATGCTCAATTCGCGACCTATCCCCAGGCAGAGTTCTTTTTACCATTTGTTAAATCGTAAGGATTCCGCCCGGGCAAGATTTTTCCTGCTCCAGACGCACCAGCGTCGGTAGCAGATTGAGTCCGGTTTTGTGTTTCAATTCGAGTGCCTGTTTCTTCAGTTCATTCAGCGCGATCTCGATTTTCTCTCCGGTCGCGGCGACTGCAATGACGTTGCCGCTGTCGCAGGAAGGGAAAGCCAGTGCGCGTTCGTCGAACGAGGTTTTAATGCGCTCCAGACTGGCCTGATAGCCGCGGTTTCGCCCCAGTAAATTCACTACAAGAATGCCATTATCGTTCAATCGTGTGCGGCACATCTGGTAAAACGGCAACGTATCCAGTTCGCCGGGGCGCGCATCGGCACCGAAGCCATCCACCAGAATCAGGTCGTAAGTCTTGTCGTGTCCGGCGATATACTGCGAACCGTCGGCAATCACGATATTAAGGCGCAGCGGATCTAGCGGCAGTTTGAAAAATTGCCTCGCCGCTGCTACCACGCGCGGTTCGATTTCAACTACGGTCAGTTTCGCAAGGGGACAGTAGCGATAAATAAATTTGGTCAGCGATGCTGCGCCAAGACCGATCAGCAGCACTTTAAGCGGAAAGTGCGCATCACCTCTCAGTAACAGGCTCGTCATCATTTCCCGAGTATAGTCGAGTTCCAAACGCCAAGGACGCGCGATGCGCATTGCGCCCTGTATCCAGTCGGAGCCGAAATGCAATGTGCGCACTCCGGCTTCTTCACGGATATCGATGGAAAAACTCATTGCCTTCCTTTGTCAAGAATAGTTGTCTCCAGGCTGGGCGCTTTATCATATTTTCCTTTCAGTCGGTTAGATCAGAAACAGCAACGCCAATCCAATTCCGCCAGCCGTTGCCAGCATGCCCGAAATGCACTGTCGCGCTAATAATGCGTGACCAAAGAAAAAAGTCAATCCAAGTTTGAAGCCGATGTTGGAGATTAATCCCAGTGAAATGGCCATCACGGTTTGCGTGATTTCCAGTTTGCCCAGTTCGTATAAGCGCAAGCTTGATAGGGTGATGGCATCGACATCAGTTAAGCCCGAGATCAGTGCGACGGCGTATAATCCACTACTGCCTGCGATGTCGGAAAGCCATGCGGAGCAGAACAGGACAACACCATAAATCAGTCCAAAGGTTGCTGCTATGCGGATTTCAGTGGGATTCTTGATTTCCGGTATGGGTGCTTCTTGCTGCCGATTTAGCTTGTGCCACCAGTAAGCCGTGATGCCTGCTCCCAATAGAAAGCCGCTGCCAAGAACAGGTAACAACTGCGGCAATATGGCGGGAGAAACGATTGCACTGATAATGGCTAAACGGATCAACACGGTCAGGTTGGCGATCAGGATAACAACAACAGCCAGTTGGGTGAAACTTTGATTTTCAACGCTGCGGCGTGCATATACTAACGTTGTGGCGGTACTGGAAACTAAGCCGCCGAATAAGCCCAGGATAGCGCCATGACGTTGACCGATCAGTTGCAGGGCGATATAACCAGCCAGACTGACGCCCGATATCAATACTACCATGAGCCAGATCTGATAAGGATTGGTTGCTTCATAAGGTCCGTAATTTTTATCCGGCAGGATTGGCAGGATGATAAACGTCAGTACGGCAAACTGTAGCACCGAGATTAAATCGCGTCGATTCAGCTTCTGGGTTATGCCGTGTAGCTCTGTTTTGAAATACAGTAATATTGTGGTGATAATGGCCAGCATGACGGCTAAGTTATTGTAACCGTACCAAACCGTGGCACCCAAACCATAGCAGACTAGAATCGCGGCTACTGTGGTAGTGCCTGGATCTGCGTTTTCGTCTTTAGTGCGAAAATAGGCTGCGATGGTCATCAGGCCGACAATCAGTAAACCACCCAGCAGAAGCCAGGGCGTGGCTTTTTCCGATAGCATTGCAGCCAGTGTGCCGAATAATGCGACTAACGCGAAAGTTCTTAGTCCTGCTCGCGATCCCGGACTACGCTCACGTTCTAACCCAATCAGTAAGCCAATCGCTAAACTGGTCAGAAAATGCGGCAACGCGGCTAATTCGCCATTGAGTGTGAATTCAATGCTCATTGTCGATTGCCGGTGAGTCTGCATTAAACCAGTGTTCGAGCAGAAATTGCAAAGAAGTTTTGCCATTGTATTCATTGATCTGCAGTCGATAAACGGCATCAATGATATCGGGTAGCGGGTCGCTCTGGAAAAACAGAATGCCATCGTAAGTATCATTCGATTTTCGTGGCAGTTGCGTTGATTGATCACCGTTTGCAGCATCCAGTTTTCTTAGTTTCAGCTTCAGGTGTTTTTCACCGACAATGCGTTGGCTTTCAACATAAAACCGCGCGTTGAATGAGGGTTGCGGGAAACCTTGTCCCCACACCTGACGATCGAGATATTGTGCCAATTCCAGGTTGATTTCAGTAAGCTCCAGATCGCCATCCGTTTCGATTACTTGTGTCAAATCGGCAGGCGTCAGCAAGATTTGCGCTACTTGTTCGAAGGCGTCACGGAATTTCTCGAAATCTCCGGCATTGATAGTCAATCCGGCTGCAGCGGCGTGACCGCCGAATTTTCGAATCAACCCGGGGGATTGTTTGGCGACCAAATCCAGTGCGTCGCGCAAATGAAGGCCATTGATTGATCGCCCGGAGCCTTTGATTTCACCATGATTGCCCGGTGCGAAAGTGATTACCGGACGGTGGTGTTTGTCCTTGATGCGTGATGCGAGTATGCCGATGACGCCTTGGTGCCAACCCTGATCGAACAGGCAGATGCTATAAGCGGTCTGGATTTCTTCGCACTGGGTTGTCAGGATGTCTTCTAGCTTGGTTAGTGCGCTTTCTTGCATGGTGGATTCAATTTCTCGACGCTGCTGATTCAGTTCGTCCAGTTGTTTGGCAATTTCCAGTGCATAGGTTTCGTCATCGGTAATCAAACATTCAATGCCCAGTGACATATCGTCCAGTCGCCCGGCTGCATTGAGTCGCGGTCCTAGCATAAAGCCCAGTTCATAGGTGGAGATTTGCGAATAATCACGCCGCGATACTTGCAATAGTGCGTTTATGCCTGCACAGGCGCGTCCTTTCCGAATCCGCTGCAAGCCTTGTTGCACTAGGATACGGTTATTACTATCCAGCTTGACAACATCGGCGACGGTACCCAGCGCTACCAGATCCAGGAAGCTGGCAAGATTCGGCTCTTGGTTTGTTGCGAAAGCGCCGCGTTGACGTAATTCTGCGCGCAGTGCCAGCATTAAATAGAAAATGACGCCCACACCGGCAATACTTTTGCTTGGAAAAGGACAGTCTGGTTGATTGGGATTGATAATGGCCATGGCCGCAGGCAACTCATCGCCGGGCAGGTGATGATCGGTGATTATCACTTGCATGCCCAAGCGATTGGCTTCTGCTACACCTTCAACGCTGGCGATACCGTTATCGACGGTGATCAGTAGATCAGGTTGCTTGGTTTCGTGTGCCAGATATACGATTTCCGGAGTCAGGCCATATCCGAATTCAAACCGATTGGGTACCAGATAGTCAATCGTGGCACCAAGCTTGCGTAAAATACGGATGCCTACTGCGCATGCCGTAGCGCCGTCGGAGTCATAATCGGCCACAATCAACAGCCGCTTCTTCGTGGCAATGGCGTCGGCAAGCAAGGTTGCGGTTAGCGTGATATTTTTGAGTTGCTCGAATGGAATAAGGCGTGTGAGTTCGGTTTCAAGTTGGCTTGAGTTTTCAATACCACGTGCTGCAAAAATGCGTGCGAGTACCGGATGCAATCCGCAGCTATTAAGTATCTGGAAAGATTGTAAATCATACGAACGGGTGGTGATTCTAGTCATGTATCGGGGAAATATAAACGCGCCAGGTTGTATGAACGAACTTATTCAGCGGGTGTTTCTGCTTCTGCTACAAGTTTTTCCACTTTAAGTACATGCAGGCGACGGCTATCAACCCGCTGCACGGTGAATTTAAAGTGACCGATCTCGACTGATTCGCTACGGTCAGGCAAGCGGCCAAATTTGTTGAGTACCAACCCGCCTATGGTGTCGCAATCTTCGTTGCTGAAGTTTGTGCTGAGCACTTCATTGAAGTTGTCAATCTCAGTGGTTGCCTTGACACGGTATAGTCCATCCGATTCCATGACGATGTTATCTTCTTCATCATCAAAGTCATATTCGTCTTCAATTTCCCCTACAATCTGTTCGAGTACATCTTCAATCGTCACTAAGCCAGCCATTCCTCCATATTCATTCACTACGATAGCCATATGGTTGCGATTGCTGCGAAACTCCTTGAGCAGTATATTGAGCCGCTTGGATTCGGGAATGAATACAGCCGGGCGCAACATGTCGCGGATATTGAATTCTTCCGGATCGGCGTAATAGCGCAGTAAATCTTTGGCCAGTAGTATGCCAATAATTTCATCTTCGCTGCCTTCTGTGACCGGAAAACGGGAATGTGCAGCTTCGATGACAAATGGAATGAATTGTTCCGGCTTCTTGCTGATGTCGACAACGTCCATTTGCGAGCGCGGAACCATGATATCGCGTGCCTGCATTTCGGAAACTTGCATGACGCCTTCAATCATGCTGAGCGCATCGGAATCGAGTAAATTGCGTTCAAAGGCAGAGTGCAACAGGGTGATTAGTTGTTCGCGATCTTCCGGTTTGCGGATGAGCATTGCGCCTAACCGCTCTAACCAGCCGCTTTTAGGTGGAGGTTCGTCCATGATGTATTTGAAATCCAGTGGATGTGAGAAAAAAATAGAGTAGAAATTTTCTTTGCCAGTTTCCTAGGGGTAGGAGCATTACATGACTATTGCGCGAAATTTGCATTGTCATAATCTAGATAAGGGTTTGCAAAGCCGAGCTTGGCTAGTAATTGTATTTCCAATTGCTCCATCGTTGCTGCATCAGTGTCTTCAATATGATCATAGCCTTGTAAATGTAATATGCCATGAATGGTTAGGTGAGCGTAATGCGCCAATAGATTTTTGTGCTGTTGTCGTGCCTCTTCGTCAACCACGGGCGCGCACAGTATGATATCGCCAATCAAAGGCTTTGTGTCGTCATATACAAAGGTTAGCACGTTAGTGGCGTAATTTTTACTACGAAATTGTTGATTAAGTTCTTGTCCTTCCCTTTCATCAACGAGTCGTAAAACGACCTCAGCTTCTTGCATCAGCGCAACTTTGACCCAGCGGCGAAACTGCGATCGGGTGGGTGCTGCTGTGGATTCTGTCGCATATTGCACCATCAACTTGAATGACCTTGTTTTCTCCACAAGATGATCAGGATTGCCGAGTTTGTTTGTCGTGCGCTTCATAGGCGGTGACAATGCGTTGAACTAGCGGGTGTCTTACCACATCTTCAGATAGAAAACGGGTGAAGGCGATGCCGCGTATATTTTGCAGAATTTTCTGAGCTTCTATTAAACCGCTTTTCTGGTGTTTGGGCAGATCAATTTGTGTAATATCGCCGGTAATAACCGCTTTTGAGCCAAATCCCATGCGTGTCAGAAACATTTTCATCTGTTCTGGCGTAGTGTTTTGTGCCTCATCCAGTATAATGAATGACTGATTCAGCGTGCGTCCGCGCATAAAAGCCAGTGGTGCGATTTCTATCGTATTGCGTTCAAATTGCTTGCTTGTCTTATCAAAGCCCATTAGATCATATAGTGCATCATACAATGGACGTAAATAGGGATCGACTTTCTGAGTCATATCACCGGGCAAGAAACCCAAACGCTCGCCAGCCTCAACTGCAGGGCGAACCAGAATCAAGCGGGATACCAAGCCGCGCTCAAGCGCATCGACTGCACTGGCTACCGCCAGATAGGTCTTTCCGGTACCGGCGGGACCGATAGCAAAGGTGATGTCATGCTCCTGAATTTGCTGCAGATACTGAACTTGGCGCGGTGTTCGGCCATATAAGTTGCTGCGGCGTGTCAGTAGTCCGGATGTTGCTGGTTGTTTGATATCAATGCTATTGGTGACAGTGCTATTGTTCTCCGCTTTGTGATGTGGATTTATCGCTTCGATCAAACCAAGCTGAATATGTTCCAGACTTAAATGGTGCTGTGATTGATTATAAAAATCGCGCAATACTTTTGCTGCAAGTTTTGTTTGATCGGATTTTCCCGATAAGCTGAAGTGTTCGCCACGCCGAGAAATGGTCACATCCAGCGCAGTTTCAACTTGTTTTAAATTTTCATCCAGCGCGCCGCACAAATTAGCAAGGCGTTGGTTATCGGTGGGCGTGAAAGAAATTTCTAGGGGAGTTGGTTTCAATGTCAGAAAATGCTATTTCAATAGGATGATTTTCGCAGCGCACGGGATACTTTGCAAGCAAAACTCATGCTATAAGTGCATTTTATTTGTAAACAATGTCTCCGCGCAGCGAATGAGCGCGGGCTTCATTGATCCGTACGTTGACAAACTGACCAATCAACTCAGAGTCGCCGGCTAAATTGACGACACGGTTGTTATCTGTGCGCCCACTCAGTTCATCAAAGTTCTTTTTAGAGGCGCCTTCCAGTAATACCCGCTGAATTGAGCCGACCATTTGCTGACTGATTTTTCGGGATTGTAGACTCAACTGTGATTGTAATCGGTGTAGTCGTTCCAGTTTTTCCTCCTGTGACATGTCATCAGGCAAGTCGGATGCTGGTGTTCCGGGGCGCGGGCTGTATATGAAGCTGTATGATTCGTCAAAATTCATGTCTTCAACCAGCTTCAGAGTGGCCTGGAAATCTGCCTCGGTTTCTCCGGGGAAGCCAACGATGAAATCTGATGATAATGAAATATCCGGGCGTATAGCGCGCAGTTTCCGAATAATGGATTTGTATTCCAATACGCTATATCCTCGCTTCATTGCAGCCAGTACCCGGTCAGATCCCGATTGCACCGGCAGGTGCAAGTGATTGACTAATTTGGGTAACTGATTGTAAGCCTGAATCAGGCGCGCAGTAAATTCTTTAGGATGAGAAGTGATGTAGCGGATGCGCTCAATTCCTGGAATTTCATGAAGATATTCGAGCAGTAAAGCAAAATCAGCAATTTCACCATCACTCATCATGCCCAAGTAAGCATTGACATTCTGTCCCAACAAAGTGATTTCTTTAATGCCCTGATCGGAAAGAATGGCGATTTCTGTCAGTACGTCCTCCAGAGGACGGGAAACTTCTTCGCCACGCGTATAAGGAACCACGCAGAAACTGCAGTATTTGCTGCAACCTTCCATGATTGATACAAATGCTGTAACACCTTCAGTGCGAGCAGGGGGTAGATGATCGAATTTTTCAATCTCAGGAAAAGAAATATCAACTTGCGAGCGCCCGGTTGCTTTGCGTGTTTCTATGAGTTGCGGCAATCGGTGCAAGGTCTGTGGGCCAAATACTACATCAACAAATGGTGCGCGACTGACAATCGCCTTACCTTCCTGACTGGCAACGCAGCCACCCACACCGATCAACAAATTAGGATTGCGTTCTTTCAAGTGTCGAACCCGCCCTAAATCGTGGAATACTTTTTCTTGTGCTTTTTCGCGCACCGAGCAAGTATTGAATAAGATCATATCGGCTTCGGCCGGATCATTGGTGGGTTCCATGCCATAAGCAGCATGCAGCACATCAGCCATTTTTTCCGAGTCATACTCGTTCATTTGGCATCCAAAGGTTTTGATATAAAGTTTGTTACTCACGAGTTAGCTCTTGGAATTTAAGAAGGTTACGGCGTTATCGATGTATTCGCTGTCCTTGACTTTCCGCTTCCTTGACTTCATCCGGGGTCAGAATCCAAACACGATGCAGGTTTCCCATGAAATCCAACTGATAGCGGATAAGGCCAACATAGTTCGCGGCATTGGGTAAAATGATCAAATTATCTATCCCACGAATTTGCCCACCTGAGCCCATTTGCATTTGCTGGTTATTGATGACAAACACTGGAAAAGAAACAGCCGTCAAATTCCCCAGTTGACTCTCAACAGGAAAAGTTCTGGTTTGCTGACCAAATATCGATTGTGCCATTGTCATCAACACAATCAACAGTAACAGGGATAATCCCCAAGTTCTATTCATAAAGAGCTGGACAGGAGCGGATTAATCGTAAGCATCAAGGAAACAGCTGAATTACACCTAAATTATTAGAGGCTCATGATACGCTAATTATTGGCAAAACGACATAATCTATCATTGCGCATTGACAGCTAAGTTGATGATTGAGAATCGAGGCTCTCGATCGAGGATTATATGTGTATTGGATGTGATACTTTAGCAGGAACCAGATCGTCCGGTATTGCAATTTCATTTTAGTTGTTTGGATTTTATTACTGCATTTTTGCTCAAATTATTTGCGGATGATCGGACTGCGGCATAGTATGATTGCTCGATGTGTTTTAACCAAGGAAAATACATGAGAGATGTGGTGGTTTTAAGTGGAGTACGCACAGCCATAGGTGATTATGGTGGGGCATTGCAACAGATTGCCCCAGCTGATTTAGCGGCAAAGGTAGTGCGCGAGGTGGTATCGCGTGCAAAAGTTGATCCTAATGATATTGGGCATCTGGTTTTTGGTAATGTGATTCACGGAGAATCCCGCGATATGTATCTAGCACGTGTTGCCTGTATTAATGGCGGTTTGCCGCAACATACTTCAGCGCTGACAGTTAATCGTTTGTGTGGGAGTGGTTTGCAAGCCATTATTTCGGCCAGTCAGAGTATTATGCTTAATGATACCGACGTGGCAGTCGCGGGTGGTGCAGAATCTATGAGTCGAGGAGGTTATTTATTACCGGCACTGCGTTGGGGGCAGCGTATGAATGATGGCGGTACCGTAGACATGATGGTTGGCGCGCTTACGGATCCATTTGATCAGGTGCATATGGGAGTCACAGCTGAAAATATCGCAGAAAAATGGCGAATTTGTAGAGAAGAGCAGGATACATTGGCAGTGGAAAGTCATCGTCGTGCCTTGCAAGCAATTAATAATGGCTATTTCAAAGAGCAAATATTGCCTGTTGAAATAATTTTTGGTAAAAAAACAATTATTTTTGATACCGATGAGCATCCTCGCGAAGATACGAACTTGGGGGGGCTGGCTAAGCTTCGGCCTATCTTTAGAAAAGAGGGGACAGTAACTGCAGGCAATGCTTCTGGTATAAACGATAGTGCTGCTGCAGTAGTATTGATGGAGAACAGTGCGGCACGGAAAAGGGGCTTGAGGCCGATGGCGCGGCTGGTTGCCTATGGTCATGCCGGTGTTGATCCTAAATTTATGGGCATCGGGCCGGTCCCTGCTGTACAAATGGCTTTGCGGCGTGCAAATATTAAGTTAGCTGAGCTGGATATAATAGAATCCAATGAAGCGTTTGCCGTACAAGCCTGTGCAGTCGCAAAAGAACTGCAGTTTGATCCAGAAAAAACAAATCCGAATGGAGGGGCAGTGGCGTTAGGTCATCCGATAGGCGCGACGGGTTGTATTTTAACTATCAAAGCGCTGTATGAGTTGCGGCGTACAGATGGGCGTTATGCATTGGTGACTATGTGTATTGGTGGTGGGCAAGGAATTGCGGCAATCTTTGAGAAACTTGAATAGGTTAGGGCTTAGTTTGGCAGAAGAAAAGAGGCGCAGTAGGCAAAAGATAAATGCCGGTTTTCGTTGACTGACGGGAGCGATTAAGCTATAGTTGCGCCTTTTTTAAGTGCAGGTATGCTGTCTGTTCCAAGGGCAGGTAGAAAATGTCTTGGATAAAGAATAGACCACTTAAAATTGTTCTGCTTGTGCAATTGTCAGTCACATTTGCGTTGGTAATTGTCTTTTTGCTTATTCTTGGCATGCATGGTGGGATATCGGCAATGCTGGGTGGAGCAGTAAGCGTAATTTCCTCGACAGCATTTGCGATGATGGTATCGCGTCATAAAGGGTATACGGCGGGTGATGCGATTAGAACTGCGCTAAGAGCTGAAGCAGTAAAAATAATGTTAACAATTGGTTTGTTATGGATGGTGTTTAAATTTTATACAAATGTTAATGCATTCGTGTTTATTGGAACGTTTATCCTGATGGTTTTAGTTTATAGTATGGCGTTATTAGTAGCAGACGATACTAAAAAGATAAGATAAATTTATAAGTGAAGCAGGCAGCGCATGGCATCTGATACAGAACTAACACCCACTTCGTACATCGAGCATCATCTTACCTATTTAACAACGCAAGTCCGTGAAGGTTCATCATTTTGGGTTCTTCATGTTGATACCTTGGTAACATCCATTGTTCTGGGTGTTATAAGCTTGGGGTTTATATGGCTGGTGGTTCGTAAGGCAACTTCCGGCGTGCCGTCCAAGACTCAGGCTTTTGTTGAGCTTGCTGTTGAGTTCATTGATAATGAAGTCAAGAACACGTTTCACGGTAACCGCCATGTGTTTGTTGCGCCCGCAGCATTGACAATTTTTGTGTGGGTCTTGATGATGAATGCCATGGATATTTTGCCAATAGATATTATGGCATGGATTATGGAGCATGCATTTGGTTTGCACAATTGGAAGATAGTGCCAACAACAGACATCAATACAACTTTTGCGTTGGCTTTATCAATCTGGTTACTCATGCTTTTCTTTAATGTGAAGGTCAAGGGATTTGGTGGTTGGATGCATGAGCTTTTTTGCACGCCGTTTGGAAAAAATCCATTGTTATGGTTGTTGAATTTACTATTCAATTTTATTGAATATGTATCAAAACCTTTGTCTCATTCTCTGCGGCTTTTCGGAAATATATATGCTGGCGAGATTATTTTCCTATTGTTGGGCATGTGGGCGGCAACCGGCGTATCTGGTACAATCTTTGGCGCGATATTGGGGGCGGGTTGGGCGATATTCCATATCTTGATTGTAACTTTGCAAGCTTTTATCTTCATGATGTTGACGGTTGTATATTTATCGATGGCGCATGAGTCGCATTAAATTCTAGATCTTTTTTTGTTGCATATTTTTAATCTTACAGAAGGAAATTAAAATGGAGAATTTGCAGTATTTAGCAATGATTCAGGCATATACTGGAATAGGTATTGGTTTGATGATCGGTCTTGGGGCAGCTGGTGCGTGTATAGGGGTTGGGGTTATGTGTAGCCGCTTTCTTGAAGGCGCTGCGCGTCAACCCGAGATGATTCCAACTTTGCAGGGTAAGGTATTTCTTTTGTTAGGTTTGACGGACGCATCATTTATTATTGCTGTTGGCTTGGCGATGTTATTTGCATTTGGTAACCCATTGCTGGCAGTAATTCAGTAATAATGTTTTTGCTGTTTAGATCAGATAATACAGGCTTGTCATGAATATTAACTTTACTTTAATTTCTCAGGCGATAGCCTTTTCAGTCTTCATTTGGTTTACTATTAAGTATGTATGGCCGCCCTTGCTGCGCGCGATAGAAGAGCGGCAAAAGACGATCGCTGACGGCTTGGCTGCTGGTGAGCGTGGTCGTCATGAATTGGAGATTGCAAGTCAACGTTCTTCGGATGTGCTGAAGGATGCCAAGCAGCGAGCTTCGGAAATAATTACGCAAGCTGAAAAACGCGCTACGGAAGTTATTGAAGAGGCGAAAAAAACGGCAAGAGAAGAGGGCGACCGAATCGTAGCTGGCGCAAAAGCAGATATTGAGCATGAAATTTTTAGTGCAAAAGAAGTGCTAAGACAGCAGGTTGCTGAATTGGCGGTCGCGGGAGCAGCGAAAATATTGCGTCGCGAAGTGGATTCCAAGGCGCATAATGATCTGCTTGTGGCAATACGGGAAGATTTAAAATAATGGCGGAAGCAATTACTGTTGCAAGGCCGTATGCAGAAGCGGCATATAAGTTTGCTGTTGAAAGCAAGGAGTTGTCTAAATGGTCGAAAATTTTGCAGCTTGCAGCTGCAATAGCGCAAGACGATCAAGTGAAACTCCTTATTGGAAATCCGCTGATATCAGTTAAGCAGTTAGGTGAGTTGATTCAAGAGATTGGTGGAAATAAATTCACGACTGAAGCGCGAAATCTTATTATACTGATGGCTGAAAATAAACGGGTGTTGGTGTTGCCTCAAGTAAGTCAACTATTTGAGCAATTGAAAGCACAGCATGAAGGTGTTTTGGAAGCTAAAATCATCAGTGCATTCAAAATGCAAGGCGATCAGATTAATAAATTAGTTGATAAATTAGAGCAAAAATTTAATCGAAAAATAGAAGCTCAAGTGAGTGTTGATCCTGAACTGATAGGTGGCATCAAAGTGGAAATTGGTGATGAAACTTTAGATGCATCAGTTCGCGGGAAACTAGAAGCTATGGCTGTTGCCCTTAAAAGCTAGGAGTTAAAATAAATGCAGTTAAATCCATCCGAAATCAGCGAATTGATTAAAAAAAGGATTGAGGGACTTGCGGATACGGCAGAGGTTCGTACGCAAGGAACTATTGTCTCTGTAACAGACGGTATTGTACGTATACATGGATTGTCAGATGTGATGCAAGGGGAAATGCTGGAATTTCCAGGCAATACTTTTGGTTTGGCGTTGAATCTTGAGAGAGATTCCGTAGGTGCAGTTATTATGGGTGCATACGAACATATCTGTGAAGGCGATATAGTCAAATGTACCGGTCGTATTCTAGAGGTTCCAGTCGGGGAAGGCTTGTTAGGACGCGTTGTAAATGCACTAGGTCAACCGATAGACGGTAAAGGGCCTATTACAGCTGTAAGGTCGGAGCCGATTGAGAAAATCGCACCAGGTGTGATCTGGCGTCAATCTGTTGATCAGCCAGTGCAAACTGGATTGAAGTCTGTGGATTCTATGGTGCCGATTGGTCGCGGCCAGCGCGAATTGATCATTGGCGACCGTCAAACAGGAAAGACCGCTGTGGCAATCGATGCGATACTTAATCAGAAAGGCCAAAACATGTTTTGTATTTATGTCGCGGTCGGTCAAAAAGCATCATCAATTGCAAACGTAGTGCGTAAACTCGAAGAGCATGGCGCAATGGAATATACCATTGTAGTGGCAGCAACAGCTTCAGAATCAGCAGCGATGCAATTTATTGCACCCTATTCAGGCTGCACTATGGGCGAATATTTTCGAGATAAAGGACAGGATGCATTAATTGTTTATGACGATTTAACTAAGCAAGCATGGGCATATCGGCAAATTTCACTGCTCTTGAGGCGTCCTCCAGGTCGTGAGGCATATCCGGGTGACGTTTTTTATCTTCATTCGCGTTTACTGGAAAGAGCGGCGCGAGTAAGTGCGGCTTATGTTGAAAAGGCGACAAATGGAGAGGTTAAAGGTAAGACAGGCTCTTTAACTGCTCTCCCAATCATCGAAACACAAGCTGGTGACGTAACTGCTTTCGTACCTACCAATGTGATTTCTATCACTGATGGACAAATTTTTCTTGAGTCTGATTTGTTTAACGCTGGTATACGTCCGGCAATTAACGCCGGTGTTTCCGTTTCTCGTGTAGGTGGTGCGGCACAAACTAAGGTGATTAAAAAGTTAGGCGGTGGTATACGTTTGGCTCTGGCGCAGTATCGCGAATTAGCTGCATTTGCTCAATTTGCGTCTGATTTAGATGAAGCAACACGAAAACAGCTAGAGCGTGGGAAAATGGCGACCGAGCTTATGAAACAATCTCAGTATGCAACCCTCAGTGTTTCAGAAATGGCGCTTACTTTATTTGCCATTAATAATGGTTATTTCGATGATGTGGAAGTTGGTCGTGCTTTAGCATTCGAATCAGCGCTGAAAAGCTACATTCGCAACCAACATGGAAAGATTCTTGACAATATAGAGAAAAACAAAGAGCTTGATGCTGGAACTGAAAAGGAATTGACAGCAGCAATTATAGAATTTAAGCAAAGCGGAACTTATTAAACAAATGGCCGGCAGCAGAGAAATACGCAATAAGATCAAGAGTGTAAAGAATACGCAAAAAATTACACGCGCCATGGAAATGGTGGCGGCATCAAAAATGCGTAAAGCTCAAGAACGTATGAAAAAAGCGCGACCTTACGGAGAAAAGATTAGAAATGTTGCCGCGCATATGAGCCGTGCAAATACCGAGTATAGACACCCATTCTTGATCGAACGGGATACGGTCAAAAAGATTGGAATTATTGTTATAACTTCAGACAAAGGCCTGTGCGGTGGATTGAACACGAATGTGTTGCGTAAGACTTTGAGTCAGATGAAGATATGGAATAACGAGGGAGAGCAGATAGAAGCCTGTTGTATCGGTAACAAAGGCTTGGGCTTTATGAGTCGGATTGGTGCGAATATTACCTCACAAGTTATAGGGCTTGGTGATACACCAGATATAGCGAGACTCATTGGCGCAGTTAAAGTGGTACTGGACGGTTATACACAAGATCAGTTTGATCGAGTGTTTATTTTTTATAATCGTTTCATCAATACCATGAAGCAACAGCCGGTTATGGAACAGTTGCTCCCTTTAACTGATGAAGTTATGCAAAGCGAAAATCAAATCGATGCAAAGGCAAAAACGTCATGGGACTATATTTATGAGCCAGAGGCGAAGTCCGTCATCGATGATATTATGGTTCGGTATGTTGAAGCTTTAATATACCAAGCTGTAGCTGAAAATATGGCGTCAGAGCAATCGGCAAGGATGGTTGCAATGAAAGCTGCATCGGACAACGCTGGTAATGTTATTGATGAATTGACATTGATTTATAACAAATCCAGGCAAGCGGCAATTACGAAGGAATTGTCTGAAATTGTCGGCGGCGCGGCAGCTGTTTAAAAATTTTTTGTATTTGTTTAGGGAACAACAATGAGTCAAGGAAAAATTGTTCAGTGTATTGGTGCAGTGATTGATGTGGAGTTTCCGCGCGAATCTCTCCCAAAAGTATATGATGCGTTAGTAATGGAAGGTTCTGAGCTTACACTCGAAGTGCAACAGCAGTTGGGTGATGGTGTGGTTCGCACAATTGCACTGGGTTCCTCAGATGGATTGCGTCGTGGAATGATGGTGCAAAATAGCGGAAAACAGATTCATGTGCCTGTTGGAATCAAAACGTTAGGACGTATCATGGATGTTTTGGGTCGCCCAATTGATGAAATGGGTGATATCGGTGCCGAGCAGCATATGTCAATACATCGTGAAGCTCCTGCTTTTGATGAACTTTCGGCATCAACAGAGCTGTTGGAAACTGGTATCAAAGTGATTGACTTGATTTGTCCGTTTGCTAAAGGTGGTAAAGTCGGATTATTTGGCGGTGCGGGTGTGGGCAAAACGGTTAATATGATGGAATTGATTCGTAATATTGCGATTGAGCACAGTGGATATTCAGTATTCGCAGGTGTGGGAGAGCGTACTCGCGAGGGAAATGACTTTTATCATGAAATGAAAGATTCTAAGGTTCTGGATAAGGTGGCTCTTGTTTATGGGCAGATGAATGAACCGCCTGGGAATCGTTTGCGTGTGGCATTAACTGGGTTGACAATGGCGGAATCTTTCCGTGACGAAGGTCGTGACGTATTGTTTTTTGTAGATAATATATATCGCTATACTTTGGCTGGAACAGAAGTTTCTGCTTTGCTTGGGCGTATGCCGTCAGCAGTTGGATATCAGCCAACTCTCGCTGAAGAAATGGGGCGACTACAAGAGCGTATTACATCTACTAAAACTGGGTCGATTACTTCGATACAAGCTGTGTATGTACCAGCTGACGATTTAACTGATCCATCACCAGCAACAACTTTTGGTCATTTGGATGCCACGGTGGTTTTGTCTCGCGATATTGCTTCACTAGGTATTTACCCGGCTGTGGATCCTCTTGATTCAACTTCACGTCAGCTTGATCCACAAGTTGTAGGGGAAGAGCATTACAATACTGCTCGCGCAGTGCAGCAGACCTTACAGCGCTATAAAGAATTAAGAGATATTATTGCAATTTTGGGTATGGATGAGTTGTCTCCTGAAGATAAACTTGCTGTGAGTCGTGCTCGTAAAATTCAACGATTTTTGTCTCAACCGTTCAATGTTGCGGAAGTATTTACCGGTTCTCCAGGGAAATATGTGTCTCTAAAAGATACTATCAAAGGTTTTAAAGGTATTGTTGGAGGTGAATATGATGATTTACCAGAACAAGCGTTTTATATGGTCGGCAGCATCGAAGAAGCAATCGAAAAATCGAAAACACTTCAATAAACTCTGAGAAAATAGCGATGGGTACCATTTTTCATCTTGATATAGTTAGTGCTGAGGAATCAATTTATTCTGGGCCTGTGGAATTTATGGTTGCACCGGCACAAATGGGCGAGGTAGGTATTTATCCGCGTCACACACCGATGTTGACAAAGATAAAATCTGGAATGGTGCGTATAAAAGCTCAGCTCAAGGAGGAGGAATTAATATACGTGTCTGGAGGTATGCTAGAAGTACAGCCAGATATTGTTACCATATTAGCTGATACTGCTGTACGCAGCCACGATCTAGATGAAGCCAAAGCGCTTGAAGCGAAGCGGGCCGCTGAAGAAGCGATGAAAAATAAGGAATCAGAATTGGATTATGTTAGAGCACAGGCTGAATTGATAGAAGCGATGGCACAGCTTGCGGCAATTGATAAACTAAGAAAACGTGGACATTAGTCAATATAAAAGATTGAGTTCCGATTATTTGTTGAAAGATAACTGAATACAAGTGAATCGAAGTATGCAATTGTTACTTTATTAGCTTGCCGTAACATTCTTTAAAATAAAGAAAGCACAAAAAAGGCGACATATGTCGCCTTTTTTGTGCTTTCTTTCTAAGCTTCTGCTAGTTTTAACCACTTGTAAAATTATAAATATTAAAATCAGCGATGAGTTAACTTACAAAGGCTATTATAAGAAAATACTGGAAATTATTGTTCATTCAATTAAATCGCAATATTTATTTCGAAATCATTCAGAATTATGCTGAAGCTAAATGTAGTAATTCTCGCAGCAGGTGCTGGAAAGCGTATGCACTCTTCTCTTCCAAAAGTATTGCATACTTTGGCGGGTCGACCATTACTGACGCATGTAATTAATACAGCGCGAAAGCTATCGCCTAATAAAATTTGCGTGGTTATTGGTCATGGCGGAGAGACAATAAGGCAAACGATCATTGGAGATGATTTGACGTGGGTGATACAGGAGCAACAACTGGGTACCGGACACGCGCTAATGCAAGCACTATCTCAGCTTAGTGATGATGGCTTGACACTTATTCTTTATGGAGATGTTCCATTAGTAAGTATGCAAACATTGCGTCAATTATTGGTCGTGGCAGATGGGAGAAACTGCGCTGTGTTGTCCACAATAATTGTAAATCCTTTTGGTTACGGAAGAATCGTGCGTGATATCGAAACCGGGGCAGTTACTGCGATTGTTGAACAAAAAGACGCGAGCGCTGAACAACAAGATATACATGAAATAAACACAGGTATTATGCTTATACCCAATGTTTATTTACATAAATGGCTGCCTACGATCAAAAATGAAAACACTCAACAGGAATATTATTTAACAGATCTCATTGAGATGGCTGTTAAAA
This sequence comes from Nitrosomonas sp., assembly GCF_019752095.1. Classification (GTDB taxonomy): domain Bacteria; phylum Pseudomonadota; class Gammaproteobacteria; order Burkholderiales; family Nitrosomonadaceae; genus Nitrosomonas. The sequence goes on from NZ_JAIEMO010000014.1 coordinate 64,523, forward strand.
ATGGGATACATGTCGCATCGTCACAGGTCGAGAGTTTCTGGGAAGTAATGGGAGTTAATAACAAGCTCCAATTGGCAGAACTTGAAAGGCACTTTCAAAAATACTGTGCTAATAAGTTGTTGGATGAAGGTGTTAGTTTGATTGATCCGTTGCGAATTGATATACGAGGTGAACTCATTTGTGGAGCAGATGTTGAAATTGATATTAATTGTATTTTTGAAGGAACTGTTAAGCTAGGTAATCATGTGCAGGTAGGCGCTCATTGCATACTCAGGAATGCAACGGTAGCGACGGGAAGTATTATTCGCCCTTATAGCATGATGGAGGATGTAGAAATTGGTGAGAATTGCAAGATAGGTCCTTATGCGCGCATTCGCCCGGGTACTCGACTTGCCAGTGAAGTACAGATTGGTAATTTCGTTGAAGTTAAAAATAGCCAGATGGGTGTGGGGAGCAAAACGAATCATTTAAGCTATATTGGCGACTCTTGCGTAGGGAAGAATGTCAATATCGGCGCTGGAACAATTACTTGTAATTACGATGGCGCTAATAAGCACGCTACTATCATCGAGGATGATGTTTTTATCGGATCTGACACGCAGCTTGTCGCGCCTGTTAAGATATCAAAAGGGTCAACAATTGGCGCTGGATCAACGATTACCAAAGAAACGCCAGCGAATCAACTTACTTTGTCCAGATCGAAACAAGTCAGCATTGTTGGGTGGAGACGCCCTCCAAAAATCAAAAAATAGAGTAGCATTTATCATCCCGGTAGTATTTTTTGACAGTTTGAGTAGCAGGAAAATGCGATATGTGTGGAATAGTGGGTGCAGTAGCAAATAATAATATCGTTCCAGTGTTATTAGATGGATTATTGCATTTAGAATACCGAGGATATGATTCCGCTGGCCTCGTAGTGGCTTGTAATGGTTTGCAAAGATTGCGCACAACAAGCCGTGTAACCGAGCTACAAAAGCTTGCCTGTGAAAAGAATTTACAGGGCTCTGCTGGTATTGCACATACTCGCTGGGCGACGCATGGAGCCCCTTCCGAGCGTAATGCGCATCCTCATTTTTCTGAAACACCAGAATCTCTTGCCCGAATCGCCATCGCCCATAATGGAATAATTGAAAATCATGAAATAATGCGCAAACGCTTGCAGGTAGAGGGGTTTGAATTTATTTCCGATACTGATTCTGAGGTAATTGCGCATTTGATTGCTTTTAATCTTAAGCATACCGGTGATTTGGTGGCAGCGGTTTGCGCATCAATTGCTGAGCTACACGGCGCTTATGCGATCGCAGTTATAGAGGAAGCCCGGCCAGAAAGAATTGTTGTGGCGCGTAATGGAGCGCCATTATTATTGGGAATAGGTGAAAGCGGTAATTATGCGGCTTCTGATGCATCCGCGTTGCTAAAGGCAACTAGAAAGATGATTTATTTGGAAGAAGGTGATGTGGCTGAGCTTACCTGCAGCGAATATCGTATTGTTAACTGCCTAAATACGAACTTTGTAAAAGAAGTCAAACGTCCTGTTCACGAAAGTAATCTATCATGTGAGTCAATTGAATTGGGACCTTACGCGCATTTCATGCAGAAAGAAATTTTCGAGCAACCCAGCGCTGTGGCTAATACCCTGGAGATGGTTTTTAATGCACAATCAATTTCACCCAATTTATTTGGTAGCGAGGCTGAGAAAGTATTTTCCAAAACTAACGATATTCTAATTCTAGCTTGTGGAACAAGCTATCATGCAGGCTTAGTTGCAAGGCACTGGTTGGAAACTGTTGCCGGAATTCCCTGCAATGTTGAAATTGCCAGCGAATACCGTTACCGTAACCCCTTGGCAGATCAAGCTACCTTAGTAGTTGGCATTTCTCAATCTGGTGAAACTGCCGATACTCTGGCGGCAATAAGTTACGCTAAAAAGTTAGGTCATCAATACAGTCTTGCTATTTGTAATGTGCCAGAAAGTGCATTGATACGGCAAGCTGATTTATGCTTTCTCACACGTGCAGGCCCAGAGATTGGAGTAGCCTCGACGAAAGCATTTACTACACAATTGGCTTCACTATTGTTATTGACAGTGACATTGGCAAAGATGCGTCATAAATTATCCGCTCAGGATGAACAACGAATGATTATGGCGCTTCGCCATTTGCCGGTGGCTCTGCAACACGCATTGCAAATCGAGCCGCAGGTGAAGATCTGGGCAAGAAATTTTGCACAAAAACGTCATGCACTATTTCTTGGACGCGGAGTTCATTATCCTATCGCGATGGAAGGAGCGCTTAAGCTCAAAGAAATTTCTTACATTCATGCTGAGGCTTATGCAGCAGGAGAGTTGAAGCATGGGCCACTGGCTTTGGTTGATAATGAGATGCCTGTCGTAGCCATTGCGCCCAATGATCAGTTGATTGGCAAGCTTAAATCAAATTTGCAAGAAGTGCATGCTCGGGGTGGTGAGCTTTATGTATTTGCAGATGCAGATTCTCAAATGACGCAGAGTAAAAATCTGCATATCATCCGTTTATCTGAGCATGCAGGCTTGCTGAGCCCGATTCTACATACCATACCACTACAGTTATTGGCTTATCATGTGGCCTTAGTGAAAGGCACGGATGTTGATAAACCACGGAATCTAGCGAAAGCTGTGACTGTTGAATAACATTAATGGAGAATGGATTGTATGCAGCTGAAATTATTACATACCATTGAATAATCTATTTTATCTGTATTGCTACGAAGCTAGATACTTTATCCATAGAATATAGGGTGGTAATATCAACTTACTTTAGTTAAGGGTGTTAATAAATGGCTGGTCATAGCAAGTGGGCAAATATTAAGCATAAGAAAGCAGCGCAAGATGCCAAGCGCGGTAAAGTATTTACCCGACTTATCAAGGAAATTACGGTGGCTGCTCGGATGGGGGGGGGAGACCCAGATAGTAATCCGCGTTTGCGCTTGGCGGTGGATAAAGCATACGACCAGAATATGCCAAAAGATAACGTTGAGCGTGCGATTAAACGGGGCTGCGGTGCGCTGGATGGCGCTGATTATGAAGAAATTCGCTATGAAGGGTATGGAATAGCAGGTGCTGCGGTGATGGTGGATTGCATGACGGATAATCGTGTTCGAACCGTGGCTGATGTGCGCCATGCGTTTACCAAATTTGGCGGGAACTTGGGAACGGATGGCTCAGTTAGTTTTCTGTTCGAACACTGTGGTCAGTTAATTTTCGCGCCTGGAACGAATGAGGATAAAATCATAGAAGCGGCAGTGGACAATGGAGCTGAGGACGTGATTAATAACGAGGACGGTAGCATAGAAGTAATTACTGCCCCTTATGAATTCATAAATATAAAGGATGCTTTGGAGAAAGCGGGTTTTAAGGCAGAATTGGCCGAGGTAACTATGAAGCCAGGTAATGAAACAGTACTTTCGGGTGATGATGCGGTAAAAATGCAGAAATTATTAGACGCGCTGGAAAATTTGGACGATGTGCAGAATGTATATACTACAGTTGTACTTGAAGAGTCATAAACAAAGCTGCCATGAGGTGAGAAAATCCGTATTCTTGGTATAGATCCAGGATTACGCATTACTGGTTTTGGCGTGATAGACAAGAATGGAAGCGATTTAACCTACGTCAGCAGTGGCAGCGTTAAGACCTCGGAAGGTGAGTTGTCATTCCGTCTTAAGTTGATTTTAGATAATTTAACCGAAATTATTGCCTTATATCGTCCACAACACGTTTCCATAGAGCAGGTTTTTGTCAATATCAACCCTAGATCAACATTATTGTTGGGGCAAGCGCGTGGTGCGGCAATTTGTGCAGCAGTCATGAATAATCTAATGGTGGCTGAATATACTGCATTGCAAATTAAGCAAGCGGTTGTTGGAAATGGTCATGCAAAAAAAGATCAAGTACAAGAAATGGTGATGCGATTACTTAAACTGACCGGAAGTCCAGGTGCCGATGCGGCTGATGCTTTGGCTTGTGCCATTTGCCATGCGAATGGCGGGCTTGGCTTGGGAAGAATCGCGACAACTGGCTACCGAATGAAGCGTGGACGGTTAGTTTGATTGGGCGATTAACTGGTGCATTGTTAGAAAAACATCCGCCCCAGGTGTTGCTGGAAGTGCACGGAGTTGGTTATGAGATTGATGTGCCGATGAGTACTTTTTATGATCTTCCCGTGCTCGGAACGCAAGTTACTTTGTATACCCACCTTGTAATACGTGAAGATATGCACTTGCTGTTTGGCTTTGCGACAGAACTGGAGCGCCGGACATTTCGAATGTTAGTAAAAATTTCCGGTATAGGTGCAAGAACAGCATTAGCACTTCTATCTGGCTTGAGCGTAGCTGATTTGCATCGTGCGGTGGGTTCTCAAGATAGTGCGCGATTAGTAAAAGTGCCTGGTATTGGAAAAAAGACGGCCGAGCGTTTATTACTTGAATTGCGAGATAAATTGGACTTGGCAGTGTTCAATTCTGATCATGCTGCGTCGTCAACCAGTGAGAGTGACATTCTCAATGCATTGTTATCATTAGGCTATAGCGATCGTGAAGCCAGTTGGGCTATTAAGCAGATTTCTTCGAATACGATGGTGTCCGATGGCATACGCCAGGCGTTGCAATTATTATCTAAAGAGAGATAGTAGAAAATCACGAGGGTAATGAATGATTGAAACCGATCGGCTTATAACTGCTATTTCCTCATCTTCGCAAGAAGAAATATTAGAGCGGGCATTACGTCCTAAACAACTTGAGGAGTATGTCGGTCAGGAAAAAATTCGTGGGCAACTGCAGATATTTATAGAAGCTGCCAGGAATCGACACGAAGCGCTAGATCACGTTTTATTATTCGGGCCGCCCGGATTAGGTAAGACGACACTTGCGCATATTATTGCCAGAGAAATGGGTGTTAATTTGCGGCAAACTTCTGGTCCGGTACTGGAGCGTCCGGGCGATTTGGCGGCTTTATTGACTAATCTGGAGCCTAATGATGTTCTGTTTATCGATGAAATTCATCGCCTTTCACCCGTAGTAGAAGAAATTCTTTATCCGGCGCTGGAAGATTATCAATTAGATATTATGATAGGAGAGGGGCCGGCAGCGCGATCTGTGAAGCTCGACTTGCCTTCATTTACTTTGGTGGGAGCAACGACGCGTGCTGGCATGCTTACGAATCCACTGCGTGATCGTTTCGGTATTGTGTCACGCCTGGAATTTTATACGCCGGAAGAACTTGGCAAGATAGTTATTCGTTCTGCCGGGTTATTGAAAGTACAAATTTCATCCGATGGTGCGCTAGAAATTGCTCGCCGTTCGCGTGGCACGCCACGAATTGTTAACCGGTTGCTGCGCCGCGTGCGTGATTATGCCCAGGTGAAGGCAGATGGGCATATTACTCACCTTGTGGCGGATGCTGCTTTGAGCATGTTGGACGTTGATGCGATCGGGCTGGATGTCATGGACCGGAAATTGCTATTAGCCGTATTGGAAAAATTTAGTGGTGGCCCGGTCGGTGTTGATAATCTCGCTGCTGCGATTAGTGAAGAGCGCGACACGATTGAAGATGTGTTAGAGCCATACTTAATTCAGCAAGGATTCTTGAAACGCACATCAAGAGGACGTATGGCAACGACAGCGGCTTATCAGCATTTTGGTATCGCTCAGTTAAATGGTGGATTAAGCGGTGAACTTTGGGAAGAAAAAAATTTATAACTAACTCTATTGCTTACAGCCTATGCAGATTCAAACATTGCGATTCATTGTAGCCGTATTGCTGACACTAGTGGCTATGTTGTATTTTTATACCGGTCGTGAAAAAGATTTTTACAGTAAAAGTGCAGAACCTGCAATTGCCCAAATATTAACTGAAATTTCAAGCTGGGAAAAACAAGCGCTGCTGCTTCACTTGGCGCCAGAGGCAAGGCAAACAATAAGCGACGAACAGCTTGATCAGCTGATGGATCTGTATCGCAGTTTCGGTCGATTTCAATCTATCGAAGAACTTAATTTTTCTCGTACTGTTAGTGCATTCTCATTGGTCGGAGAAAAGCGCATTAATTATTCAGGTGCTGCTAATTTTGACGCAGGGCTAATTAGTCTGAATATTACATTAATCGAACGAGGAGGTTTTTTTCTTGTGTATAATTTCACATTGGCAAAAACTTCAAACGAGTAGGGCCTAAAAATACGGCATAATTCATGATATTATGCTTTGAACTATATTCTTCATATAGTAGTCTTATCGATCGTTAGAATAGTTTGTTATAAATTTCACAGTGGAGGCTATTTAATAATGAATCAAAATTTATCAACCGTTTCGCAAAGATCACCTTCTGCGATAGCAACGAATAAAGTATTACGTAACACATATATGCTTTTGTCTTTAACATTGTTATTCAGCGGATTTACTGCTGCCATATCAATGATGATGAACATGCCGCCTATGACTTATTTGATATCAATTATTGGTGGGATGGTTATTGCGATGTTTGTATTGCCCCGTTTTGCAAATTCGCCAGCTGGAATCGGAATTGTATTTTTGATTACTGGTTTGCTGGGATTTGGACTGGGACCGATATTAACTATGTATGCATCTCTTCCTAATGGTGGAAATATCATTATGCTGTCGTTCGCTGGAACAGGAGCTATTTTCATGGGACTGTCTGCTTATGTGCTGACTACTCGGAAAGATTTCAGCTTCCTAGGTGGGTTCTTGATGGTAGGGTTTTTGTTAGTACTATTAGCTGCCCTAGCTAACATATTCCTGCAAATACCGGCTATGTCATTGATGATATCTGCTGTTGTCATTATGATCATGAGTGGCTTTATTCTGCATGACACCAGTCGCATTATTCATGGTGGTGAAACCAATTACGTGCTGGCTACTATTGGTTTATATATGACAATTTTTAATATCTTCATTAGCCTGCTGCAAATACTGGGTATTATGGGCAATGACGATTAATTTCTGGATTTTAGAATAATCCATAAAACCCCGGTTAAACCGGGGTTTTTTTTGGATAAAAGAATTTCAAAGAGAGGAATTAATCATGGATTGGATGCAAATTATTGCTGCTTTGGCGCTAGTGATGTTTATTGTTGTCTTGTTTCCAAGAGCTCGGCATATGATAAAGAATAGTCCCAAAGGGACATCTTCCGATTGGATGAGTTTCGTCATTCCAATTGCTGCGGTAGTCCTGTTTGTCATGTTGCTGATTAAATTAGTTTGATCTGCTTGCCTTGGATGGCGATTAATTTCAGGTGCTGAGGTTCCAGGATTTAAATTCGTTTGAGATGAATTTAAGAAAAAGCAGTAAGCTGCATTGCGAATTGAGATAATTTTTTTACTTTACGCAATGTTTTTTAGCTGTCCTCTTATAGCAATACCATATTATAAGTATGGGAATATTCCTATAAAAATCATGAATTTTCCTTGTTTGAGCAACAGTGACATGCTAGAATTTCCACTTGATTAATTAGCATGTAGAAGGTATCTATAACTAAGAAAATCTAAGTTGCGGATAATAAGGAAATTCGGCCAAAGAAATATGATTATCGTCAATCATGGTGTGGTGTTAATAAAATTAGATTGTAACGTATGAAATTCATAAACTGGCTGAACAAGAAAATGGTTCAGGTTTGTAGCGTTCATAGTCGTACCTGAAGTCTGTAAAATTTGTAATCATGTAGGGGGAAATATGGGAAGTAAATCAGTAGTAACCCTGGCGGGGGTGTCCGCTCTTGCTTTGTACTCGAGCATGGCGGTGGGATCTCTGGGATCTAGATATAATTTTCCAGAGCCGCAAAGTATCATCGCAAAAGAAACATATGATATGCATATTTGGCTTATGTGGGTATGTTTGGTCATTTTTATCGGTGTATTTAGTGTTATGTTTTATTCCATCCTTAAGCACCGAAAGTCTGTGGGTCACAAGGCAGCAAATTTTCATCACAGTACTGCAGCAGAAGTTATCTGGACTATAATACCTTGTATTATTCTTGTAGTTATGGCATGGCCTGCAACCAAGACTGTTATTGCGATGAAGGATACTTCGAGTCCAGATATGACAATCAAAGCAACGGGCTACCAGTGGATGTGGGGTTATGATTATTTGCAAGGCGAAGGTGAAGGCATTAGCTTTTTTAGTAGAATCTCGACACCGCGGGCGCAAATTGAGAATAAAGAACCTAAGGGCGAACACTATTTGTTGGAGGTTGATAATCATGTGGTCGTTCCAGTCGGTAAAAAAGTACGCGTTGTGATAACTGCGAATGATGTGCTTCATGCTTGGTCGGTACCAGCGTTGGGTGTTAAGCAGGATGCGATTCCGGGTTTTATTCGCGATACATGGTTTACAGCAGATAAGGCTGGAATATATCGCGGGATGTGTTCCGAACTGTGTGGTAAGGATCACGCATTTATGCCGATCGTGGTAGAAGTCATGGAAGCAGATGATTATGCACAATGGGTGGCAACTCAATTAAGCGCGTCTGCAGTCAAGACATCAATGCATGTAGAAAATAAGTAAAAAGGAGATAGCTATGGCAGCAGTACACGGTGACACACATGGTCACGGACATGATGATCATCATCCCAGTGGGATAATGCGTTGGGTTACAACGACTAATCACAAAGATATTGGTACGATGTATCTTTGGTTTAGTTTTACGATGTTTTTGGTAGGTGGTTTTTTGGCTATGGGTATTCGGGCTGAATTATATCAGCCAGGTATTCAGATACTAGAACCTGAGTTATTTAATCAATTTACTACGTTGCATGGGCTAATCATGGTGTTCGGTGCCATTATGCCGGCCTTTGTGGGGTTTGCTAATTGGCAGGTACCATTGATGATTGGTGCGCCCGATATGGCTTTTGCGCGGATGAATAACTGGAGTTTCTGGTTATTGCCGGTGGCAGCTACTTTACTAATTGGATCATTTTTTGTTCCAGGTGGTGCCGCAGCGGGAGGATGGACATTCTATCCACCACTTTCGACACAGGGTGGCTTGGGCGTGGATTTGATGATTTTCTCTGTTCATATTTTAGGTGCTTCCTCTATTATGGGCTCAATTAATATCATCACAACCATCTTAAATATGCGTGCGCCTGGCATGACGTTGATGAAGATGCCTATGTTTGTATGGACATGGTTGATTACTGCCTATTTGCTGGTTCTGGTTATGCCTGTTCTGGCTGGTGTAGTAACTATGCTACTCACAGATCGCCATTTTGGAACAAGTTTCTTTAATGCAGCCGGTGGTGGAGATCCAGTTTTATTTCAGCACATTTTCTGGTTCTTTGGGCATCCGGAAGTCTATATTATGATTTTGCCTGCATTCGGAATTATTTCTGAGATAATTCCAACTTTCTCGCGCAAGCCGTTATTTGGTTATTCATCAATGGTTTATGCGACTGCATCGATCGCAATTTTATCTTGCGTTGTGTGGGCACATCATATGTTCACAGCAGGTATGCCGGCAGTCGGTCAATTGTTCTTCATGTATGCAACGATGTTGATCGCTGTTCCAACCGCAGTGAAAGTATTTAATTGGACGGCAACCATGTGGCGTGGCTCAATGACATTTGAAACACCGATGCTGTTTTCAATCGGCTTTATCTTCCTGTTCGTGATTGGCGGATTTAGCGGTGTGATTTGTGCGATTGTTCCAATTGATATTCAAGTTCAGGATACTTATTATGTGATTGCGCATTTCCATTATGTCTTAGTATCAGGCGCATTGTTTGCACTGTTTGCTGGCGCTTATTACTGGATACCGAAATGGACCGGTCGTATGTACAATGAAACGTTAGGTAAGTGGCACTTCTGGTTGTCCATGTTCTTCTTTAACTTAACTTTCTTTGTTCAGCATTTCTTGGGCTTGGCAGGTATGCCACGTAGAGTTCCTGATTATAATTTGCAATTTGCAGATTTTAATATGATTTCTAGCCTTGGCGCATTTGGGTTTGGACTGACGCAACTGCTTTTCCTTTACATTATGATTAGTTGTATCCGTAGTGGAGAAAAAGCACCGCAGATGCCATGGGAAGGTGCGAAAACATTGGAATGGACGCATTTGCCTACTCCGGCGCCATACCATAGTTTTGAGAAACCACCTGTTGTTAATTAAAGGTAGCAAAACGTATGTCACAAGACCCAGAATTAAAACGTAAGAAGCTTAGAACAGGAATTATTCTGTTAATTATGGTGCTAGCCATTTATTTAATGGTTATTTTCAAACAATGATAACTAGTAAATCAAAAGCTAATGTATTAATGCTGAAAAAATTATTAATTTTCACGTTAGTTATGTTTGTTTTTGGTTATGCTTTGGTACCGTTCTATGAAAAATTTTGCGAAGTAACCGGAATTAACAATCTGCTACAAGCGGACGTACGGGTGAAGGATAACTGGGTGGACGAGGAGCGCTGGATAACAGTTCAGTTCGATGCCAATACAAGAGGATTACCTTGGCAGTTTAAACCGCTGCAAACTAGTGCTCGCATTCACCCAGGTGAGCCAGTTAATGTGATGTACGAAATTACAAATGATTCAGATCGAGAAATTAATGGGCAAGCAATACCCAGTTATAGCCCACGTTTTCTAGATAAGTATCTGAAGAAATTTGAGTGTTTTTGTTTTACAAAACAGGTTCTTAAGCCAAATGAAACCAGGCAAATGCCAGTGCAATTCGTGATTGAGCCAAACCTGCCTACAGATATAGATACGGTGACTATTTCATATACTTTTTTTGAATTACCCGGTAGCTGAAGTTTTGTTGCAGAATAAGGAAGCTAAGGTATGGATAAAGTTACTGAAAAACAAACTAGCGTAAGTATTTGGCAAATTGCTAAGGCAGTATTTTCTGCCTTTATAGGAATTCGCAAAAAGAGTGGTCTTGAGAATGATGCGGCAATATTGAAACCAATTCATGTCGTCGTAGGTGGAATTATTGGAGGATTGCTTTTTGTGCTGGGTGTGATGTTGTTGGTGAAATTGGTTCTTAGTTAGAAATTGAATAAATCATAAAGTTGGAGGAGATAAGAATGAGTCAAGAGTCTGGACACTATTATGTCCCAGCGCCGTCGATGTATCCGATCATTGGATCGACCGCGGTATTATTTTTGGGATCAGGTGCCGCCCTAACCATGAATAAAATTGAGCTTGGTTACGGCTTGTTAGGAATCGGTTTTGCTATCCTGATTTATATGTTATTTGGATGGTTCGGTACTGTCGCCAGAGAAAGTGAAGGTGGACGATATAATCAACAAGTCGATAAATCATTTCGATGGGGAATGAGCTGGTTTATTTTGACGGAAGTGATGTTTTTTTGTGCATTTTTTGGTGCACTATGGTACATGCGAAATTTGTCCATACCATGGTTGGAAGCTGAAAGTTCTGCGTTAGGAAATGAATTCTGGACTACTTATGATGGTGCATGGCCAACCTCCGGCCCTGGTGAACATGAAGCCTTTACACCGATGGGAGCATGGGGATTGCCTGCTTTCAATACGTTGTTACTTTTAACTTCAGGTGTTACATGTACGATAGCGCATTGGAGATTGAAGGAAAATAGACGTGACGGGTTAAAACTGTGGCTGTTGGCAACGATAGCTTTGGGTACATTATTTATTGGCTGCCAAGCTTATGAATATGTGCACGCTTATAATGATCTTAATCTGAAAATGACTAGCGGCGCATACGGTTCTACATTCTTTATGCTGACAGGGTTTCATGGCTTCCATGTGACAATTGGTACAATCATGCTGATCGTGATTTATTTCCGCAGTGCCGCAGGACATTTTACACCGGAGAATCATTTTGGTTTTGAAGGCGTGGCATGGTACTGGCACTTTGTTGACGTGGTATGGTTGGGGTTGTTTATATTTGTTTACCTGATGTAAGTAGCCGATACCGCAGAATCAAGATTCCAGCTTTACGAAACTTAGGAAATATAGGTTTATCGTCCAAGTTGCCAGCGAAGCTGGAATCAATTAAAGGTTCAAGTGAATTATTAAGAATTTTACCCTAATTTCAGAAGCTTATTCGTTGCAAGAACCTAATCAGACAAAGCAGTACATCTCAAGTACTTAAGTAGATAAAAATGATTGTAATGGGATACCGCTTTAAACCAAAATTATGGTCAATTGTACTGACTATTTTGTTTGTAACAATTTTTGTCGAGTTAGGTAAGTGGCAATTGTCTCGAGCTGATGAGAAAAGTATGCAGCATGAGCAACTAGAAAAGTATGCGACGCAACCTGTGGTTACTTTGCCGGGAAGCCCAGTTAAATTAGCTGATTATCAATATCGCGATGTTGAAATACGCGGTGAATATCTCGCAGATCATATGATATTTCTGGACAATAAAACCTATCAGGGGCGCGCTGGATATCACGTTCTTAGCCCATTGAAAATCAAGAATAGCTCACTGCACGTGGTGATCAATAGAGGTTGGATAGCAACTGGGAATGACAGATCCGTTTTACCTCTGATTACAACAGATCCGGGAGATGTCATAATTACTGGCACGGTGATATCACCAGAGATAAGAACTTTTGAAATTTCTGGCGCAATAGAGGAAGGGCCAGTTTGGAACAGATTTAGTCTGGATAGATATCAAGAAATAACGGGCTTGAGAATGCAACCCATTATGATCTTACAAAAAGATGCAATTGAAGACGGTTTGAAGCGATCATGGGATAAGCCAGACTCCGGCGCATCGAAAAATATTGGCTATGCAGTACAATGGTTTTCATTAGCAATTACAACAATAGTTATTTTCATAATATTGAATGTCAAACGTACAACTACAGAAGTCAAATAGACGTAAGTTCTTATTATTGCTGGCTTTAATGTCTGCTCCGGTAATTGTGTCATATGTCTTGTTTTTTACGGAATATAGGCCAAAAAGCACACACTATGGCGATTTGATACCTATTGTCAAAGTCGCAGGAATAGGCACTAATCAGAATGATAATACTATCCTTCGCATGAAAGATCTTCATGGTAAATGGGTTCTGGTAACGGTGGATTCTGGGCAATGTGACGAAGCTTGCATTAAAAAACTTTATTTCATGCGTCAAGTGCGCTTAGTACAAGGTAAGGAAAAGCATAGAATTGAGCGTCTCTGGTTAATCAATGACGATGTTAGACCAGACGATGAATTGATTAAGCAATATGAAGGCACTTACTTTGTCAGTGCAAAAGATAGCGAAATACTCGGGTATATAGAGACTCAAGAAACGCAAACAAAGCATATCTATTTAATTGATCCAATCGGAAATTTAATGATGCGTTTCCCTGAGGATGTGGATGGCACCAAAATGGGCCACGATTTGAAGCGGTTGCTACACGTTTCACAAATCGAACACTAACACTTAATGCGTCCTGCGCTAGCAGGGTGCTACAAGACAATGAAAATATTTAAGAATAAACATAGGAGATAATGACATGGCTACCAGTATAGCTTGGCATGAAACGGCTTCGCGAATTAATCAATTTTATCGATTGACAAAACCTCGCGTAGTATCGTTGATTGTTTTTACAGCGGTAATCGGAATGTTTTTGGCTGTTCCAGGCGCCGTACCAGTCGATATTTTGTTATTAGCTACTCTAGGCATAGCATTAGTGGCAGGTGCTGCTGCCGCTTTGAATTGTCTTGTAGAGCAAAAAATGGATGCTGTAATGGCACGTACTAAAGGTAGGCCATTGCCACAAGGGAAAGTAAGCGTTCCCGAAACTTTGTTCTTTCTGCTACTGGTTGGCGGATTAGGTCTATTCATTCTGTACTACTGGGTAAACGAACTAACAATGTGGCTAACATTGGCAACATTTGTGGGGTATGCCATTATTTACACAGTGATCCTGAAACCTCTAACGCCACAAAATATTGTTATTGGAGGCGCATCAGGCGCAATGCCTCCGGTATTGGGATGGGCTGCAGTAACCGGAGATGTTACTAGTGATGCACTGTTGTTATTTCTAATTATTTTTGCTTGGACACCGCCGCATTTTTGGGCCCTTGCACTCTATAGAAAAAAAGAGTACGCCTCAATTGGCATGCCTATGTTGCCAGTTACCCACGGTGATCAATTTACAAAATTGCATGTAGTGCTATATACCATTATCTTGTGTTTGGTAACTACGTTGCCTTATATTACGCAAATGAGTGGCTTGATTTATTTAGTCAGTTCTATTCTGCTTAATGGTGTTTTTATGTACTACGCGATAGAAATTTATCGTAACTACAGTGATCAGCTGGCACGAGATGCATTCCGTTATTCAATCCTTTATCTGGCGCTACTGTTTGTCGCGTTATTGGTAGATCACTACTTCTTTTTCTAGATTAATGTAATAAGAAGCTGATGCTGCGTTTACAATACTTGCTCGGGAAATTGGAATAATCCAGGTATTGTAAACGCAGAAATAAAAGTCAAAGTTTAAGTCTTAGTTGGGAATAATTTTCCCGGATTCAAAATGTTGTTTGGATCGAATAGCTGTTTAATATTTCTCATTAAGTCCAACGTTACACCATCAATCTCTTTCGTCACAAAAGCACGCTTCTCGCTGCCGATACCATGTTCGCCCGATAGTGTGCCGCGCAGTCTGATCACTAAATCAAATATTTCATCCAGGCAGTGCTCAGCACGAGCCACTTCTTCTGCATCGTCAGGATTGATTAACAGATTGACATGAATGTTCCCATTGCCTGCATGGCCAAAATTGACATTATGTAATTGATACTGATCGTTAAGTTTTGTCAGGCCTGCTAGAAATTGCGGCAAGGTGTTTACCGGTACTACTACATCTTCGTTAATTTTCTTCGGGGCAATTTCCTTCAACAACGGTGATAAGGCTTTGCGTGCTTGCCACAGTGCTGCCGTATCGTTGGCTTGCTGTGCGCGAATTAATCCATCGCTGCGACATGCTTCCAGGATGGCGGCAATTGAAGTGGTAATGTCTTCGCCAAAGCCATCGACTTCAATCATCAGCATGGCATGGGTATTCATCGGCAACATATCCGGATAGCGGCCACGAATGAGATTGAGTGATCCAGCATCCAGAAATTCAAGTGCGCTTGGTAGTTGCGGAAGTGCCATAATATTGACAATGGCATGGGTACAACTTGAGAGATCGCTGAAATGTGCTGTAATACCAGCGACAGCACTGGGAAGTGCTGCGAGTTTGAGAGTAGCCTCGGTAATAACAGCCAGCGTTCCTTCGGAACCAATCAATAGCCGAGTTAAATCATAGCCGACTACGCCTTTGGTAGTGTAACAGCCGGTTGTAATTAAATCTCCCGTACCGGTCACGGCTTTCAAGCCCAAAACATGCTCACGTGTGGTGCCGTATTTCACGGCATGCGGCCCACCTGCACTGGTGGCAATATTACCGCCAATACTCGAAAATTGCGCGCTTGAAGGATCCGGTGGCCAGAAAAAACCATGCGGCTTGGCAGCATCTTGCACGGTTTGATTCAAAACGCCAGGCTCCGCCACGATTACTCGATTGGCGGGATCAACCGAGATGATGTTCAGCATGCGTTCCAGCGATAAGGCGATACCGCCAAACTCTGGTAAGCTGCCGCCTGCTGTGCCGGTACCGCGGCCACGGGGAATCAATGGGACATGATACTGATTGCACAAGGATACAATATGGCACACTTCTTCCGTGGTTAAGGGAAATAGCACAGCGTCTGGCGGAAAAATCTTGCGACTATTGTCATAGGCATAAGAATAGCAATCCACCGGATCGGTATAGAAGCGATCGGATGGAAACGCGCGTTGTAGCTCGGCGACCAAGTTAGCGGGCAGCATGGAAAAAACTAACTTGGAAGCATTAATTAAGGTATTCGAATGCTTTAACAACCTTGCGTACACCAGAAGTAGAACTGGCAATCTGGGCGGCGTTATCGCCTTCTTCGCGCGTCACCATTCCGAGCAAGTACACAACGCCATTTTCAGTAACAATTTTGACGTGATTGATCTGGAACTTACGTTGAGCCAGGAAACGCGCTTTCACTTTGGAAGTCAGTAGCGTGTCATGACTGCGGGATGACAATGCAGTGTTACCGGCAATGGCAATTTCATTGTGGATGCGACGCACATTATCAACACCCATGGCTAGTCTTTCAATATTCGTCTTGATAGCTTCGGTAGGTGCTTCTCCGGTTAATAGCACGATCCGGTTGTAGCTGGTCACATTAATGTGGACGCTATTACCAAATTGTTGATGAATACGCCGTGAAGCTTTGAGTTCGATACCTTCATCCTCAATAAAAATACCGCTGGTTCTACGATCTTCAGAGATATACGAATTCGATCCTGAAGCCGTGCTTACTGAATACAAAGGACAGCCTGTTAAAAATGGAAAGCATAGTAAAAGAGGCAGCCACTGCCAATTGAGATATTTCATTTGATTAACTCCACAGAATTCAAATTTTCATGCCTGATAATACAGTAAAATAGCCTGATGACGAACAATCCGTTAGCCAAAGCACGGGTTAACAAACAACATGAGTACAAAAGAATCGCAGCAAACAATCAACCAAACTAGAGTAACCACGGGTAACGGCGAAACCTCATCAGCGGTGCTCGGCGTTGCAGTGGGTGAGGAGCGCTATTTGATATCGATGGCAGAGGTCAGTGAAGTCATACCGATACCAAAATTGGCACATGTTCCGCTGACGCAACCCTGGTTCCTGGGTGTGGCTAATGTACGCGGTAATCTTTACGGGATTACAGATTTAGGTGTATATCTGGGAAAAGATTCCATGCCGTTCAATCAAAAATCGCGAATATTATTGGCGTCGCCCGGTGATAAGCTGTATGGCGGATTCATCGTAAACAGCATGCTAGGAATCAGAAATTTATCTGAATTTACCTCTACCAGAACTGCCAAGAAGAAACTGCCCAAAGGCGTTATTAAACAGTACAAGGATACGGAAGGCCGTTTATGGCAGGAATTGAGCTTATTTGCTTTAATCCGTGAGGAGAAATTTTTGCAGATCGCTCGTGAGTGATAGCTGCCTGATCCCGTGCCAATACGTTTTTATTTGAAATTTTTTGAATAGAGATCTAAAGAAACATGACGATTTCCCAATCAACAGCAAAAAACAAAGCTAAAATTCTGGCCGAAGCCTTGCCGTATATCCAGCGTTTTCATGGCAAAACCATTGTGATTAAATACGGTGGCAATGCGATGGTGGAAGAAAATCTCAAACACGGATTTGCGCGTGACGTCGTGCTGTTGAAACTGGTCGGTATGAACCCGGTGATCGTGCATGGTGGTGGTCCACAAATTAACGATATGCTCAAGCGCGTCGGCAAGCAGGGCGAATTTATCCAGGGCATGCGCGTAACCGATGACGAAACCATGAATGTGGTTGAAATGGTACTGGGCGGATCGGTCAATAAGGATATCGTGAATCTGATCAATCGTCATGGTGGCAAAGCCGTCGGCTTGACGGGCAAAGACGGCGCTTTTATCCGTGCCAAAAAAATGCTGATGGCGGATCGCGAAACCGCAGGCAAATGGATTAACATCGGGCAGGTCGGTGAAATTGAATCGATTGATCCGACGCTCATCGCGCTACTCGACACGCAGGATTTTATCCCAGTTATCGCGCCGATTGGCGTGGGTGCCGAAGGTGAATCGTATAATATCAATGCCGATATGGTCGCGGGTAAATTGGCGGAAATTCTCAGAGCGGAAAAACTGATTCTGTTATCCAACATACCCGGCGTGCTGGATAAGGATGGCAACCTGCTGACAGGTTTGACAGCGCAGCGAGTCGATGAATTATTCGCTGATGGCACCATTTCAGGTGGCATGCTGCCAAAAATTGGGTCGGCGCTGGATGCCGTCAAGAAAGGCGTTAGATCCTGCCATATTATTGACGGGCGCGTGGAACATGCGCTGCTGCTGGAAATTCTGACCGATCAGGGCGTCGGCACGTTGATCAAAGAAAACCAGGAAGAATTCACTTAACTGTCATTCCGAGCAGCGCCAAAAATCTACACAAATTCCTCATCTTGTCCGGAATGACAATCGTGCATTAACGGGATTTTCTTCAAGCGCAACACACATCACACTTACCAACGCTTACCTAAAGCGGTCAAAATACCCCGCAGAATCTGCACTTCCTCTTTCTCCAACCGCGCGCGGCCAAATAATCGGCGAATGCGCTGCATCAATAGCCTGGGCTTTTGCGGATCGAGGAAATCACTGGCAATCATAACTTGCTCAAGATGCGCATAGAATAATTCCAGCTCATTGAAATTGGCCGGTGATCCAATTGGGGGGATAGGCTCCTCATGTTCAATCAGCGCCATGCGCAACTCATACGCCATCACCTGCACAGCGCTTGCCAGGTTTAAAGAAGAAAATTCCGGATTGGCGGGAATGTGGATGATCATCTGGCATTTGCTCACCTCCGCTGTGGTCAGGCCGGAAGTTTCCGCGCCGAATAGCAAAGCCACCGGCTGCTGTCGCGCATAGCGCAATAGTTCCCGCGCACCCTGCCGCGCATTGAAAATATCATGCGATAGACCGCGCGGACGCGCGGTGATTGCGGCACTCAGCACGGTGCTTTCCAGCGCTTCATCTAGTTCAGAGCAGACCTTTATTTTTTCCAGAATATCGCGTGCACTGACCGCACGGTCATCGGCTGCTTTATCCGGGAAAAGCCGGGGATTAATCAGATAAAGCGAACTCAACCCCATCGTTTTCATCGCCCGCGCCGCCGCACCAATATTGCCGGGATGGCTGGTGTGGCTGAGGATGATGCGAACGTTATCAAGTGGGGAAAGTGTATTCATGTGGGTGAATCTAATTGAAAAGAAACGTATAACATCTGAGAGTAATCCATGCGGCAATGAGCCTGATTCTAACAGAACCATCCAGCCAAAGGAGCTAAGGCACCTTTCAATACCGGTCATTTCGAGCATAGCGAGAAATCTTATTGCTCACGCGCAAAGGTTCTTCACCTTGCTCGGAATGACAGAAGACGGTTAATTGGCTCAATAAAACGCTGACGCTAAGCGTTTGTTCACTGGTAGAATCCATGGGGTCAATGGCGGTGCGCCTTACTTCATATCAGGAAATTAATACGCAATCATGGCAGAGAACCAAGACAAGAAGGCAGGCAATGGCGCAAACCAAAAGCCACAGCAAGAAACCATGCTCGATGATGAATTTTCGCTTGAATTGCAGCAGGCACCACAAGGCTCGGCGACCGCTAAAAAACCATCAGCCGCAAAACCGGCGCCGGATCGCACAAATGCCAAGAATCAGGAATCGGAAGTGCTCAGTTACCGCCATGACGACAAACGCACCAACAATCCGCATGTCGGCATGGTCGATACGCACTCGGATGGCGTGGAAGGCAAAACGCTCTGGCAATACGATCCGCACATCGATCCTGCGCTCAATTTCGACAGTCACCGTTCCACGATTGAGAACCTGATTGACGACGCTTTGGCATCGGGTGACAAAGACCGGATGCAATCGGCGCTGGAGCAACTCAAGCGCATGCAGTCACCGTATCTGAACTGGGCCGGCAAAGCCGAGCGCACAAGCTTTGCTGTCGATACCGTGTCGCTGCATGTGCATGAACGGATCGACCCGGCGACCATTCTGGCGGCAGTGCAGAAAAAGATGAAAGAAGGCAAAGGAAAAAGCGGCGCCGCTATTCAGCCGGATTTGTTTCATGCGCCGTTTGAGAACTTGCCGTTACGCGAGGCGATCGACTTTTACAAACACGAGCGCGACTGGTCAAACCGGCTCATCGCCGGAGATTCCCTGCTGGTGATGAATTCGCTGTTGCAGAAGGAAGGCATGGCCGGGCAGGTGCAGATGATCTATATCGACCCGCCCTACGGCATCAAATACGGCTCCAACTTTCAGCCGTTTGTAAGTGAAAAAAGAGTGGAAGACAGAAAAGATGAAGATTTGACTCAAGAACCGGAAATGATCAAGGCGTTTCGCGATACCTGGGAATTGGGCATCCACTCGTATCTGACTTATCTGCGCGACCGGTTGTTATTGGCGAAGGAACTGTTGCACGAATCGGGAAGTGTGTTTGTGCAGATTTCAGATGAAAATTTGCATTTGACTAGAAATCTTCTTGACGAAGCGTTTGGGATCAAAGGATTTGTGAGCGTTATTACTGTTAAGAAAACTGGGGCTCAGACAAGTAACCTTTTATCACCTGTTAGTGATTACTTGGTTTGGTATACAAAAAATCGAGAAGGACTTGTGAAAAAATTCAAACCTTTACTAAAGGATTTTGATGATGTGGATAACAATATTTCTGATTCTTACGAGAAAGAGCATGTGAGATTTGGTTCAGACCAGAAGTTTCAAGATGTTTCGTTGACCTCAAATCGGCCAGCTAGAGAACATGAAATGTTTTCCCTTGAGTTTGAAGGAAAGCATTATGAGCTATCAAGAAACCGCACATGGTCAACATCGCAAATTGGCTATCGTAGATTAGTGTTGGCTAACCGTATCTTGGCTCGTAAAACAAGTATCAGATATGTCAAGTTTTCTAAAGATTTCCCTGCTTCAGTTGTCGGTAATCTATGGGCAGATGTCGCTGGTGCAAAGGATAAAATATATGTTGTTCAGACGAATCAGAAAGTAATTGAACGCTGCCTCTTAATGACCACCGATCCCGGTGATCTGGTACTCGACCCCACCTGCGGTTCCGGTACTACTGCTTACGTTGCCGAAAAGTGGGGACGTCGCTGGATTACCTGTGACACGTCGCGCGTAGCCGTGACGCTGGCCAAGCAGCGACTGATGACCGCAAGCTATGACTATTATGCCCTGAAATTTCCACAGGAAGGCTTGCGCAGCGGCTTCATCTACAAAACCGTGCCGCACGTCACGCTAAAATCCATCGCCAATAATCCCGATATCGACGAGATTTATGCGCGCATGCATCCGGCGGTTGAAAGTGCGCTGGCGGCGTTGAATGTCGCCCTTTCCGATGCGCCGTCATTCCCGCGCAGGCGGGAATCCAGTGATTCGGCAAAGGGTGTGGATGCCCGTCTGCGCGGGCATGACGATCAGGGGAAAAGTGGGCGAGACGATCAAGATCAAAGTGGAAATGATGACGGCTTGAAAGAGTGGCAAGTGCCGTTCGAGTTTCCCGCTGATTGGTCGGAAGCTGCCAGAAAACCCTTCGATGCCTTCCACGCTGCGCGACAGACGATGCAAAAGCAAATGGATGATTCAATCGCCGCGCATGCGGATTCTGAAATTCTGTATGACCAGCCTGCCGTATCCAAAAACAAACTGCGCATTACCGGCCCGTTCACGGTGGAGGCGGTGCCGTTTGCCACAGTGCTTGGGCTGGATGAAGTCGAGCAATCGAAACAAGCGGATGTGGCGGTGGCGCGCTCAGGTGCGACGTCACGGCATGCGCAATGGCGCGATGAATTGCTCAAGGCGGGAATTCGCGGCAAAGGCGGGCAGAAAATTCAGTTGGTCGATTTGACGCCGTTGCCGGGAGCGAAATATATCCATGCCGTCGGCACGGTGGACGAGAGCGGCGACAAAGTGGCGGTGAGCTTTGGGCCGGAACATGCGGCATTGGAACAGCGCCAGGTGGAAATCGCCATGCGCGAAGCGGGTGGATTGTTTCCATTACCGAAGATGTTGGTGTTCTGCGCCTTTACCTTTGATCCGGAGGCCGCCAAGGATATCGACAACATCAAGGGCATCATGGCGTTGAAAGTGCAGATGAATACTGATTTGCTGACCGAAGATCTGAAGAAGGGGCGCGCCAGCAATGAGTCGTTCTGGTTGATGGGGCAACCGGATGTGCTAGTCAGGCAAGTCAAGGACGATTGCTATCAAGTTGAAGTGCGCGGTTTTGATTATTTTGATACTAAAACCGGTGAACTGAAATCCGGCGGCCAAAAGAATATCGCGATGTGGGCGCTGGATACCGATTACGACAATCGCTCGCTGTTTCCGCGTCAGGTGTTTTTCCCGATGGCGGGGGCCAAGGACGGGTGGCACAAATTGCGCAAGGATATCCGTGCCGAACTCAACGGAGAATTGCTGGAACAGTTTCACGGCACCGTGTCGCTGCCGTTTGCCGCCGGGGAGAACGAATGTATCGCGGTGAAGATCGTCGATGATCGCGGCATCGAATCGCTCAAAGTGATTCATCTGGATCGGGAGTAACACACGGTCATGCGTGACAAACCTCAATCTTCGCTGATTATCAATTCGCCGTATCACAAGCCGGATCGCTACTGGGATCAGGATGAAAACGGCAAACTGCTCAGTATCCAGCCAGGGCGCCGTCCGGCGGCGTATGAATTGTATGACACGCGTACCAACACGCGGCGCGTGGAAAAACTGGAACGCGTCAATGCCATTCGAGAGCGCCTGGATAGCTGGCGTGATGCCGGCTGGCCCGGCGTGACCAGCGTCACGCGGCAATTACTGGAGCATTGGTTTGATCGCGGCGAATGGGACAGTGACGAGAAACGCTGGAGCGGCGGGCCACGGCAATATCCTTTTTATTTTTGCCAGCTGGAAGCGATTGAGGCGCTGATCTGGTGGCTGGAAGCACCGCAAGACTATAAGCAGGGAATTTTCCTGCCGGGCGACGGCGGGCCGTGGGAGCGCATTTGCAACAAAATGGCGACGGGTTCGGGCAAGACCTCGCTGATGGCATTGATCATCACCTGGCAAGTGTTAAATGCGCTGCACTACCCCGAGAATCCTCGTTTTTCCAAAGCCGTACTGATTGTGACGCCGGGGCTGACGGTCAAAAGCCGTTTGCAGGTGCTGTACCCAGGGCATGACAAGAATGTCTATGACGAATTCCGCCTGTGCCCGAACGAAGCCATGCGGCAGCGGCTCAATCAGACCGAGTTGCTGATTGAAAACTGGCATACCTTGATGGCGCTGAAAGAACAGGATCGATCGGTGGTTAAAAAAGGCCGGGAAAGCGATGAAGCGTTTACCCGCCGTGTGCTGGGCAAGCTGGCGGCGTACAAGGATCTGATCGTGATAAACGATGAAGCGCATCATGCTTACCGTAAACCGGCGGAATTGAAAGTCAGCAAGAAAGAAGCGGAAGAATTGGGGATTGATCTGGACGAGGCGACGCGCTGGATTGACGGTCTGGATCGCATCCATAAAACCCGACGCATTCGCCGCTGCTTTGATCTGTCGGCGACACCATTCGCACCCACAGGCAAGACCAATACCGAGGCCGGTTTGTTCGAGTGGATTATTTCGGACTTTGGCTTGAATGATGCGATTGAGGCGGGGTTGGTTAAAACGCCGCGCATTGTGGTGCGCGATGATGCATTGCCGAATGCCAGAAGCTATCGCAGCAAGCTGTACCATTTGTATCGTGAAGTTGAAGTCAGTCAGGATTTAAATCGTAAAGCAGCCGTTACTGATCCTTTACCGGACCTGGTGCAAAAAGCCTATGCCATCCTGACGTATGACTGGCGCGAGACAGCGCAGGCCTGGGCGGATAGCGGGCATACCATCCCGCCCGTGTTGCTGACTGTTTGCAATCGTACCGAAACGGCGGCGCGTATCGAAAAATTCTTCAACAGTGGCGATTGTTTGATCAAAAGTACGCAAGCACCGGAGAGAACGTTAAGGGTCGATTCGCGCGTGCTGGAAAAAGCCGAACGGGGTGAGTCGGTGACTAAAGATGCCGACTACGAGCAGCGATTGACGGCGATTATTCAAGCTGCCGGCTTGCCGTCCGACAAGACTGAGGCTTTGCTGGTTCTCAAGCAACAGGAGCAGTTGCGGGCTTTGGTTGATACTGTAGGTAAACGCGGACAACCGGGGCAGCAATTGCAGAATGTAATTTCGGTGGCCATGCTGTCAGAGGGGTGGGATGCTGCGAATGTCACCCACATCATGGGGTTGCGCGCGTTTACCAGTCAACTGCTGTGCGAGCAGGTGATCGGGCGCGGTTTGCGACGCGTGGCGTATGACATGGACCAAGATGGTTTGTTGCTGCCGGAGTACGTTAATATTTTTGGCGTGCCATTATCAATATTTCAGGAAATCAGTGATAACAGTGAAATCGAGTTGCGTCCACCCAAACCAAGTGTGCGCGTCGAGGTGGAGCCGGATCGCAATCACCTGGAAATCCGCTGGCCCAATATTCAGCGCATTGATCATGTGTTGAAGCAGGAACTGACGCTGGATTGGGAGAAAACTGAGTCGTTAACGTTAGATCCCATGCAAACACCGTTGAATGCCGAAGTGGCGCCATCATTGACCGGATTTGCCAATCTGGCGATGGCATCGGAGATTGATCTGGAACAAGCCGTGGAGGATTTTCGTTTACAAAATATAATCTTCCGCGCAGCGAGAAAATTGTATTTGCAAAGCGCGGACAGTTTCAGTGGTGATAAGCAGTTTCTTGCGATCCAGTTGATTCATATCGTTGAAGCATTTCTGCAAAGCGAGAAGCTCAATATTCCAAGTCTGTGGCATCAAGACCCCACACGTAAGCAGATATTGTTTGCATTGAACATGGATACCGTGGTCGGACATGTGAACCGATTTATCAGCGCGCAGAATGTCGAAAAGCTTGAAGCGATATTTGATGAAACGTATCCGATTGGTTCTACAGCGCAGATGCGGCCCTGGATGACAACCAGACCTTGTCTGGCTACTGATAAATCACAAATTAGTCATGCGGTATACGATAGTGCATGGGAAAAAGTTGTGGCGGATCTTTGTGAGAAAGCTCCACAAGTGGTGGCGTGGGCTAAAAATGATCACTTGGATTTTGTCATTCGCTATTTATGGCGCGGTTCTTCACGCAATTTTGTACCGGATTATCTGATCCGGCTAAATAATGGCAAAACACTGGTGCTGGAAGTCAAAGGCGTGGACAACGAGCAAAACAAAGTCAAGCGTGCAGCAATGGCAATCTGGATCAAAACAGTGAATGAGCAGGGCGGTTTTGGTCAGTGGTGCTTTGATGTGGTGTTTGAGCCTTCAAGAACGCGGGATGTGTTGCTCACGCATGCGGGTATTGACCTTTAGCGATGAGAGCACTCATCTAAAAAACGAGTTTATACTGAGTTAGCAGCAAGTAATCGCGAGGTGCTTTCAGATTTTACTATCCAATCCATTCTCGGCCAGTTCTGCCGCGCGCAAAATAGCTTTGGCTTTATTCTGCGTTTCTATCCATTCGTTTTGAGGGATTGAATCAGCAACGATGCCCGCACCTGCCTGCACGTGCAGTTGGCCATCCTTGATCACAGCGGTGCGAATCGCAATGGCCAGATCCATATCACCGTTAAATCCAAGATAGCCGACTGCTCCGGCATACACGCCGCGTTTGGAGACTTCCAGTTCGTCAATGATTTCCATCGCGCGCACTTTGGGTGCGCCGCTTACAGTGCCGGCCGGGAACGTGGCGCGCAGCACGTCAATCGCGCTGAGTTCCGGTTTTAGTTTGCCATCCACATTGGATACGATGTGCATGACATGGGAATAATTTTCAATTTGCATTTTTTCCGTGACTTTGACGGTTCCGGTTTGTGCCACACGACCGATATCATTGCGGCCCAGATCCATCAGCATGACGTGTTCGGCTATTTCTTTCGGGTCGGCTAGCAGATCGGCTGCCAATGCGGCGTCCTCCTGGGGGGTTTTGCCCCGCGGACGCGTGCCGGCAATCGGGCGCACAGTGACCGTGTCGCCTTCCAGGCGCACCAATATTTCAGGCGATGCGCCGACAACATGAAAATCATCAAAATGGTAGAAAAACATATAGGGAGAAGGGTTGAGGCTGCGTAGTGCGCGATAGAGCGCCAGCGGCGATGCGGTGTAGGGTTTGCTGGTGCGTTGCGATAACACCACTTGCATGATATCGCCATCATAAATATAGCGCTTGGCCCGCTCAACAGCGGCTTTGAACGCTGCTTCAGGAAATTCCGCAATGGCAGCGCCGGAAGTAACGCCTTGTTCGGTTGGGATCGTTACCGGCTGGCGTAACTTTGCCAGCAGAGCCTTGAGCCGCTGACGTCCGGTTTGATAAGCATTTTCCTGCGCCGGATCGGCATAAACAATCAGATAGAGTTTGCCGGAGAGGTTGTCTACCACGGCCAGTTCTTCCGACAATAACAACAAGATATCCGGTGTATTCAAGCTATCCGGCTTGGTGTGGCCTTTAAGTTTGTGCTCGATGTAGCGCACAGTATCGTATGAGAAGTAGCCAGCCAGTCCACCACAGAAGCGGGAATTTCCGGCCGGGCACGGAGCGGCTTTAAATCGCGCCAGATAGGATTCGATATAGGCCAGGGTGTCGCTAACCGTGACGGTTTCGACTGCGTCGTGATTTATTATGGTGATCGTGTCTTCGTGCACCACCATGCGCGTTGTTGCCGGTAGCCCGATAATCGAAAACCGGCCAAAGCGCTCGCCACCCTGTACCGATTCCAATAAATAGGAATAGGGTTGGTTGGCCAGTTTCAGGTAAATCGATAAAGGGGTATCAAGATCCGCATAAGTTTCCAGAACTATGGGAATACGATTGTATCCCTGCTGCGCGAGCTGATTGAATTCGGCTTCGGTCATTCTTGTTTCTAAGCGATTCTTTTAACCAGTTTTGATGCATCCAGCAGCGTCTCGACGATCGCGTCGCAATCCAGTTCGTACACATCGCGCCCCTCATTGTAACCATAGGGTACACAGAATACAGGGCAACCGGCTGCTCGGGCGGCGATCGCATCATTCAATGAGTCGCCGATCAGCAACACTTCATGCGGTTGCGCATCGAAGTGCTTGCAAATATGTATGAGCGGCATGGGGTCCGGCTTTTTCTTGGGGAGGCTATCGCCTGACAGAACGATCTCAAATTTTTCAAATAATCCTGTCGCATGCAGCAGCGGTATGGTGAATGCTTCAGCTTTGTTAGTGATGCAGGCCAATTTATAGCCGGCTTGCTGCAAGGCTTGTATGCCCTCGACAACACCGGGATAGGGGCGCGTATTTACACTCAAATTGTTGGCGTAATGTTGTTCGTAAATCGGCAATGCTTTGGCAAACAAAGCGGCATCGGGTTCTGCATCCAGTTGCCCGGTTAATGTGCGTTTGACCAGTTTTTGTATGCCTTTCCCGATATAGGAGCGAATCGTTGCTGTCGATTGTTCTGGCATGCCCAGATCCTTCAGCATCAGGTTTGCGGATAAGGCGAGGTCTTCAGCGGTATCGAGCAATGTGCCGTCCAGATCAATCATGATGACCTTGATCGCTATTGGAGATGTTATTTTTTTAGCTGAAGCTGTGTTGCCAGAAGAGATATGATTCATTGGAATAGTGGAAAGCGATATTTTCGTAAAGTTGTGGTTGATTAAGCTTTGGCTAACTCAGCCCGGAATGCAGCAACGACGCTGTCATATCGATGTGGATCAGAGTCATTGCGAGCCTGATAAATCGCAGAACCAGCGACGAAAGTATCGGCACCGGCACGAGCGATTTCGGCAATGTTGTCCACTTTCACGCCACCGTCGATTTCCAGCATAATGTCTTTGCCACTCGCATCGATAAGCTTTCTGACGGCGCGTAGTTTGTTCAGTGCTTCAGGTATGAATTTCTGTCCGCCAAACCCTGGATTGACCGACATGATCAAAATTAGATCCAGTTTGTCGAGCACGTGATCCAAATAGTGCAATGGTGTGGCAGGATTAAACACTAATCCTGCTTTGCAGCCTTGTTCTTTAATTAATCCGATGGTGCGATCAATGTGATTTGAGGCTTCCGGATGAAATGAGATGATATTGGCGCCAGCCTTGGCAAAATCAGGAATAATGCGATCTACAGGCTGTACCATCAGATGCACGTCGATAATTGCATCAGTGACTGGGCGAAGAGCTTCGCAAACCAAGGGGCCAATGGTTAGATTGGGGACATAATGATTGTCCATTACATCAAAATGAATAATATCTGCGCCTGAATCAATCACATCGGTGACTTCTTGACCCAATTTGGCGAAATTAGCAGAAAGAATGCTGGGTGCTAGACGGTACATGGAAATAACCTCTTAATATTCAAATCCGTTATTTTAACCGCAAATGACAGGCTGCGCGTAAAAGAGTGATTGTTAATGGATAATATTTCCAATAATCATACAGCTGTTTCTTGGTAAACTACTGTTGAAAACGTAAAACAGTTTGGAACAAAAAGATGACCGAAGAGAAGAAGTATGAAATTGATATCAATGTTCGTACCATATATTTGCCCGATCAGTCGGATGAAGAATCGGATCGGCATGTGTTTGCTTATACCATTACCATTGCGAATAAGGGGTCAGTGGCAACTCAGCTTATCAGCAGGCATTGGATTATCGATAACGGTGATGGCACTACTCAGGAAGTGCGCGGGTTGGGCGTTGTGGGCGAACAGCCATTGCTCAAGCCGGGTGATAGCTTTGAATATACCAGTGGAACGGTGATTTCTACTTCAGTTGGATCAATGAAAGGAAGCTACCAGATGGCGGCTGAAGATGGTTTTCATTTTGATGTGGCCATACCGGAGTTTATCCTGAGTGTTCCCAGAACGCTGCATTAGTGTGGCTGATTTTAGTTCTGGTGTTACGTGTGATGCTTCAAAGCTTTCATCATTTCAATGACAGGTAAGCTCTATTTGATTCCGGCGCCAATCAGTCAAACCGATATCGCTTGGGTGTTGCCGGCGGCAGTGCAACAATGTGTTGCGGAAATTTCTCATTTTATCGTTGAGCATCCTAAGACGGCGAGGCAATTTCTGAAACAGTTGCATTGCAAATGTCCTCTGCAGGAATTAAATATGCAGACCCTGAATGAGCATACGCAGGCAAAAGATTTGTTGTCTTTGCTGGATCCAATTTTGGCTGGGCATGATGTGGGCTTGCTGTCCGAAGCGGGTTGCCCGGCAGTGGCGGATCCTGGAGCCGGACTTGTCAGGCTGGCACATAAAAAAAATATTCCTGTCGTGCCTTTGGTCGGGCCATCATCTATATTACTAGCGTTGATGGCATCAGGCTTAAATGGGCAACGATTTGCCTTTCATGGTTATTTGCCGGTTGAGAGCGTAGCCAGAGCGAGTAAAATATTAGAACTGGAAAAAGTATCGATCAATCTGCAGCAAACGCAGATCTTCATTGAAACCCCTTACCGTAACCAGAAATTGCTCGAGCAACTCGTCAAAGTGTGCAATGACAATACCGACTTGTGCGTTGCAACCGACCTGACATTTGTCCGTGAAAGGATTGCAACTAAATCGATCAAAGAATGGCGACGCTCTCTGCCAGACATCAATAAAATACCGGCAATTTTTTTATTGCAGGGATAGCTGATTTCAGTATGGATGTTACCCGGCAATCTGAGTGATTATTGATCTGGATGTTTTTTCTGAATAAATTCTATTTTGTAGCCGTCGGGATCTTCGATAAATGCAATGACTGTCGTGCCATGCTTCATCGGGCCAGCTTCACGGGTTACTTTGCCACCCATTTTTTTGGTGTTCTCGCAGGCTTGATAAGCATCCTCAACCTCAATAGCAATATGACCAAAACCTTCGCCCAGGTTGTAAGAAGGTGTATCCCAATTGTGCGTCAGTTCCAGTACGGTACCATTAGCTTCATCCTGGTAACCTACAAAAGCGAGAGTGAATTTGCCATCCGGGTAATCTTTGCGGCGGAGTAATTTCATTCCTAAAACTTGTAAATAAAACGCCAGTGATTGTTCGAGATTTCCGACTCGCAGCATCGTATGTAGGATACGCATTTAAATTTTTACCATTTCAAAATCTTCTTTACGCGCGCCGCATTCCGGGCAGGTCCAATTGATTGGCACATCTTCCCAGCGCGTACCCGGTTCAATGCCCTCATCTGGGGAACCTAAGGCTTCATCATAGATGTAGCCGCAAATTAAGCACATATAACGATTATATTGACCATTTTCTTCGGTAGGCATGATAGATAGCAGTGTCCTTTTAGGTTAAAATGATATTTTACGGTATTAATGCATGTTACAGCCACCCCCAATCGTACTTTCTTTTGCTGCCAATGACCCTAGTGGCGGGGCAGGTCTGCAGGCGGATATGTTGACTATCGCCAGTTTGGGTTGTCATCCATTGTCCGTCATGACGGCTATAACTGTCCAGGATACAGCAGGCGTAGATGAAGTAATGCCGCTGGATTCCGAATGGGTTGTAGACCAAGCGCGAGCCGTGTTGGAAGACATGCCGGTTCACGCGTTTAAGATTGGTTTGTTGGGTAGCGTTGAAAATATTGCTGCTATCGCGGAAGTCATTTCTGATTACCCTCATATCCCTTTAGTGATGGATCCCATACTGACCTCCGGACGCGGGGATGAGCTCGCTAACGAAGAAATGATTGATGCGATGCGTGATTTATTGTTGCCGCAGGTTACGATATTAACGCCCAATAGTTTGGAGGCAAGACATCTAGCGCAGCTGGATAGTGACGGTAATGAAAGCAGATTGGATTTGAATGTTTGTGCGCATCGATTGTTGGATATGGGATGTGGATATGTATTGATAACCGGCACGCACGAGAATACAGCGAAGGTGACGAATACCTTGTTTGACATTGATGGCATGGTGCGATCAGATCAGTGGAATCGGCTTGAACATACTTATCATGGTTCGGGTTGTACGCTGGCATCGGCGATCGCCGCATCGTTAGCCAATGGATTATCCATTAGTGAAAGTGTAATAGAAGCGCAGGATTATACCTGGCATGCACTGCAAGCTGGGTTCCGTCCCGGTATGGGGCAATATATTCCCAACCGGCTTTTCTGGGTTAAAGATATTGCAGATAGTGAAGACGAAAATGTCGGTGCGGTCGTTGAAAAGCCGGAGGATTAGAGGGTTGTATGCGATAACTCCTGATTCTGAGGATACCCATGATCTGTTGGATAAGACGCAACAAGCTCTAGCGGGTGGGGCGGGGTGTATTCAATATCGCAATAAATCAGCAGATAACGTTTTACGTAAGAAGCAAGCCAGCTTATTGTTGCAGTTGTGCAGCAAGTATGAAATTCCTCTAGTTATCAACGATCATATTGATCTTGCAATAGAGATTGATGCGGACGGAGTGCATGTGGGGCGGGACGATACATCAGTATCCGATGCGCGAAAATTGTTGAAGCAAGGAAAAATTGTTGGCGCATCATGTTATAACAATCTGAATCTGGCGATTGAAGCAGAAAAACAAGGGGCTGATTATGTCGCCTTCGGCGCTTTTTTTCCTTCAGTGACCAAACCGGATGCGACACCGGTTTCGATGAGTCTGATCAATCAAGCAAGGCGAACGGTAACAACGTCAATTGTCGGGATTGGCGGAATCCAGTTGACCAATGCGGCTGCAATGGTGATTGATAACGGATGTGATGCCATTGCCGTTTGTAGCGATTTGTATCAGGCTAAAAATATTAAGCTTAGAGCAGCGCAATATGCGCACTTATTTACACAAAATCTGTAATACATTTGAATCCGGGTTATCTTTATCAATTCTTTTTATGAGTAACTAAATGACTTCACGTAATCATCAATTATTTGAACAATCTCAGCAATATATTCCCGGCGGCGTTAATTCTCCAGTTCGTGCGTTTAAATCGGTGGGTGGTGAGCCGGTTTTTTTTCAACGCGGCGAAGGTGCCTATTTCTGGGATGCAGACGGTAAATCGTACATCGATTATGTCGGCTCATGGGGTCCTTTGATTTTGGGTCATGCGCATCCGGAAGTCGTTAAGGCGGTTCAGACTGCGGCACAGAATGGTTTAACTTTTGGCGCACCTACTGAGGCGGAACTGGAAATCGCGCAATTGATTTGTCAATTGGTTCCATCCATTGAACAGGTGCGATTAGTGAGCTCCGGTACCGAAGCAGGCATGAGCGTTATCCGCTTGGCGCGGGGATTTACCGGCAGAAGTAAAATCATTAAATTTGAAGGTTGCTACCATGGTCACGATGACTCCTTGTTAGTTAAAGCGGGTTCGGGTGCATTAACCTTCGGTAATCCTAGTTCCGCCGGGGTGCCGGCGGAAACAGCCGGTCATACGATTGTTCTGGACTACAACGACATAGCAGGCATTGAAGCCGCATTCAACCAATGGGGCAAAGAGATCGCTGCGGTGATTGTCGAGCCGGTTGCCGGCAATATGAATCTGATAGCGCCACAAGCTGATTTTCTGACCAAGCTTCGGACATTTTGTACGCAAAATGGCAGTGTATTAATATTTGATGAAGTGATGACGGGATTTCGTGTCGGGCTAGGGGGCGCGCAAGGATTGTACCAGATCAAACCTGATCTGACTGCATTGGGCAAAGTCATCGGTGGTGGCATGCCGATGGCGGCATTTGGCGGACGTCGCGATATCATGCAGTGCCTGGCGCCACTGGGTCCGGTTTATCAGGCGGGTACTTTGTCCGGTAATCCGGTGGCCGTTGCAGCGGGATTGGCTACGTTAAAGTTGATTCAAGCGCCTGGTTTTTACGATCAATTATTCAACAGAACGAAGCAATTGGTCGATGGTGTTACCTCTATAGCTAAAAATCATGGGGTTGATTTTTGTGCGCAATCTATTGGCGGTATGTTTGGATTGTATTTTAATAAAAATATACCCGGCAGCTTTGCCGAGGTGATGCAATGCGACAAATCAGCCTTTAACCGATTCTTTCATGCCATGCTGGAGGAAGGTATTTATTTTGCTCCGTCGGCATTTGAAGCAGGTTTTGTGTCGTCGGTGCATGGAGACGATGAATTGGAAAAAACATTATCTGCGGCAGAGAAAATATTTAAGGACTGGTAATGTTTAATCTTTGCCGGATTTAATTCCTCGTCGCTTGCGGCGTGGTGCTTTATTGATTTGTATAAAGTGAAAGTTAAAAAAGGTGGCGAATGCCACCTTTTAATCGATACTCTCGATAATTAAATTAACGAATCGTAGAAATATAAGCTGATACAGCTCGTTTCTCGTTTGCACTCATGCGGCTGACTACTTGTAACATGACTTCATTGTCATTGGCGCGCTCACTTTTGTTAAACAGATCCAGTTGCGTCAGTGTGTATTCGGCGTGTTGTCCTGCTAGTGCAGGGTAATGTGGCGGAATTCCGGAGCCATTGGGACCATGGCAGCTAGCGCAGGCTGGGATGCCGTTCTCAATGTTTCCACCGAGGTAAATAATTTTGCCTGCTTCAAGCAGTCTTTCACTGGCTGTTATTTGGCTTGGAATGGTTTTTTGTTTGGCATAATAGGCGCCAAGCTCTTTCATGTCTTCCTGTGACAGCGCTGCTACCATGGCGGACATGACAGGACTATTGCGTTTGGGCGGTTCATCGCCGGTTGCTTTAAAATCCATCAGCTGCTTGGTGATATACTCGGCATGCTGACCGGCCAAGATAGGATTCATTGGAATAACGCTGTTACCATCTGCATTGTGGCAACCTGCGCATACACCCGCTGCAATTTCTTCAATTGTGGCAGGAGCGGCCGGAGCATCAGCAGGAGTAACTGGAGCATCAGCCGGAGCAGCATCTTCTGTGGTTTCAGCCGAAATTGGCGCAACCATAGCAAATGCTGCGAGCATTATCATCATTTTAATCATTTTCATATTTCTTATTCCGTTTTTTAAAAGGTCTTTCAAAAGTTGCTAGACATGTTAGAAAAATAACAGCGTATTTTAACAAGGCATAACCACGTTAACAACAAAATTAAGCTGATCTTTGTTAATTATAATATTTTATTTTTCAATGAAAATAATCTTTATTATTTTACTGTTAGTGAATATAACCTATGTGATAGGCAATCAGCTCTTTTCTGAAGAGCGAAATAGACTCATGCCGAGCCAAGTAAATCCTGAAAAGATAGTATTAGTTTCGGCACATGAAAGTTGCTTGATTTGGAGTGATTTTTACGAAGAGCAAATACAATATGCTCTGACAGTTTTATCGGAATTATTCCCTGAGCTGCTTTATAGCCTGGAGGAATCGGGTAATACCACTATGTTTTGGTTATATATTTCACCATTCCCGAATAAAGAAGCTGCCAATCGTGAAATTAACAAATTAAGAAATCTTGGTGTTGTTAGTTTTCGTGTCAAAGATGAAACGCAATGGAAGAATGCAATTTCTTTGGGTATGTTTTATGATCAAAAAGATGCGTTGAAACAGTTAAGAGAGACCGAGAAAAAAGGTGTTGCCAATGCTAAGATAGAAGATCGTAGTGTTTTGCTAAGGAAAATAATCATTCATAATCCGACGCAAACGATCAAGGAGCAGATGCAAAAATTAGTTGAGCAATTTGATGACACGCAATTAGTTCAAGGCAAGTGTGAGCGCTTATAATATACCCAGCAAGAATTAATGATATTTCAGAATTTATCACTCAATAATCAAATAATTTAATAATGACGGTACTGATAAAAACACCGCAAGAAATAGAAAAAATGCGCGTTGCAGGACGACTGGCAGCGGAAGTGCTTGATTACATCACACCTCATGTCGTGGCAGGCGTTGCCACTGAGGAGCTGGATACGCTGTGTCATCAGTATATGGTCGATGTGCAAAAAACAATCCCTGCGCCCTTGAATTACGCGCCTGCAGGGCATACGCCTTATCCAAAATCGATTTGTACGTCGGTGAATAATCAGATTTGTCACGGTGTTCCTGGACAAAAGAAGTTAAAAAATGGAGATATTATTAATATTGATATTACCGTGATTTATGAGGGATATCATGGGGACACCAGCCGGATGTTTTACGTTGGAGAACCTTCTATCCAAGCGAAGCGTTTATGTGAGGTTACTTTTGAAGCGATGTGGCGAGGTATCGATGAAATAAAGCCGGGTAAGCATCTGGGCGATATTGGGCATGCCATTCAGAAACTGGCGGAAGGCGTGGGATATAGTGTGGTCAGGGAATTTTGCGGGCATGGAATCGGCGCCAAGTTTCATGAAAATCCCCAAGTGCTTCATTATGGCCGGCCCGGAACCGGAATGGAATTGAAGCCAGGCATGATCTTTACGGTAGAGCCGATGATTAATGCAGGTAAAGCGGCCATTCGCCATCTGCCGGATGGCTGGACCGTTACCACCAAAGATGGCAGCTTGTCAGCACAGTGGGAACATACCATTTTGGTAACTGCAGAGGGTTATGACGTTCTAACCGTATCTGCAGGCACTCCGGGTAAACCCGCTTATCGTTTTTCTAACTAGATTCTCATTCGGGATAAAATGCCAGCCATGATACGAAGCCATCAACGTACACCGGCGAAAATCCGTCCGGTCAGAATAATTCGCCATTACACCAAGCACGCCGATGGTTCGGTATTGGTTGAGTTCGGTGATACCAAAGTGATCTGCACCGCCAGTATCAGCGAGCAAGTCCCTCCTTTTCTCAGAGGCCGGGCACAAGGTTGGTTGACTGCCGAATACGGCATGTTGCCGGGTTCGACGAATACCCGGATGCAGCGCGAAGCGGCAAAAGGCAAGCAATCTGGGCGCACCATGGAAATTCAGCGACTGATTGGACGTTCGTTGCGAGCCGTGGTGGATCTAGAAAAATTGGGAGAACGTACCATTCAAATTGATTGTGATGTAATCCAGGCCGATGGCGGCACGCGCACGGCCAGTATCACCGGGGCGTTTGTAGCGCTGCACGATGCGGTCGAGAAATTGATTTATCAGCAACTCATTGAAACCTCGCCGATCACGGATCATGTCGCGGCGATTTCGGTTGGCATTCATCTAGGCGTGCCAATGCTGGATCTGGATTATGCCGAAGATTCCTCGTGTGATACGGATATGAATGTGGTGATGACCGGGAATCTAGGTATCGTCGAAGTGCAAGGCACTGCGGAAGGAAACGCTTTCAGTCGCAAAGAGCTGGATACGATGTTGGATATGGCGCAACAGGGTATTCAGGAGTTGATTGCGCTGCAAAGAGAAGTTTTGCTGCCAAAATAATCTCCTAATGATAGATACACTGAAGCGGCTGGTGATCGCGAGCAATAATCAGGGCAAGTTGCGTGAAATTAGCGCATTACTTGAGCCGTTGGCCATTGCAGTGGTGCCGCAATCTAATTTTGATGCAGGCGAAGTGGATGAACCCTACGGCACGTTTGTTGAAAACGCTTTGACCAAAGCGCGTCATGCCAGCCGCTACTCCGGGTTGCCAGCCTTGGCGGATGATTCAGGGATTTGTGTCAGTGCGTTGAATGGTGCGCCCGGTGTTTCTTCGGCGCGTTATGCCGGGGAGCCGAAGTCGGATGAACGCAATAACCGGAAATTGGTCGAAGCGCTGAAAAATCAATCCGATCGGCGTGCTTATTATTATTGCGTGATCGTTCTGCTGCGCCATGCCGATGATCCGCAGCCGATCATCGTCGACGGATCGTGGCACGGTGAAATCGTTGATCAACCCAGAGGTGAGGGCGGGTTTGGTTACGATCCGTATTTTTTTGTGCCGGATTTTGGCAAAACTGCCGCTGAATTAACCGCGGAACAAAAGAACCACATTAGCCATCGCGGCCAAGCGCTGGCACAGCTGGTTGCCATTTTACGCGCCGGGAAATTTTAAATAACTATCATCCTACAAAATTTCCTCGATCCCGCAGAGTGATTCTTTGCAAAAACAAAAAACTCTTAGTTATGGACCTGATCCCGTTAAGTCTGGACATTGAGCGAAGGACTGACCCACAATGAACCGATGGAATATCCCAGATTGGTTAGAGAGTGAAGTTATTGCAAGAGACATATGCTGTGTTTATTGCGGTATTCAATTTGGTTGGTGTAGTACCAGAAAGTCAAAGGCCTCGTGGGAGCACATCACTAACGATGCACGGATCGTGACAAGAGAAAACATTGCTCTGTGTTGCGTTTCCTGCAATGCAAGCAAAGGGGCAAAGCTGCTGTCTGACTGGATTGCGTCGTCCTATTGTCGAAACAAAAGCATTGCCCCGCAATCGGTCGCTGACATTGTCAAACGTGCTCTTCTACAACCGCCGGAATATCCAAAATGAATCACCTAATTTAGTTTGTCTCAGCACCAATGCCTGAAATCCGCAAGCGGAGTTAGGCCGCTTGGAATCCTCTGGCTGTGATGGTTTCTCAGTTATAATTTCTGTTTGATGTTGCGAAACATGGATGCGAAGAAAGAGGTGGCCGCACTTGATTGGACAGTTTTACCCATATCTTAAGTGGAAATCTCGCGTTAATGCCTACGCTGTATTT